>CALBJK010000107.1 GCA_937892695.1 uncultured Prevotella sp.
GAGAAATTAGCCAAATTAGTACTGATATATAAAAATATTTTAGATTACTTACTTATCTTCTTTATTTAATATTAATAATTGTCAGAAAAAGCAGACAGTACGATGACTGTCATGTGCGATGTCTTAATGCCGAAGGTCTAATCGTTCAGTATCCGTCGGGCATATTCGATGATAGTGTCTTTGCCGCGTCTGACATCATCGTCTGTCAGAGAGACATAATGGTCGGGGGCTATGCCAAACTCGGTGCTGTTCTTGTCCTTGTCGTACATCGGCGTGGCCGAAAAACGTATGCTCCACCCTATCGGCAACTCGCTCGAATACGGCATACCGGCTCCTCCACCGGTATGGTCGCCCACGACAGTGACATTTGGACAGCACCGCATGAACTTGACAAACTCGTTGGCCGCACTGTAGACCGACCTGTTAGTCAATACCACGACCGGTTTGTGCCACCGTATGCCACGAGCTGGCTTTAGCCGTTGCTCCGACAAGTCGGAAAAGTCGTTGTGGCCGGGTCCTGTCTTATGCTGAATGTATCCTACTAGCAGTTCCTTATCAGTAAACCGAGCAGCCAACTCCTGAGCCGACGAAAGCAGCCCGCCTCCATTGTCGCGAATATCTATGATGAGTCCGTTGCAGGGAGCAAAGTAGAGCATTATTTCGTCGAGATTGCCTGCCCCCATACCTGATGCGAACGACTCACAGCGCAGATAGCCCATGTTGTCGTCGAGCTTACGGTACTTCATCCCTGACGCTATCCGATAGTCTGTTCCGAGATATCGTCGTAGGAGTGTGTCGCTTACATTGGCCGGAAATTCTTCGTGCCATGTCCAGTTCCGCGCCACATCCCATCGCGAGTACATGTTGACGTGTCCGTCACGCAGTTCGCCGAGCATATTGCCCAGAACTTCAAACAGTTGCGTCTCGGTCATACGGTCGTCTATCTGTGCCGAGTACTTGGCATGTACAGCATTCCAGTCCAGCCCGTAGGTCTGAGCCTTATAGTCGAAAAAACAGTAATGTTCGTCTATGATTTTCCACAGAGCTTCAAAATTGCCTCTGGGCGAATTGTCAAATTCTTCTTCATCAACGCAGGATACCAGCGCGAGACACATTATCAATAAAGTAACAATTTGTTTCATACGGATAATGACTATATTGTGACGTTCAATATTTTATCTTAAAGATACGGAATGTCCTGACAATTCCTATGACAAACGCATGGGTATAGGTGTGCGACTTAAGGTTGTTGACCTTGGCTTGCTGCATGTCGCCGAGATAACCCACGCGCAACGTCGTGCGCCCCAGCGTAAAGTCGATTGTCAGCATCTGACGTAGTGACGGCGTGGCGGCAAGAGTCGTCGGTACTATATTGTGGTCGTAGTTGCCACGGGTGAAAATCTCGTAATAAGACTGACCGTAGTTAGGGCTGAACATAAGTCCGGCCAACGGTGCGCTGACCTCATAACGTGCCAGAAACGGACGGTTCCACAGTCTGAACCGATAGGCAGCCACAGCTGAAGGCGACACGTTCAGTGCTGCCCGTGCCTGAGCAGGATTGTTGCCGTTGCGTGTATTATAGACAAACCCTACAGTAGCATCGACCATTGCTCCGGCCTTTATGTTCAGCCGTCCTTCGGCCATCCTCCAATTGTAGTGCCATGCATACTGGAAGCCGTACATTCCGGCCACCTCGTTACCGTCACCTGAACGGTTCTCGGTGTAGGCAATGTCGCCCTGATGGACAATCTGGCGTGACCATCGGCTCGATCGTCTCTCACGTGTCGTGTGGGACAGATAGCGCACTTCGGTGCCGCGATATTTCTCGGGTGACAGATAGGTGTCAAGAATCTGCGTCGCCCCGATTCCTACCATTATGGCATTTGTTATGTCCTTGTCGTTGGTGTGTATGGAATCGGCCGTCAACAAGTCGGTCTTCTGCCCCTCGTTCTGGGCCATCGCCGATAACGGAGCCGCCATCAGCAACAGACACAGTCTAAGACGGATTGTCATCTTTGCCATTTTCGAAAAGATTTAGTTGTCCTGTCATTTCGTCTATCACCTGCTGTTGGCTTTTCCCTGCATCGGGATCAAGATTTTCTTCCTGCTCACCGTCTTTGCCGTCGCCTTCGCTATCATTATCTTCCGGCTCAGGCTCAGGAAAACGTGCAGGTTCGAGTTCCTCAATCTTGTCTACCTGCCATGTGCAGATGCGTTTACCTTTGGCCTTGAAGCTCTTCACACCGACAAACTGTTCGGCATCGACCACCATAGGCGGACGTTGTGTCACAGTACCGTCTTCTCCCACAATCGGCGTGAAGGATACCTTTACACGCGGATAGACCGTGTCGGTCAGCAGTGCCACGTGGCTGTCAGGGTTGTCGCCGCCGTAGTTCTGGTGGCGTTTGGTGGCATCCATAGTGAAACGTTTCAGATAAGGATAGCCGTTGTTGTCGGCATCGAACACTACAGCCGTCCACACCTTATGAGGATTCCATTTTCCGATACGTTCGATGTTGTCCTCATAGTGGTTGTTGGCATCGAAGTTGGAGATATAGAATTCGCCTCCTCGGAGTACCACCAGGATAGATTCGCCCTCATTAAACTCGCCGAGCAGCCGGCCGTGGTCGTCGTAGTTGAGCCGGTTGACATCGGGGTCGAACCACACCTTGCGGCCTCCGAGGGTAGAGTGTCCACGGCTCTTCAGCCCTATGCGGTGGACGGGATTGCGGGTGACAAGGTTGCCCTTGGCGGCGCGGCCTTTTATCATCACTTCGGAGAAGTCTTTCTCTATGAATATCTTCTTCAGTCTGGGGTTGGCTTCGAGCGTCACCTTTATCACCTCGGCTTCGCCATTAGGATTGGCCGTAAAGTAGACAACGCGGCTGCCTGGCGTACCCTGGGTCAGGTCATACTCGCGGTCGCGTGTCACCGACGGCACGGCGAAACGCTTGATATAGTAAGGTCCGTTCTTTCCGTCACGGTAGACGGCGTTGTATATGGTGCGTCGGTCGTTGCGCTTGAACACCTGGACATGAAGAATGTTCTTGCCCACGAATATCTTGTCGGCCACACGAACGACCTTGAACTTGCCGTCCTCATAGAAGATGATGATGTCGTCGATGTCAGAACAATTGCAGACATATTCGTCCTTCTTCAACCCAGTACCGATAAAACCTTCCTGACGGTTGATGTACAGTTTCTGGTTGGCCTCCACCACCTTTGTCGCCTCGATAGTATCGAAAGAGCGTATTTCGGTGCGGCGTGGATAGTGTTTGCCGTATTTGTCCTTGATAAACGTGAACCACTTCACCGTAACGTCCGTCATGTGGGCCAGGTCGTGGTCGATGCCTTCTATCTCCTTACGGATGCTGGCGATGAGCTGGTCGGCCTTGTCCTTGTTGAACTTCAGTATGCGCTGCATCTTTATCTCCATGAGCCGCAAGATGTCGTCGCGAGTCACTTCGCGCACGAAGTCTTTCTTGAAAGGTTCGAGCCGCTTGTCGACATGTGCCACGGCAGCGTCCATGTTCTCGGCGTTCTCAAAGCCCTTGTCCTTATAGATGCGCTCTTCGATGAATATCTTTTCGAGCGAAGCGAAGAACAGCTGTTCGAACAGCTCGCCCCGGCGTATCTCCAGTTCCTTGCGCAGTAGAGCCATTGTGCTGTCTACCGAGTGGCGCAGCACGTCGCTCACGGTGAGGAAGCATGGTTTGTCGTTCTCGATTACGCAGCAGTTGGGCGAAATGTTTATCTCGCAGTCGGAGAAGGCGTAGAGGGCATCGATGGTCTTGTCCGACGATATGCCCGGAGCCAGATGCACTTGTATTTCGACTTCGGCGGCGGTGTTGTCGTCCACCTTCTTGGCCTTAATCTTGCCCTTGTCGATAGCTTTGAGGATAGAGTCGATGAGCGTGGTGGTGGTCTTGCTGTACGGTATCTCTCGTATGACGATGGTCTTAGCATCAAGCTTTTCTATCTTTGCCCTCACCTTGACCATGCCTCCGCGTTGTCCGTCGTTGTATCGGCTCACGTCTATCGAGCCGCCTGTGGGGAAATCGGGATAGAGCACGAAGTCTTCGCCGTGCAGATATTTTATGGCCGCATCGCATATCTCGTTGAGATTGTGAGGCAGGATCTTAGAACTCAGTCCTACGGCTATGCCCTCTGCACCCTGGGCGAGCAGCAACGGGAACTTGGCCGGAAGCGTGATAGGTTCCTTGTTGCGTCCGTCGTAGCTGAGCTGCCAGTCGGTAGTCTTTGGGTTGAACACCACGTCGAGGGCAAATTTGGAAAGCCTCGCCTCGATATATCGTGGTGCAGCCGCACGGTCGCCCGTGAGGATATTGCCCCAGTTTCCCTGACAGTCGATGAGCAGATCCTTCTGACCCATCTGCACGAGAGCGTCGCCGATCGAAGCGTCGCCGTGGGGATGGAACTGCATGGTGTAGCCCACGATGTTGGCCACCTTGTTGTAGCGTCCGTCATCCATCCGCTTCATAGAATGGAGGATGCGTCGCTGCACGGGTTTCAGTCCGTCCTCGATATGCGGCACTGCACGTTCGAGAATTACATACGAGGCATAGTCGAGAAACCAGCTCTGGTACATGCCGCTAAGATGATGCACGGCCGAAGCGTCGAAGCGGTTCACCGGCTTGTAGTCGGAATGGGCATCGGGTTGGGCAGAATCGTCTTGGTCTTCATCATCCTTCACGGCCTCGGTGCCATCCTGCCCGTCGTCCGTCCGTGCGCCATCAGTCTGTCCGTCTCTGCCGCTTGTGTCGGGCTGCATGTTGTCAGCTTCGTTTCCGTCCTTCAATAAGTCCTTGTCTTTTGTCTCGTCACTCATATTATTATTGTTTATCCTCGGTCCCCGCCATCCTGGGTTGCTCCGGAGAAACCGGGACCTGCGCAAGATACAAGAGATACAAAGATAATGCAAAAGAGCGAAATACGGAACAAAATCGCCCGTTTTTATGGCCGAAGATTGATTATGCGCCACGAAAAGATGGTCGAACCAAGGCCAAGGTCAGCTCACATTCAGACAGTTTTTACCCTCAAAGATAAAACCGAAAAACAGAACAATATTTTCACGGTTTTCTGATATGCGTGTCCTTACGTTCCAATATGCGGCATATTATCGTCTAATATGCCGCATATCAGACGCTGAAATGCCGCGTTTCAAGGCTCCGAACCGCCGTTATTCGTAAACCGCTGATTATCAACCTGCTAAAAAAACTGTTTCAGAATTTTTCCAGAAATGCCTTTGTTCGCAAAAAGAACAATCTTTAGTATGTTATTATTGAAATTTCTTCAGATTGAAATTTATCAAATATTTGCTCTAAAGAGTATTGCTCAAATTTATTAAAAGCCTTTGATATATATGTATTAAGACAAATTTTCTAATGCTTACTTAACTTACTGGTATAATGTCATAGCATTCATGCACAATTTACATTATATAAGAATCAGCCTTTAAGAATTTCCAAATAATACTCAATGTATTGTTCTACGCACTGGTTCCAATTAAAACGATTGGCATTCTTCTTCATTTTCTCCGCATACACTGAAGGGGCGGCATCAAAATCGGCAAGCTTTGCCCTTACTACATCTGCCATAGCTTTTGGCGACAGGTCGTTCCAATAAAATGCGTCTTTCCCTCCTATTTCGGGAAGGCTGGTCAATGTAGACAGGAATACCGGCTTACCGAATTTCATAGCTTCGATAGGGGGAAGTCCGAATCCTTCACACAGAGACGGAAAGAGGAAAGCCCGACAAGAGGCATACAAGGCTATCTTCTCTGTCTCGCTCACGTTTGGCAGAGCATAAACGTTGCTGATGTTTTCCTCCTTTATCTTCTTCAGAAGTCCTTCGCCGTATGCCCCACTCCAGTCGCCGGCTATTACAAGATTCTGTTCAGGGAGATATTTCATCATTTCTACGAGCAGATGGATGTTCTTTTTGGCTCTAAGACTGGAGATATGAAACATAAAGTCGCTTGGCAAATTCTTAGGCAGAGTAGCATTATGCAATGCCATAGCAGGGAAATCGGCCACACCATTGTATATTATTTTCTTCGGCAGGCCTATATTAAAGTGCTTCTCTGTATCTTCGCAGGCAAAATTGGAAATGTAATTCACATAATTGGCATGAGCCACTCTTTCTTTAAACTTGCGTACCGACCTGTCCAATTCGTCTCCTTTCTTCTCATAAATAAAATTGATGTCATGAATTGTAAGCAGGGTCTTTTTGGCAAAGTACAGATACTTGATGCGGCTATATTGATAAGGTACATGATACAAATCGGCTTTTATCGGAAGAAACCTCGCCATACGCCGCAAAGAAGGCGCGACCTCTATGTAGCCGACCTTATCTCCGAAACATCCTTTAAACTTAGGGGGTACAAAGAAACTTACTTCTGTCTTATGTTCAGAGCGCAGTTCTTCGGCATGCTCGTTAAGTCCTTCTCCTAACCGTCTGCAATATTCGCCCAATCCTACGTAAGGCGTAGCCACGGGATAGGCATCTATAATTATCTTTTTCATAAGTCAGTGTTTGTCTGTCTTTTGTTTTATTTGAGGATATCTGTCGAGTATTCTTTCCAGCGTTTCCCGGTTGCGGTCTTCGCCTTGCTTTATATTAAAAGTCTGCAAAGCCATCTCGCCTGGCTTGCCGATTTCTTCAGGATGGTTCTTTCCGCCAGGCAGGGGCACTACGTATGTTCCCTTAGACACTGCAGCAGCCCAGAACCACACATCGTCGGCTGTGGGAGCGATAGCCATGAAGAGCGAAGGCTCAAGCATCTTGGTGTCCAACGAATAGGGTGGATAAAGTACTCCGCCTACTCCCGTCTGCATTGCAAGATGATTGTAGTGTATCTTCTTAAAAATGAAGTCATACCACTTATACTTTCTCCACTTCCGGTAAGGCAAGTTTAATCGTATGCGCCTTACACGATGGGCGATAATCACATCAGGCAATTGCTTGTGCAGCCGTAGCAGGTCGCGCAACATGTCTGTATGGTATTTTATGTCGTCATCGACGGTCACTATCACGTCGTTCGGGAAGTCTTTTAATGCAGGAATTAGTTTCTTATACGAGCGTATTTCGGCCGGGTCGAATCTTACCTCGAAGATGGGGTATTCCTTCTTCAACGCTTCAAGTGCTTCGGGAACCTTTCCGTCCGGGAATTTCTGCGAGTCAAGATAAAGCACCATCTTGTCTGGCAGAACCGAACCGGCAAGGACAGAGCGAATAGCCTGTACGGCGTAAGGTATAGCCGCAGGAAAAGAAGTCATTGACACAACAACCTTCTGCCTCTCTATATTTTTGTCTTTAGCCATAGCCTTTAATACTGCTTGTTTCTTTCTACATAGTACCCTATACGCTCACCGACAACCGGATAATGCTCGACAATGGCTTTGAGCGCGGCGGCATTCAAGTCTTTACCAGTCTTGAAGTTGACAGTCTTAAGCGACAGACTTTTGGGCTTGCCCAGCCCACGAGGCTTGTTGTAGCCGAAGGGTACAGGTACTATCTTTGTGCCATTGGCTACTGCCGCCGCCCAGAACCAGATGTCGTCGGTCGTTGGGGCAATGGCCGCGAATTTATCTACATCGAGCATGTCCTCTTTCAGACAATGCGGCGGATACAGAACACCTCCCACGCCCGTCTGTATGTTCTTGAAACCGGAATGTATCCGTTTGAACAGAAAATGATACCAGCGATACTTACGCCAATGGCGGTAAGGTTCGCCGGGCTTCATAAGCTTGGCACGGTGGGCCAGTATCGCATCGGGCAGCTCGCGGTGAAGCCGCAGCAAGTCGCGTACCATGTTGGGATGGTAGCAGACATCGTCGTCCACAGTTATAATAGTAGAATCGGGAAAATCTTGTATGGCTGGAATTAATTTTCTGTAAGAACGTATGTCGCGGTCGTAATTGCGTATCTCGAAAATCGGATTGTCCTCAGACAAAATGAGCAGTTCCTGCGGCATCTGCCCGTCTCCGAATTGCGAAAAAGTGAGATACAGCACCAGTTTGTCAGGCAGCACCGATCCGTTCAGTATCGACCGTATAGCTCCGACTGCATACTGTATAGCCTGCGGAAAAGAAGTCATCGACACTACTACTTCAGGCTTGAGTTTGTTTGATTCTTCGTTCATAATGCTCATTGTAGCTTTTATTTAGGCCAGTTCAGCTGGTGTCCGGCGTAATGGTTTTGACTGAATGTTCTGCAAAATTTGTATTCATTCCTTTATGTCGTTCAAGTCATACTGCTTGAAGTATCCCATATCACGCAGACTATCAGTGCGAGCACGTCCTCTGGCCCGTTTGGACAGAAATTCTTCATATGACTTCACGGCGTAATGGTTGATGCGGATGACATCCTGCTGGGGTTCACGATGACGGAAGCCATCTTTTATCACGTTGCCGTGCGAGTCGGCTGCCTTTCCGGACAGACGTGCTGCCTCGTGACAACCAGTCATTGTGCAAACCCGTCTGGGGTCGACGATGCTCTTAACGTGGCGGTTCAGCCATTCGCCAGGCAGCGAATGACAGCGGAACCGCTCCATCACCCCACCCTCTTCATGAGTTTTCGCGCCACCGCTACCGTAGATGAGCCAGTTGATTTCGACGACGGAGAAACGCTCCATGCGGTGCAGGAAGTCAGGGATGGTCTTGTCTTTTACAGGGACGATAAATTCATCGAGATCAATAACGGCCAGCCATCGGGTGTCGAGACGATGCCGATCGAAGCAGTCGTCATATGCGGCGAGCTGCTGTCTGTGTCCGGGAAAGAAGGTGTACTCTACAACTCCCGACCGGACGTACGGCTCCAGCACCTCCCGGGTACAGTCAGTACTCCCGTTGTCGTAGATGTAGAACTTCTCCACGCCCATTTTCCGGTGCCATTCTATCCATTCCTTAAAATACGGACCCTCGTTCTTCGCTATGGCGCATACTGCCAGATAATACTTCGGGCGTGTGCGGTTGCGCCTCATCTTCTGCTTCAGCTTCAACGCCCTGAGCAGACCGTAGCGCAGGATGCCGCGCCAACGGTTGCGCTCCATTCTGCAAGGAATCATTCCGGCTATTATTTCTGCAAATGCCTTGTTCATGTCGTATGTGTTGTTGATTTGGCCGGACGGTGCCGTCGCGGCTTTAAAGTTCAAAACTCGACTTCTCAGGCAGTATATGCTCGAAAGCGTCTTTTATCAGTCCCATCACATGTTCGTAGTTGCGTATATGGATGTTGTCATTCAGACAAACCAGCGAGTAGGACTGTTCGTATATTGCCTTTATGGCCTGTTTGGACCTGATCATCAGCGGGAACATCTTGGTGTCGCGGTAAGTGTTGTAGGGAACAAAGTTGCCTTCGCATATCTGCCACATGCGGAAAAGCTCGGGAGTGAAGTCGGTAGATGCGCGGAAACGGTTGGACGAAGTCTCCGTAAGTTCTTTCCCTGCTACAGCCCATACTCTTTCGAATGTGGTTTTCAGATAAGGTTGCGCGTTGTGAGGGGTGCGAAGAGTGATAAACTTATTGTAAGGTTTCATCAAGTAGTTCCATAAGGCATGCGAGCCATAACTCTTGTCGAACCATTTGTCATGGTCACGCGCCATCACCTCTTGCTTGTCAAAATTGCCATTGATTATCTTCAGGTTGTTCTTTATCCTGCGGTACCATTGCGACCACGACGGATTGTAAAGGAAAGCTGCGATGTCGCAAGGCAGTCCGTTCCGGAAGAAGCGTTCTTCCCCAACCTTATTTATTATATAGAAGTCGTCATTAAAATAAACGAAATGTTCGGCCAGTCCAGGAATCTTGTACATGTATCGCTCTATGACCACCGAATTGTATGTGGGCAGGAACTGCGACGGGATATAGTCTTTGTGGTCGACGAGATGGATTTTAGGATTAGAAGTATCGAGCCAGTCGGGCTTTTGTCCGCTGGTGACAAAATGGATTTTGCGCACCCACGGAGCAAATTTCTCCACTCCACGAAACCAATATTTCAATAATCCGTAATCGCGGAATCGGGCTTCCGACACGCTGTTCTTTTCGTTGTCGGCTCTGCGACTATAATCAATAAAATCTGCCTTCCATTGTGAATCGTTCATATTGACCCACGTAATCACAAAATCTATGTCCATAAATTTTATAGGGAAACGTAATGTTTGTGTTTCGTTAATTCTTTTTTATTCGTTCAACTTTTCGGCATGCTTGAACCGCTTGTGTGTCCACAGATACAGTTCGGGATGCTCTTCGATGGTCTGTTCGAGCATACGGTAATAGATTTCCGTAAGTTCGAAGTCGGGCAACGATTTGGGATTATCGTGCATCTTGACGAACTCAGCTTCATAATAGCCGCGCCCCACTCTCGTCACTTTCACAAACCAAGCCTCGTGTCCATAATGCTTGGTTATCTTCTCCGGTCCTACCAGTACGGGCGTTTTGTGATGAAGGAAAGTCAGAAAGTGGGTCGATTCTCTCATCTTCGGCGATTGGTCGGCAATGTATCCGATGATGCTCACTTTGTGTTCTATGGCCAACTCATTGACGTAACGTGCTGTCCTACGCATGTCCACACTCACCGCCCCCATACGTCCACGATTGTACAATATAAGCCGATTGAAATCCTTGTCACGCAACTTGTGATAGATTTGCGCAGCTATTGCTTTCTTGGTCAGCCACAAAGGCATAGACGACACCCACTCCCAATTGCCATAATGACCCAGAAATAAGGAAACAGACTTGCCTCCATCTAACACGGCATTTACCGTATCGGCGTTAGTGAATCTCATCCGCCGGCGCATCTCGTCTTCCGATATTGAACACATCTTTACGCTTTCGAGCAGCATGTCGGCAAAAAAGCGGTAAAAAGATTTCTCTATCCGCTCCGCATCTGCATGGCTCATCTCAGGGAAACACTCGCAGATGTTGCGATGAGCGGTCTTCCGACGATAACGCACAATATAGAAGAGCAGACAATACAACAGATCAGACAACAAGTACAGTGCACGGAACGGAATACACGACAGAGTTCTCATCAAAAGACAAAGCAGCCTGTACTTCATAATGCCTTTATTGTATGTCGGATGGGTGTAGGCGAATCATTTCTTTCGGCCATATTGACATTTGGTTGAAATAATAAATACTTTTCTAAAATGCAAAAGTACGTTTTTTTTCTCAGACTGTTTAAGAATGCTGTTCTTTTTTCTATTCCGGTGTCTTTGGGAATATGCTTTTTTATGAGCAAAAGACAACCATGCCCCCAAATACCATCAAAGTAAAGAAACGACAAACCGGCTTTGCCATGACATCAAGACCAAACATTCCGCTGTCACAGCAAAGCCGGTTTACCGTAAATTCGGCTACGGCAGACCCTATTCGTACCTTATGGCCTGTATCGGGTCAAGTTGCGCCGCCTTCTTGGCGGGATACCATCCGAAGAAGACTCCCGTGAGAGTGCATACGGCAAAACTCATTACGATACTCCACATCTGGATATAGATCGGCCAGTGAGCCACGACCTTCACAGCGTAGGATGCGCCCACTCCGAGCAGAACTCCTATCACGCCACCCGTGACGCTGAGCAGGACGGCTTCGATGAGGAACTGGCTGAGAATGTCAACTCCGCGTGCTCCGACACTCATACGCAGACCGATTTCGCGTGTGCGTTCGGTCACACTCACGTACATGATGTTCATAATGCCGATACCTCCTACAATCAGTGAAATGCCTGCGACACATCCCAGAAGCATAGTCATCATATCGGTGGTAGAGTTCATCATGCTGGCCAGTTCTTCCTGTGAGCGGATATTGAAGTCGTCATCATCGGCCTCTGAAGTGTCGGTAGCGTCTTTCAGCTTATGGTTGCGCCGGAGTATTTCGGTTATTTCCTCGGTCGCCTTGTCGGTCAGCCCTTCGGTTATGGCCGAGCAAGTGATGCCTCCGAGATAGGTCTGGGCGAGAATGCGCTTCATTACTGTGGTGTACGGTGCAAGCACTAGGTCGTCCTGGTCCATGCCCATCGAGTTGTAGCCTTTTTTCTTCAGCACACCTATGACGCGGAATGGTATGGAGTTGAACCTTACTACCTTGCCCACCGGGTCGGACCCGTCGGGGAAAAGATTGTCGACGACGGTCTGTCCGAGTATGCACACTTTGGCACTGGCCTTTATGTCGGCATCGGTGAACATCTCACCTTCACTTACCGACAGCTGTCTTATTTCCAGATAGTCGCGGTTGACACCGTAGATGGACGACGGCGTGTTGTTGTTGCCGTATATCCACTGGCCGCTGCTGTTCACCGTGGGGCTTATGGCCTTGATGTAGTCGCACTCGTCCTTTAGCGTCGTATAGTCGTTCATCTTCAGCGTTTCCATGGCCGAAGCCTCCTGTCTCACGCCGCCCCTCATGTCGGCACCCGGACTTATCATTATCATGTTAGAACCCATCTCGGCTATGTTGGCCTGTATGCTGCGTTTAGAGCCTTGTCCGATGGCAAGCATCGTTATCACCGAAGCCACTCCGATAATTATTCCTAAAGCCGTGAGGAAGGACCGCATCTTATTGGCCGCTATCGCCCGTATGGCGATTTTGAAAAGATTGGTATAGTTCATTCTTGTCTTTATTTGTTGTCGGAATCCGGCTATTCGTCGGAGTTCGGCGGCAGAGCGTCGAGTCCGTCCTTGGCCGACAGGATGTTATCGTTATACTGATCGCTGATGACATGTCCGTCACGCAGCATGATGTTGCGCGACGAATAGTTGGCGATGTCAGGATTGTGTGTCACAAAGATGATGGTACGCCCTTCAGCGTGCAGCTTCTGAAACAGCACGAGTATCTCGAACGACGTGCGGGTGTCGAGATTGCCCGTAGCCTCGTCGGCCAGAATTACGGCAGGATTGTTGACCAACGCACGGGCTATGGCCACGCGCTGCATCTGTCCGCCCGACATCTGGTTGGACTTGTGATACAGACGGTTGCCCAGCCCGACAGCCTTCAGGGCTTCGACTGCACGGTCGAATCTCTCCTTCGCCCCGACCGCTGGATTATACATCAGGGGCAGCTCTACGTTTTCAACACTCGTAGTCTTGGGTAGCAGATTGTAGTTCTGGAAGATGAAGCCTATCTTGCGGTTGCGCAGTACTGCGCGCTGTGGCTTCGACATTGTACGGACTGGTATGCCGTCGAGCAGATATTCGCCACTTGTAGGCGTATCGAGACATCCTAGCTGGTTGAGCAAGGTCGACTTGCCCGAACCCGACTTACCCATAATGGTAACAAACTCGCCTTCGTATATCTTGAACGACACTCCGCGCAGTGCGTGCACTGTCTCGTCGCCGACAAGGAAGTCGCGCTTGACATCCCGGAGTTCTATTACAACTTTATTCTCATCCATCGTGCTATTATTTTTTCTTTTTACCTCCCGGAGGCCCCGGAGCAAAAGGACTGCTCTCGCCGCCTTCGGCCGAAGCCTGGTCTTCGCCGCCTTCCTGCACCTTGATACCGGTGACGACGACGGTTCCGGCTGCTATTCCGCCCAGTATTTCCGTATTAGTGCCGTCGGTCATGCCTATGTTCACCCGGTGGGCCACTATCTTGTCACCCTCTATTGTCCACACCTTATTCTTTGCGTTCACGTCCTGGATCTTAAATTTGCCTACAGTCTCCTTGGTAGGAGTATAGCGCAGAGCCTTGCTCGGTACACTCAGTACTCCCGACCTCTCGGCGGTGTAAATGGTGACGTTGGCCGTAAGCCCGGGTTTGAGCTTGAGGTCGGCGTTGGGCGCACTTATCACCACCTCGTAGGTCACAACATTATTGGTAGTTGTGGCTTCCTGTCGCACCTGTTTCACAGTTCCCTCAAATGTGTCATCGGGATAGGCATCGACAGTGAAGGTGACGTGCTGGCCTTCGCGCACATCGCCAATGTCTGCTTCGTCAACATCGGCCACAACCTGCATGTTGGTCAGGTTCTGTGCGATGGTGAACAGCTCAGGCGTAGCATAGCTGGCAGCTACGGTCTGCCCCTCCTCCACCGACTTTGACAGAATCACGCCGTTTATTGGCGACGTGATTGTGGCATAACTCAGATTGGTCTTGGCACGGCTGACTTCTTCTTTTGCTGAAGCCACCTGTTCCTTTGCCTGCCTGAATGACAGCAAGGCCGTCTCGTGCTCGTCGGCACTGACCAGACCCTTGCTGAACAGCGTGTGATAACGGCGGTAGTTGTCGCGCTGGTAGTTGAGGTTGCTTTGCGCGTTGGCAAGGTTGGCATTAGCGGTCTTGAGCTGGCTCATCAGGTTGGTCTTGTCCAGTTCGGCTATGACCTGACCTTTCTTAACTGTACTGTTGTAGTCGACATAGAGTTTGCTGATGATTCCGCTCACCTGCGTACCTACTGTCACCGACGTTACCGGCTCTATCGACCCGGTAGCGGTGATGCTGTTACGGATATTAGCAGGTGCGGCCTTGGCCGTGTCAAAACTGATGTTCTCTTTCTTTTCGCCGCCCGACAACGCCCAGACAGCGACGGCGGCGACCACAACGACGGCAGCAGCCACGATTTTGTTTCTTTTATTCATTTACTGTTGTCCTGATATTTAGTGTAACGGATACAGAGCGTTCACCGTTTCTTCGTCTTTGCTGGCCGAAGACCGGAGTCATGCGTACTGTCATTCTATTTTATCTTTCCTGTACTGTAGAAGTTTAGCATGTCGATGTTGAGTATTGCGAGATACTTGCTTTGCAGTTCGTTCTGCTGTGCGGTGAGCAGATTGTTCTTGCCGGTCATAAGTTCTACAATGTTCTTTAGTCCGAGCGCGAACTGTTCGCTCAGAAGTTCATAACTGTCCTTGGCACTCTGTGTAGAAGCCTTGGCCGCGCGAAACTTGTTCTGGTTGGTGACGGCCTGGAGCCAGTAGTTCTCTATTGTCGAATAGAGTGCGGTCTGCTTGTCCTGCAGGTCGAGCAGGTAGTTCTGCTTTTCTATTACGGCCTTGTTGCGTGCGGTCTTCGACGAGCGGTTGTCGAAGATGGGTACGCTCACGGTGACACCCAACCCGAAGTCGAGATTGTTCTTCAGCTGTTTGCCCCACTGACTGTCGCTCATCGATGTGGTGTTGGTAGTCACACCGGCTGTAAGCCCGACGGTTGGCATACTCTGTGCCTTGGCCATCTTTATGGCCAGTTCGCTGCTCTGTATTCCGAGTTTCGCGCTCTGAATCTCGGGGCGGATGCCAAGGGCTGCCGTGTAGACGGCGTTCATGGCCGGAATGTCCTGCGTGGCCATGCCGTCGGTAAGGTCGGGCACGGCGACGTCAAACTCCTCGTCGTCGGTTATCTGGAGCAACTGCTTGAGCTGCCGCTTATAGTTGCGCATGTTGCTCTCGGCCTCAACGATGTTGTACTCGTCCTGCGCCCTCTGCGCCGTAAGCTGTGCCAGATCGGCCTTGCTCATCTTTCCTACTTTGGCCATCGCCATCCCACGCTCCTCGTTGGCCTTGCTTGTGGCATAGCTTTCACGGCTTACGTCTATCGCCTCGGTCGAGTAGAGTATCTGGACGTAGAGCTGGGCAATCTGTTCTACAATAGAGTTGGCCGTCACAGCCGAGTCGAGCTGCGACTTCTGTGCGGCTATGCGGTTCTGCTTCACGGCGTTGGTGTTCTGTCCTCCGTTCCACACCGTCCAGTTGCCGCTGACGCTGTACATGCCGTTATAGTAAACCTTGTCGACGCTCGATTGCACATAACCGTTAGCCACCGTTCCGCGCCCGCTTTCCGGCCAAGGGCGGTATGTCGCGTTCTGCGAAGTAGAGAAGCTGAGCGATGGCAGCAGCGCGGCCTGACTCTGTTTCAGTGTTTCTTCGGCCGTCTTGCCTTCCAGTCCGGCTTTCTTCAGCGAGATGTTGTTGGCAAGCGCATAGTCGATGCAGCTCTTGAGAGTCCACTGGCGGGCTTGACAAATACCGTGCCCTAAGCCACTGAGCAGGACAGTCATGCATATTACTTCCAATCTGTTCATTATCGTTATTTTGATTTAGTTGTTCTGATTATGAATGTTTCTATTTGAGCATTCTTTACCGCTTTTCTTTACAGTATGAAGTTAAAACTTCACTGCAGATATTTTTTAGATGTAAATAAGCATACAAAGGTTTAGTCGGTTAACTCTCGTTTGTACTATTTAACACAGAGCAGATATGTATTAAAAGCATCCGCTCCACTCGAAACGGCCCTTATACAAGCCTGAAGACATTATCGTGTTAAAAAAGGCAGAATATGACTGTATTCAAGAAAAAAAGAAATGTATTTGCAACAAATAAGCGACAATAGGGCACGATTCGACAGCCTTTTCTCTAATCACCTGAAAAGGCTTCTATCTTGTCGATGTTCTTCTCCTCGCCCACTATCCACAGGATGTCGCCCTCGCGGAAACGGTAGGACGGATGGATGGTGGTCAAATTCTCTCTTCCTTCTTCCAGACCGACGACCATACAGCCGAACTGTTCGCGTATGCCACTCTCGCCGAGAGTCTTGCCGACAAAGCAGCTGCCATGTCCGAACATGACACGGCGCAGCTTCATCTCGCGGCTCTCTATGTCGGGGTCGTCGGCCATGACTTCGCTATCTACAGCTGCCTGGAAGACGGCAAGCTGATTGTCGCTGCCGATAGCCTGCACACGGTCGCCGGGAAAGAACACGCTGTCGCCACCGGGTATGTTGATGCGCCATCGGCCACGCAGGATGCTGCTGACCATAACGCCGAAACGACTGCCAATACGCAAATCGCGTAGTCGCCGACCTGCCCATGACGACCCTTCCGGAATGACAAAGTCGCCTATATGGATGTCGCGGTCGAGCAGCCGCCCTTCATAGAGAGGCTTCTTAGTACCGAGCACCTGTGCCTCGATGTCACGCGACCGCAGGTTTTGCTCGAACATCCGCTCCAGACGGATGCTGCGTCGTTTCATGCTTCGCGAAACTACAATCAGCATCACAGCCCCGACAGCTATGCTCAGCATGAAGGCATTGGCGAAACGGGTAAGATAGTTGCAAACATAAAAGATAAACGCAGTGGCTATGACCATACGCACGAGAACTGTGAACAGAAGAGGCAGACGGTTGACTCTGCTCTCACTCCAAAGTGACTTGAACTCTTCACTATGGTTCTTTTTCATTATTATAGCACGCAAGAAAGGAGCCATCGCCACCACTGTGAGCAGACCGCATACGGCATTGGCCCACCAGTGGGGAAGAATGCTGCGCACAAAAGGCAGAAACGCTCTCAGCATCAGCACGACAGTCGCCATAGAAAGAATAGAATAGACGAAAGTGTTACGGGCCATGTCCAAGAGCAAGACCTTCCATTTGCTGTTACCTGTCTTGGCCGGACGGCTGAGCGTAAGATTATTGAGCATCGCAATCCAGCTGTCTGGCATTACACGTACCGTCCAGTTGTAACACGGAACGGCTGCCCTTATCATATAAGGTGTAAGAAATGTGGTGATGACCGACACAGCCACTACCACAGGATAAAGGAAATGGCCTATCACACCTAACGACAACCCGAGCGAAGCTATGATAAACGAGAATTCGCCTATCTGGGCCATAGAAAAGCCACAACGCATGGCCGACCGCAAAGTCTGGCCACCAAGAACAAAGGCGAACGTACCGAAGAGAGTCTGGCCGACAATGATTGTCATAACAAGGACAATGATGGGAACAGCGTATTCTACAATTATCTTTGGGTCGACAAGCATACCCACTGAAACAAAGAAGACAGCCCCGAAAAGGTCTTTGACCGGAGCGACAAGACGTTCTATGCGGTCGGCTTCGACTGTCTCGGCAAGAATGGAACCCATGACAAAGGCTCCGAAAGCCGAACTGAATCCGGCCGTTGTTGAAAGTACGGCCATAAGACAGCACAGTCCCACGGAAACAACCAGAAGTGTCTCGTCGTTGATGAGCCTGCGCACAGACCTCAGAAATATAGGAACGACAAAGATGCCGACGACAAACCACAGCACCAGAAAGAAAGCAATCCGGGCTATGCTGCCTATCATCTGGCCGCCGTCGGGGTTCTTGCCCACGGCAATGGCTGAAAGCATCACCATCATCACAATGGCAAGGATGTCTTCGAGAATGAGGACACTCATAACCGGTTTGGCAAACTGTTGCTGCCTAAGTCCCATGTCGCCGAAAGCCTTATAGATAATTGTGGTAGAACTCATTGCCAGCATACCGCCGAGAAATACACAATCCATACGGCTCCACCCGAAAGCGTGCCCCATGACCATTCCCAGTACCATCATGCAAAAAACTATCGTACAGGTGGTTATGATGGGGGCGACACCTGTTTTGATTATCTTTTTGAACGAGAAATCGAGACCGAGCGAGAAGAGCAAAAACATAACTCCTATATCTGCCCAGATATGTATGTTGGCAGTATCCGCCACCGTAAATGTGTAGGGCATGTGCGGACCTACTATATAGCCGGCCACGACATACCCCAGGATAAGGGGCTGGCGCAATCGCTTGAAAACAAGAGTGGTGATACCGGCCACACCCAAAATGAGGGCCAAGTCGTGGACAAGGGTTGGCAATTCTGACATAACTGTTATTCTCCGATTTCTTATTATGGCGACAGACACTCCGGCCATACCGTCGGGCATATTGCCCGAAATGAAAAAAAAATACGGACAAGACTGTTTCTTTCATGGAGAACAACCTTGTCCGTATCAGTCTATTTCATATTCTTAGTCGTTGTAGTGAGACGTAAGTTCGCAGATCTTAACTATCACGTCCATGGCCTTCTCCATCACCTGGATGCTTACAAACTCATAAGGGCCGTGGAAGTTGACACCTCCGGCGAAGATGTTGGGACACGGAAGCCCCTTGAAGGACAACTGCGCTCCATCCGTTCCGCCACGTATCGGAGCGACTTTTGGAGCGATGTGACACTCCTGCATGGCCTTGAGAACTATGTCGATGATGTGCATGTTGTTCTCTATCTTCTCCTTCATGTTGTAGTACTGGTCGCTGATATCTGCCTTGACAGTGCCTTCGCCGTATTTCAGATTCATTCTGCGCACACAGTCTTCGATGAACAATTTGCGGTTCTCGAACAGGTTGCGGTCGTGGTCGCGAATTATGTACGACAACGTGGCGCGTTCGGTGCACGACTGTATACCCAACAAATGGTAGAAGCCTTCGTAGCCTTCAGTTTCCTCGGGTGTTTCCTTTGCAGGTATCATGTCGGCGAACTCTACGGCCAGACGGTTTGCATTGACCATCTTGCCTTTGGCGTAACCCGGATGTACGCTCACGCCCTTTATATGAATCTTTGCTCCGGCAGCATTAAAGTTTTCATACTCCAAATCGCCGAGGTCGCCGCCGTCCATGGTATAAGCCCACTGGCAGGCAAACTTCTCGACATCAAAATTGTGGGCGCCTTTTCCTATCTCCTCGTCGGGATTGAACGCCACGCGTATGTCGCCATGCTCGATTTCGGGATGGTCGCGCAGATAGCACATAGCCTGAACAATCTCGGCTATGCCGGCTTTATCGTCGGCACCGAGAAGAGTGTGGCCGTCTGTAACGATAATGTCTTCGCCGACGTGCTGTTTCAGTTCAGGGAAAGTGGAAGGCGAAGAAACGATGCCTTTGGAGAGCGTGATGTCACCGCCGTCATAGTCTTTGACGATGCGGGCCTTTATGTCTGCGCCACTACAGTCAGGGCTGGTGTCATAGTGGGAAATGAAGCCTATCGTGGGTACGTTCTTCTTCGTGTTGGACTTGAGTGTGGCGTAGATATAGCCCATGTCGTCCATCTCGACATCGGACAGACCTTCGCGCTCAAGCTCCTTCTTCAGATATTCGGCAAAGACAAGCTGCTTCTTCGTACTGGGAATGCTCGGCGAGTCTTCGTTCGACTGAGTGTCAAACTTGGTGTAATTCAAAAAACGTTCTGTGATTTCCATATTGAATAATGTTTGTTTCGTTATAAGGCGGTTGTAAATCCAGATATGTTATTTTACAGAGCACGCCGTGAGTAAGTATGTGCAAACTTACTGAAAAAAAACGAAACGAGGAAACAAATTCAATATTTTTAGAAAATCGGGAGACTTCATCAACACAATGTCATCGTAAAGGCCTAATCAGTACCACTGCACAGCATTGCTATAGCCACTTCGCTTATCATACTTCAAAGCATCGGTGAGCGTAGAGGCATTGCAACGGAAAGTAAAGTTGTAGCTTGTGTACGGAGCGAGCACCACCGAGCAGCTCATGTTGAAGCAGTGAAGGTCGCGGTTGAGCGATGCCGTAGTCATTGAGAGCTTGCTCTCCTGAAAGTCATAGCCGCTGGAGAAGCTTATGTTCCATCCGTCACTGATGCGGATATTGCCGCTGAAGTTGAGGGTCTGGGTGAACTTATAGGGGAATCGTCCTGTCTTGTCGTTGAACTTGTCAGGATTCATGTCTTCACTCATCGTTATGCCATAACCGAAAGTAAGCGACCACGGCATCGAGAAACGCATGTAGCCGTCGGCATCAGTTTCGGCCTTGCCGCCGGTGTTTTTCTTCTTCGCTCCGCGCTGACCTTCAATCATGTCGTCGTCGACGTTACTCTCAATGTCCGTGTCTACTCCTTCTGCGTCCTTGCTGTTGCGTTTTTCTTCGTCGTCATCGTCATCTCCATGTCCGAAGAGCTTCTTCAGTTTTTCTGGATTGAGGGTGAACGAGATGTTCTGGGATGTGCCCTGGAAACGTCCGAAGCGTCCGTGACTCCATTCCGTGTGGTTGCTAAGACGCGGCACACCGTCGGCTCCTCGCTCATATGCGTAGGTAGCGAAGAGTGCGGTCATATTGAAGGTGTAGCTCTTCCACCATTTCAGACGCAGACGCACAGACAGGTCACTCCACGGACGTTCCTTGGCTGCAAAGTTATAGCCGAGGTTGAAACCGAGTTCGTCTATCAGACTTATCTTCTTCACGCCGGTCGAGTCTTTGTCCGACTTAATCTTCATTTCGATATTGTTCGACACGTCCAGAGACAGGTTACCAGACATCCCCTTACCCGGCACACCGTACATGCCGCTGCTGTAAGGCGAATATTCGACCATAGAGACATTGCCGTCAGCGTCGGTCTTCTGGTAGGTTTTCCAATAACCGTAGCGCGATGCGCCGAAGTCTGGCGCGTAGCTGAACTGCAATGACGGAGTTATGACGTGACGTATGGTCTGTATCTTGTCGCCGAAGATTTTCTTGCTTGGTGTCCAGAAACCGTACATCTTGGTCGACAGGCCGAGTGACATGTTCCAGTTGTACACGTTGTTGAAACCGTAGACGGTGTCGCGCTTTTCTTCTTGCCGTTCGACATCCCACGAACGCAGAATCTTGTTGGTGTACATGCGGTCAGTGAAATTGAACGACGGACTGACGTTGAGACAGTTGAACAGCATGAAATTGGCACTGACAGGGATGTTATGGTTGAAACCGTTCTCCCAGTCCTTTATGAGATTTGACTTGAAGAAAAGGTTTTCTTTTGTGTTTATGCGGTTTGACAGTTGACCTGTATAGCTGACGGCTATTTTCTCATACCAGCGTTCTTTTCCTGCAGCATGTTTGCGCTTGAAAGGATAGAAGCGGCTGATAGAGATATTGAGGTCGGGCAGCGTGACCGACATAGTAGAGTCAATCATGTTCTGCGAGAGGTTCGACGTGGTACTCAGGCTCATGCCGATACTCGAAAACGTAGTGCTCCAGCTCACCGATGACGTTCGGGTCGACTGTGTGAGAGTCTGCGGGTTGTAGAGGCTGTTGAGGTTGTTGCGTTCATAGCTCGACGTGGCAAAGTTGACACTGGCCGAGAGCGAACTGAACGGATTGGCCTTGGAATCCTGACGATGGTTCCACTGCACCTTGAAGCTTTTCTGCTCGGTGAAGTCTGGCATGCCCTTGTCGCCGTTCTTGGTGTCCTGATAGCTGAAGAAGAAGCTTCCGCTATACTTGTAACGTTTCTGGTAGTTGCTTGCCGCCGACAAGCCCCATGAACCTTTGGTGTAGATTTCGCCGAGAAGCTTCAAGTCCCACTTGTCACTTATTGCAAAATAGTACCCGCCGTCACGCAGATAGAAGCCTCGTGCACTTTCGTCTCCGTATGACGGCATGATGAAGCCGCTCGAATAGCTCTTCGTGAACGGGAAGAAGCCGTATGGTATGGCCAGAGGCAGAGGAACATCGGCAACTACAAGATAAGCCGGTCCGAAGATTACGTCTTTGCCGGGACGTACCTTGGCCCGCGAAAGAGCGATGTAGAAATCGGGATGCTTGGCATCGCATGTGGTGTAGCGTCCGTGCTGGAGATAGATGTCGCCGTTCGCGTTGCGTTTTGACAGTTCACTGCGCAGGAATCCGTCTTCCTGCTTGGTGTAGACGTTGCCGATGAGACCCTTCTTTGTCTTGAAATTGAATGCCATTGTGTCGCTTTCATATTCGTCTGACCCCATCGTGAAGACGGGAGTTCCGACAAGAGTGTGCCCTGTCGAGTCGGTGGTGTCGCGTACACCTGTAGCATGTACCAGACTGCTGTCCAGACTCATGTTTATCTTTTCGCTCTTCAGGTCCATGTTCTCATACTTCACGGTGGCGTTGCCGTACAGATAGGCACGTTTCTGCCCTGCGTAGTAAACGAGCGAGTCGTCGGCGGTGTAGTTGACCGGCGAATTGATTCCGTTAGACTTCTGGCGGTTCATCGAGTCGAGACGTACCGAGTCGTCAATGGCTTTGTTATGGTGATATATGGCCAGTTGGAGCGAGTCCATCTGGGTAGTGTCCACAATGGCGTTGCCGGCCGAGTCGCCGGCCACGATATCCTTCTTGCCGACTGTCGTATCGCTGTCAATGACCGTGATCTTCTTTTTTTTCTGTAATGGGACGTTGGTTCCACCCATCACAAAGATGATGGCAAACAGAAGAAGCGATATGACGGTCTTTATTCTCATTATCAATTATAATGCAGAATGCAAAATTACTCAAAATCGGGCTAACCCTCTCCCACCTTCCGCATTTTATGTTTTATTTAACTTTTCCGGATTTATCGAATTTCACGTTCCGCTGTCTCTTCCGTCAACCTGATACGGTTGAGCCACCTTATCCGAACATCCGCTCCATTTCCAGAAAACGCGCAAGGCCGTCCTCGCCGTGCTTGGCAACGCTGTGCTCTGCCTCTTTGAGGGTCTTAACCCTGTCTGGATGCGATTTCGAGTAGAATTTGTCAGCATAGCATATCACCTTCTCTTCCAATGTCTCGGGAAGAAAGTCGTGATGCGGCAACGGAAGATTTTGTTCCTCAATCTCTTTCAAGCCGATTCCGGCTCCGGTGTGACGTTCGCACACCCTGGCATGACGCGGGAAGCCTTCGGCACGGAGCAGTTCGGCACCGTCGTAGCCATGCAGTATGTAAGGGTCTTTGCCATGACAGTAGATGCTCGGCGCGTCGGTCTCGAAGATGCCGATGTCGTGCAGCATAGCCCCCTCTTCTACAAACTGTCGGTCCATCTTCAATTCGGGATGGCGGTTGCAAATCTCCAGTGCCATGTCTGCCACGTCGCGGCTGTGACGCAGGAGCAGCCTGCGAAGATTATTGTCTTCGGGGTAGTATTTGTCTAAAATGCGCTGGTAATCCAATTGCTTATATATAAAAAATGTAACTGATACCTGTCAGATAAAATCAGTACAGGAAAAACCAAAAGGCAAAAAGATGAAAGGCAAGTCTTCATTGACGGCGACCGTCACGCACTTCAGCCCTTCATCTTTTTGCCTTCACAATTTATTGTTTTTATTCGTGATTGCGCTCAATCCAGGCTACAGTCTGTCCTTTCTGGACATGCGAACCTTGCTTTGCGCCAATCTCCACGAGCTTGCCGCCGAGGTCGGCCTGAACGGGAACGAACTCGCCCCACGGTGCCTGTATGTAGCAGAACACATCGCCTTCCTTATATTCCTTGCCAATGAACGGCTCTACGGCCGGGGCGCATTCGCCTTCACCCTGGAACTCCCAGAACAGTTGTCCCTTGACAGGAGCTACGACGGCATCGGCCTTTGCGTGTTTGAACTCGGCAAGCTTTTCGGGCGAAACGTTTGCGCCCAGCTTTGCGTCCTTCATCTTCTGAAGGTCGGCCAGGAAGTTTTTCTTGGCCTGTCCGCTCTTATAGTTGCGGTACTGCTCGGGGTGCATGGCCAGCTCGAACAGTTCTTCGTCGTCCTGTCCGTAGTTCCAACCGTTCTCGTCCATTTCTTTCTTGAACTCGTCGAGGTTGTTCTTCAGCAGCGTATGAGGGTCGGCATCGGTAAACTCGCGGCCTTGCTTCTTTGCAAGCTCTACAAGCTCCGGGTCGATTGTTCCGGGTATCTTTCCGCTCTTGCCGAGAATCATACCCCACATAGAGTCGTCCATCATCACGAAACGACCCTTGCCCTGCTCCATAGTGAGGAGGTTCATCAGGGCGATGTTCTTCACGTACTGCGAGAACGGCGTTACCAATGGCGGATAACCTACGCGCGGCCATACGTATGCCACTTCGTCGAACAGCTTCACGAGCATGTCGTCCATGCTAAGCTCTTCCTCACCCTTCTTCTTGCGCAGGTTGTTGATGGTAGCGCGTATGCCGCCGAGGTCGGCCATCATCGACCCCATCATACCGCCAGGCAGTCCGCATCCGAGCAGCAGCGACGACATGACCTTGTTCTGCGGATTAATCCAGTAGCCCAGCCATTCGTCGATAAATTCCTGCGTGAGCGAACGGGCCTTCATGTAGGCGTTCATGTTGATGTCGGCCACTTCGAAGCCTTCGTTCTTCAACATGCTCTGTACTGAGATGATGTCCGGGTGAACCTTGCCCCATGACAGCGGTTCCATAGCCGTGTCGATGATGTCGGCACCGTTGTTGCAGACTTCCAGTATAGAAGCCATAGACAGTCCCGGACCCGAATGGCCGTGATATTCGATGATAATGTCGGGATGCTTTTCCTTGATGGTGCGTGTGAGCTTGCCAAGGAATGCCGGCTGTCCTATTCCGGCCATATCCTTGAGGCATATTTCCTGCGCTCCGGCAGCAATCACCTTGTCTGCCACTTCGGCATAATACTCTACCGTGTGTACAGGCGAGTTGGTGATACAAAGGGCTACCTGCGGAATCATGCCGCCTTCCTTAGCCCATCCGATGCTGGGAATGATGTTGCGGGTGTCGTTCAGTCCGCAGAATATACGGGTTATGTCAGTGCCTTGCTTCTTCTTCACGCGGTACATCATAGCGCGAACGTCGTCGGGCACGGGGTACATGCGCAGTGCGTTGAGACCACGGTCGAGCATGTGGGTCTTGATGCCTGCCTCATTGAAAGGCTTGCAGAAGGCGCGCACGGCCTCGTTCGGGTTCTCTCCGGCAAGGAGGTTGACCTGTTCGAAGGCACCGCCGTTAGTTTCCACACGGGCGAAACATCCCATGTCGATTATCACAGGTGCGATACGTGCAAGCTGGTCTTTACGGGGCTGGAATTTGCCCGAAGACTGCCACATGTCACGATAGACAAGACTGAATTGGATTTTCTTTTTCATATCTTTCTGTTATGTTCTTTTTTCCTATTTCCTTTCAAACATGCAAAATTAGGCATTTTTTCCCGAACAGTCGGCTTTGCCCATATATTTTTAGTATTTTTGAATACCTGACGATTTTGCCGAATAATACGTACAGACGGCTGAGGACATAAAAATGCAGCATTTATGAAGATGCATGCCATTACTTTGCCATAAATACATTCAGGTTCGTTCAGCGTACTTTGCTTACAAATCGTAAGCGGGAGCTACACCATTTGCCGCATTCACGCAAAGCATTGGCTTTCAGAAAGATACATGCATGCCTTTTTCTATCTTCCAAGAAGGGGCATTTCATGCTCTGATATGCGGCATATCAGACGATGAAAAGCGGCATATCAGAACGCAGAAAGGGGCATATTGGAAAACCCCGGCCAAAGAAGCACTAAACAGCACATATCGGTCGAAAATTGAAAGTAGAAGAAGAGGCAACACTATAATAGGACGGATGTTTCAAAGGCAGAACAAGAGGAAACCAAACAATTAAGACGTACAAGATTACAATCTGTAACAATATTCAATACATAAAAGTGGTTATTATAAGTTATGATTTGACACATTAGTCTTATTTGAAGATAAAAATGTCAATAAATCTAACCAATTCATCCCATTGTCTGGTATCATACAGAACTGTCATCTGCAATAATAGAGACAACCATTAGGAGCGTCTCACGTTATTGAGACATAAAAATAATTTGACGAATATTTGGCTAAGAACGACTATTTGGCTATTTTTGTAATTTGGACAAATGACAACATAAAGGAAATGAAGATTTACACCGATGCCGAACTGGCTCAGATACTTGACAAGGACATTTTTCACAAGATAGGCGACGCAGCCGACACGCTCGGCGTAGAATGCTACGTAGTGGGCGGATACGTGCGCGACATTTTTCTGGAACGACCGTCCAACGACATCGACGTGGTGGTGGTGGGCAGCGGCATACGCGTGGCCGACGAGCTGCGCAAGATACTCGGAAGCAAAGCCCACATATCTGTGTTCCGTAATTTCGGAACAGCCCAAGTGAAATACAAAGGCATGGAGGTAGAGTTTGTGGGCGCACGCAAAGAGAGCTACACCCACGATTCGCGAAAGCCGGCCGTCGAGGATGGCACTCTCGAAGACGACCAGAACCGCCGCGACTTCACAATCAACGCCATGGCCGTGTGTCTGAACAGCAGCCGTTTCGGCGAACTGGTCGACCCGTTTGACGGCATTGCCGATCTGGAGGACGGCATCATCCGCACTCCGCTCGACCCTGACATCACTTTCTCGGACGACCCGCTCAGGATGATGCGCTGCGTAAGGTTCTCGGCACAACTGCGGTTTTTCATCGACGACGAAACGTTTGAGGCTCTGGAACGCAACGCCGAGCGCATAAAGATAGTAAGCGGAGAGCGCATAGCCGACGAGCTGAACAAGATAATGATGACACCACAGCCCAGCCGGGGCTTCGTAGAGCTGCACCGCTGCGGACTGCTGCAACTGATTCTGCCCGAACTGGCGGCTCTCGACATCGTAGATACACGCAACGGACGGGCACACAAGAACAACTTCTACCACACGCTCGAAGTGGTAGACAACATCTGCCGCAAGACCGACAACCTGTGGCTGCGCTGGGCGGCCATGCTACACGACGTGGGCAAGACACGCAGCAAACGGTGGGAGCCGGCGATAGGTTGGACATTTCACAACCACAACTACATCGGGGCAAAAATGGTGCCCGAGATTTTCCGCAGACTCAAACAGCCGATGGACGCAAAGATGAAATACGTGCAGAAGCTGGTCGACCTGCACATGCGCCCCATCGCCATTGCCGACAACGAGGTGACAGACAGCGCGGTCAGAAGGCTGCTCAACGATGCCGGCGACGACATCGACGACCTGATGACGCTATGTGAAGCCGACATCACAAGCAAGAACGAAGTACGGAAAAAACGTTTTCTGGAGAACTTCCGCGTAGTACGCGAGAAGCTGGCCGACCTGAAAGAGCGCGACTACAAACGGTTGCTCCAGCCATGCATAGACGGCAACGAGATAATGGAGATGTTCCATCTGCCTCCAAGCCGCGAAGTGGGCACACTCAAACAGACACTCAAGGATGCCGTGCTGGACAACCGGGTGCCCAACGAGCGCGGGCCACTGATGAAACTGCTAATGGAGAAAGCCCGCAAAATGGGGATTGCGGAGTGAACCATCACACGTATGAAAGGACAAAAGCAATGACTGACGGATATATAAAAAGAATGGTTGCCGTGGCTGCTCTCGGATGCTGCATCGCAGCCAATACGGCCAAGGCCCAAGTGGCCGAGCAAATCTGCACCGACAACTACGAGATAGACTCAGCCCGAACAGGCGAACTGACGCTGAAGGTAGACAACATAAGCTTTCTGAAAGATAACGAGTTTAAGGGCGACATAGTCACCGGCTACACTCTGCCCGGATTCTGGCTTCAGCCTAAAGTGGCGTTCCAACCGCTGAAGAACCTTAAAATAGAAGCCGGAGTGCATGCCTTTGTCTACGACGGAGCCTACAAATATCCGAACTACGCATATCAGGACATAGCCCGATGGAAAGGGTCACAGTACCAGAAGGGGACACACCTGCTGCCCTTTTTCCGTGCCCAGATACAGTTGGGCAGTGTCAATCTGATTTGGGGCGACCTGTACGGAGGAAGCAACCACAGGTTGAACGAAGTGCTATACAACCCAGAACTAAACCTTACGGCCGACCCCGAAATGGGGTTTCAGGTGATAATGGACCGCCCCAGATTCCGTCTCGACACATGGATCGACTGGCAGAGCTTCATATTCAAGAAAGACACCCATCAGGAAGCGTTCGTTGTGGGGCTGTCGTCTCTCGTCCGGTTTAACAACCCAGAGTCACGGTTTCACGTCTATTTGCCCTTACAAGGACTCATACAGCACCGTGGAGGGGAACTCGACACACTGGAGCACAACTCCGTACAGACGTTCATGAACGGGTCGGCGGGTGTAGGTGTCGTCTGGAACACGGGCAATCCGCTGCTGCGAAGGATCAACGTCGAGGGCGACATTATCGGCTATTACGAGCAGTCTGGCACACTGTGGCCATTCAGCAGCGGCACGGCATTTCTGGCTAAAGGATCGGTTGACGTTTGGCGTTACTTCCGTCTTACAGGCGGCTGGTTCTATGGAAAGAAGTTCATATCCCTGCTCGGGCTGCCTTTTTTCGGTGCTGTCGCGAGGTCGGATAAGGGTGGAACGTACGACTTTATGAGGACTGGCTTTGTCTCGTTCGAGTCGTCCTATAAGTTCAAGAGATACTACGCTGTCGGTGCCAAGGCCGATTTCTACTATTCGGTTCCTGGCCGCTATACATCTAAAGACGGTTTGGTGTCGTCGCAGCAGCCTCTGTCCAACTTCTCAATAGGTGCTTATTTCCGTCTCAATCTCGACGTGCTGCTGTGGAAACACCGTCCGAAGAAATTATAATTAAATAAACCAAGAGATACATTCTTACTAAAATAACTATGAGTTTTAAAACTCTTTTGGCTGCGGCCCTATTGCTTTCCGGCCTTTCTGTAAAGTCCTCGGCCGAGAGTTTCAACCCCGACAGCGTCATGCGCCGTGGATATCGCGGAACTGTCGAGGCGGCCTATCATCTGAACATAATCAGCAATGGCAGAGACTATACCGGACAAAGCTTCATGACTACCCACGGCTATCTTTTCTGCCCCTACGCCTTTCTCGGCTTTTCGACAGGCTACAACCGAGCCGATGAAGAACCCTCGGCTGTACTTGTTCCCATGCTTCTCAATCTGCGTCTTTATGCTCCAATAAAACGGCTGGGACGCTTCACACCCTACGCCGACCTCAGATACGGACCTGTCTATTTGCTATATGACGGCGGCATTGGTGGCGACTGGATGACCCATGCGGCTTTTGGTGTCAGATACGCCCTTGGCCGCAAGACAGCTCTGAGCCTGTCTTGCGGCTACGAATCCTATTTTGAGGGCTTGGACATGAGGCTGGGCTTCGAATTTTAGACAGCCTGAATACGGACAGCTTATGTTCCGCTTTGTTTGTGAATAAAGGATTATCATGAAGCAGCGGCTTTCTGCTGTTCAGAAATAAAAGCCGAGATTGATATAAAAACACACGTTGTGGGTTAGTGTCGACCAACCGAGCGATGCTCCCAACGGACCGAAGATACTGTCGTAATAGTAGGCGGCACTACATCCGGCACCTAAATTGTTTTGTACAAGCGATTTCAGTTTGTCCCCTTTCGCGAATGTCGAAATATTCAGCCGTATATAGTTGTTTGTGGCTATACGTTGCGAAAGCTGCAATTGCAGGGCGACAAACTGATTGTCGGTGAATTCGGCATAGCCTACACCAGCCAACGGCATTTGCTGCCGGAGATAATGGCCGAAGACGCTTCCGCCTACTACATTGCGCTCCATCAGCGGCACGTCTTCGCCGAACAGCAGCCGTCCGTAGGCCAAAGGCTGTAAGGTGAGATGGCTGTTCAAGGCGAAAGACATTCGCCACGATGCGGCTATTTCGTTTATGCCAGCATGTCCGTCGTAGCCGACGAAGTTGTCGGTCAGATAACTATAACGTGCACTGAACCGCGCACCACGTGTAGGAAAATACCATTTGTCCTCCGAATCGTAACTGATGTCGGCCGAGTAGGCTATGTGGCTCTCTTTGTCAGTATCGTCAGCGACAACGGGCCGGCTGGCCAGAATGTCTATGAACGAGCAGTTGCTCCAACGGGCCGACAGCGAGCAATCGAAATTCTTTATCCGGAAATTGAATGGGGCAAACTCGACCGTGTGACGGTTGTACGTCATGTTGATATCTCGGCTGCCTTGCCGGTAGAAGTTGACATCGTCGTGATTGAAGATATATGACAACCTCATGCCTCCATAGTCGAGCGGACGAAAAGCCACATCAGCACGTGCCATTATGCGTTTTCCCAATCTGAGAGTGGCCTCGGCCACAAGTGGCGAACGCTTGGGCATGTAGGTGCCGTTTATCTGCAATGCCACTATGTCCTCGGTGTCAAAGCGCACACCGAGATTGGCACGAAGCAAGCTGATGTCCGGACGGACTACAATGGCCGTATCGGAGAGCGACGGCGGCACGGGTCTGGCCGGGCGAGTCGGTACGTATCCGTCGGCTATTCCTATCTTCCTCTTCAGGGCTATGAGCTGTGCAATGTCATCGCTGGCCGCTTTCTGTCCTCTCCGTATCAGCGTGTCGATGGCCTGTGAGGTGAAGCTCGCCGCAGAATAGCCCCTACCGTCCACTTTTATGCACACATCGGTGGCGGCTACGTTGGCATCATACTTGTTCTTGGTATTAATGTCGATCAGCTGCATCAGCACCGCCGACCCGCTGTTCAACTCGGCAGCAGTCCGTGGAGCGTCCTGCACTGTAATACCAATAACGATGTCGGCTCCCATCTGTCTGGCCACATCTACGGGAAAATTGTTGCGCAATCCGCCGTCGACAAGAACAAGACTGTCCTTCCGTACAGGCGCAAATACCCCGGGGATGGACATGCTGGCACGCATGGCTTCGGCCAGACATCCGCTATGGAAGACATATTCGGTATTGTCGACCAGATTGGTCGCCACACACGCGTATGGTATCGGAAGACTGTCGAAACTTACCGAATCGGAGTACTGCCGGGTTAGAAGTTCAAAGAGACGGTTCAGATTGCGTCCTTCTACGAAGCCCCCCTTCCGGTTCTTCACCTCGCGTCCGTTCATCATAAGCTGTCTTGTGATGATGTATGTGTTCTGTTTCTTACGGTTGTCGATGAATGCGCTACGCATCTCGGGCTTGTCGGTAAGCAGGAAATTCCAGTCGAGCACATGAACCATAGAGTCGATTGTCGCTGCGTCGTAGCCTATGGCATATAGTCCCCCGACAATTGCTCCCATCGATGTTCCGGCGATAATGTCGACAGGTATGCCGGCTTTCTCAATCACTTTGAGTGCACCTATATGAGCCATGCCCTTGGCTCCTCCGCCCGAAAGCACGACGGCCACGCGCTTACGCGGCTGCTGTGCTGACGATTCGACAGGCAATGCCGCCCAAATAAGGACAGCCAGCAAAACCTGAAAAATCGAGAAGAACCAAGATTTATGTTTCATACGTTTTCTTTACTGATGTGTGGCGAAACGTTGTTCGGCCAGTTTTTCATATTTGGTTCCTGGCCGGCCGTAGTTTGCGTAAGGATAAATGCTTATTCCGCCGCGAGGAGTGAACAGTCCGGTCACCTCTATGTACTTTGGCGACATCAACTTGATGAGATCCTTCATTATTATGTTCACGCAGTCTTCGTGGAAGTCGCCGTGGTTGCGGAAGCTGAAAAGATACAGCTTCAGGCTCTTGCTTTCCACCATGCGCACATCGGGAATGTAGGATATACGTATTTCAGCGAAGTCGGGCTGTCCTGTAATCGGACACAACGATGTAAACTCAGGACAGTTGAATCGCACCCAATAGTCGTTGTCCGGATGCTTGTTGACAAACGTTTCCAGCACCTCAGGTGCATAGTCGTCGGCATATCTTGTTTTCGCTCCGAGAGCTTTAAGCCCTTCATCTTTTCTTTCTTCGTTCATGTATTTCGTTGCTTTAATGATTCGTTATCTGATCTATGACATCATGGTACAGCATCTTTCAGTCCAGATTCATCACCTTCCATACGCTGTAACTGATGCCGTTGTCGTAGACATCAGATTGTTCGGTCTGCTTTGTCTTGGTCACAACGCGTATGGTTATCGGCAGGACGACAATCTCATATAGCGTCTTCAGCACCACCTGCGATATGATGAGAGAAGGCATTTCGACAAGAGGAACGACTCCAGAAAGGGCAAGCGGGAAAAAGACAACCGAGTCGGCAGCTTCGCCGAACAAAGTGCTCACTACCGCCCGAAAAGAGAAATGACGCCCTTCTGACATTATTTTCATGCGGCTCATAATGTATGCATTGATGAACGAACCCACAAGAAAAGCCACAAACGAGGCAACGGCAATACGCGGAGCCAGGCCGAACACGGCGTGGAAGCCTGCGTCGTTGTGCCAGTAGGGCGCACCTGGTATGGCATCGGCCAAGGCGCCGAACAATACAAACATGAAGTTCATGGCGAAGCCTATCCATATCAGAAGACGCGCCTTACGGTAGCCCCACACCTCACACACGCAATCGTTGATGATATAAGAAACCGGGAACACCAGCAGACCGCCGGTGATGTTGACCGGTCCGATGGATATTTGCTTTGTTTCGAGAACGTTTGCCGTAATCAGACAGACGCAAA
>CALBJK010000108.1 GCA_937892695.1 uncultured Prevotella sp.
AGTCGTGAGAATCTTGCCGTCGCCTTCTGTCTCTATCTGTTTCACGATGCGACCTTTGTTGTCGTAGGTAAACGTGTAGGTGCCGTCAAGGCTCCATGAGCTGTTAAGATAGCTGTATTTTTTTGCAGTCAAGGGTTTCCACTGGCTGGTCTGCTGCATTTTTTTCGCATTTGCCGACACCGTTTTCAGAAGTTTTGTCCGCACAAAGCTTGCCATCTTACGGGCTACGGTCGGCTGTTTGCCCGTGAGTTGGGGATGATTCTTTTGTGCTGTGACGCTCATCTGGCTTGCGTTGCTGGCAGCTGTTGCGGCTGCATTAAGTGCCATTGCGGTTAGTAGAATAAGAGTAGAATTTTTCATATAGTGTTGTTTTGTTGTTAATGATTCAAAGATAATTAGTCTTGTAGGATTAGCGGTTATATGCCGGGCCTTTTGTATTTATATGGTCAGAAATGGTGGAATTTATGAGTAAATGACCGTCAGGAATGACATTTTTAGCTTTCAGCTATATATTTTGTAACACACGCAACAATCTGTAGGGAAACACGAACAGTGTGTCCCTACTGATTGTGAACAACGGATTGCTTTTGCCAGTTCTGAAAACCGGCTAAAAGTATCGGTTTTTACAACTTCTGCTTATCAGAAAAACTTTGTTTCCTGACCTGTAATTTCGCTTAGGAGCATGTTGGCCAGACGGCTCGTTCCGAGGCGGAACCACTTGTTACTCAGCCACTTCTCGCCCAGAACTTCCTTTACAATGGTGTAGTAGATGACCGCATCCATCACTGTATTTATGCCTCCGGCAGGTTTCAGTCCTATCTGTATTCCTGTCTGGTCGTAGTACTCTTTTATGGCCTGACACATTACGTAGACGGCTTCGGGCGTGGCCGAAACTTTTTCTTTGCCTGTCGAAGTCTTGATGTAGTCGGCTCCGGAGTACATCGCAATGATTGAAGCGGTCTTGATGTTACGCGCGGTGACGAGATCGCCAGTTTCTAGAATCACTTTCATGGCATGTTCGCCGCACACTTGTTTCAACTCACTGATGTCGTCGCTCACGCCCTCATAGTCGCCACTGAGAAACTTGCCTACGGGCATTACTATGTCAATCTCTGTTGCGCCGTCCTTCAGAGCCAGGGCGGTTTCGGCAACCTTAACCTCAATCAGAGCCTGAGACGAGGGGAAAGAACCTGACACACAGGCTATTTCTACACCGTCTACTTCGAGCGTGTCCTTGACAATCTCGGCGAAACAAGGGTAAACGCATACTGTGGCTACGTGGGGCAGGTCGGGGTATGTGGAGTCAAACCGGTTGACGCGCTCGGTGAAAGCCATCACAGAAGCGTCGGAATCGGTGGTCTTGAGAGTGGTGAGTTCGATGCTGCCGAAGAGGAAACGCTTCACTTCGGGCGTGTCGTTTTCGTGCACTTTTTCTGCTATTATCGTCCTTACGGCATCCTTTACGGCTTGGTCGTCGATGTCGAGATTATACTTGGAGAGTGCTTCTTCGTACTTGCTCTTCTGTGGTTCTGGCTTTTGGTCGTGGTGACAACCGCAAGCATGGTCGTGATGTTCTGTTGTCATATATTTGTTGTTTTGTTTGTTTTTTTACTGTTTCGCTTCTTTACCGGGCTTTGTCTGACACAGTTTCTGTGTCTTGAACCGCTCTTTGTCAGCGTGTTAGCTGTCTTCTTCCTGCTTCTTGAGCTTGGGGTTGTTGATGTGTCGTGTAGAGTCGCGCAGAGTCTTTTTCTCGATGTTGCGTTGCAGTTCGGCTGTCAGGTCTATGCCCGTCTGGTTGGCAATACAGAGCAGTACCCACAGAACATCGGCCATCTCATCGCCGAGATTGTCCTTTTCGCCCGGCTTGAAGCTCTGGTCGCCGTAGCGACGCGCCATAATACGGGCCATTTCGCCTATTTCTTCGGTCAGAACGGTCATGTTTGTCAGCTCGGAGAAGTAGCGTACACCGTATTTTTTTATCCATTTGTCGACAAGCTCTTGGGCTTGCCTGATAGTTATTTCTTTGTCCATGTTGTCAGTGTTTACGTTGTATGTAACGCGCGCATTCAGCTGTTTTTAGAGTCTATGTAGCCAGGTCTGGCGGACAGTTTAGTGCTCATATCTACTCTTTGTTCTTGCTGTCCATCCAGATGGTGACAGGGCCGTCATTGACAAGTTCCACTTGCATGTCGGCTCCGAATACGCCCGTGCCCACCGTCTGGCCAATGGCCGATGATAGGGCAGAGCAGAACTGTTCGTAGAGTGGTACGGCATGTTCGTGTCGCGCAGCGCGGAACCACGACGGACGATTACCTTTCTTATACGAGGCGAAGAGCGTGAACTGGCTGATAACCAGTGCATTGCCGCCAATATCTGTCACTGGTCGGTTCATAACACCCAGCTCGTCGTCGAAGATGCGCAGGGCGGTAGTCTTGCGTACAAGCCAAGCTACGTCGTCCTCGGTGTCGGCTTCTTCTATGCCTATGAAGATGAGCAGACCGCGACCTATTGCCGATTTCTTTTCGCCGCTGATGCTTACCGATGCTCGGCTTACGCGCTGTATGAGTAGTCTCATTGCTTGTTGATTCTTTTTATCCTTTTGATTATTGTTTATGGCGATGTCTTTTTTATATTTGTCGCCTTCTGTTTGTTCGAGAAACCGATCAATCTGTAATGCCCACCTTACCTAAGAGTATATGCCATCCGCCTGTAGAGACGCTGTTTTGGTGCGTCTCCCGAGCTGATATCCACGCGAATGCCCACAGTTTTGACCCTTCCTCATTAATGCCAATGTGTGCATTATCATTTACAAAGTTAATAGAAAAAATCGAATGGAGCAAGATTTATGTCCCAGTCAGGACATAAATAATGTATCAAATAACACTATCTGAACTCTCAATGTTTCATTTAGAAATGTTCTGCTTGTACACATGTGTGCCGCGAGTCGCATATTGCGAAACGCGGCATATCGCGTTCTGATATGCCGCATTTCAGACTCTAATATGCCGCATTTCAGGCTCTAATATGCGGCATTTTGGAACGACAGAAAGCATACTTTTACAAAACATTGAGTATCAATTGGTTATAAAAACGCATGCATCCTACTTTAGATGCACTGGAGCTAAAATAAATGTCATATTTGTGCACAAACAGTCATTGCTCTCCGGTTTTCTCGCTGAAATGTTTGAAGACTATTGCAGCCTTGGCCGGACCAATGATGTTGGTGAGCGTGGCGAGATCGGCTTCACCAATTTTGCGTACGCTCTTGAGTTTTTTGAGCAGCAGGTCGCGCGTGGCCGGACCGATGCCTTTGATGTCGTCAAGCTCGCTATGGAGGGCGTGCTTGGATCGTTTTTCGCGGTGGAATGTGATGGCGAAGCGGTGCACCTCGTCCTGAAGATGGGTGAGCACTTTGAATAGTTCGCTTTCTGGCTTCACCGCTACCACCTGCGGTGGATTTCCATAGAGCAGTTCGTTGGTGCGGTGTCGGTCGTCTTTGGCCAGTCCGGCAATAGGAATGTGCAGACCAAGCTCGCCTTCTATCACTTCACGCACAACGCTCATCTGTCCCTGTCCGCCGTCGGTGACGATGAGGTCGGGAAGGGTGGCGCCTTCTTCAATCATGCGGCTGTAGCGTCGACGCACTACCTCTTGCATAGAAGCATAGTCGTCGGGACCAACAACTGTGCGGATGTTGTATTTGCGGTAGTCTTTTTTAGACGGTTTCATTGCCTTGAATACCACGCAGGCGGCGACTGCATCGGTTCCCGAAATGTTGGAGTTGTCGAAACACTCTATTTGGAACGGAAGCTTGGGAAGTCCCAGCTTCTCCTGAAGTTCTTTCATCAGACGGGTCTGGCGTTGCTCTGGATTGAGTTTTTCTGCCTGTTTCAGTCGGTCGAACTTGTACTGACGACAGTTCATTTCAGACAATTCCAGCAGATGATGCTTGTCGCCGCGCTGAGGGACGAAGAACTGAGCGTCTTTCAGATGCCACTCCATTTCGAACGGAACTATCACTTCACGCGAAGTACTGCCAAAGCGTTCGCGTATCTCCGGAATAGCCGTTATGAGCAAATCTTCATCGCTTTCGTCGAGTTTTCGCTTGTATTCGAAGGTGAAACTCTGGTTTATGGCACCGTTACGCACGTGTATGTAGTTGATGAAGGCATTTTTGCGGCTGTCGTCGTCGAGGATTGTGAACACGTCGACCTCGGTTATCGTGTGGCTTACGACTTCGCTCTTCGAGCAGAAATTGTCTATCATTACGTATTTTTTCTTCAGTTCTTCGGCTTCTTCAAACTTCAGTTCGGCTGCTTTCTGCTGCATTTCTTCATATATAGTGCGGCTCAGTTCGCGGGTGTTTCCCCGCAGGATTTCTCGAGCCTGGAGTATGTTTTTCATGTATTCGTCGCGTGTTTGCTTGCCGATACATGGGCCGAGACAATTGTGTATGTGGTATTCAAGGCATGGCCTGTACTTGCCTGTCTTTATACCTTCGGTGGTAATTGGCTGACGACACGTGCGGGGCTTGTACAGTTTGTTTATGAGTTCGAGAATTGCGTACATCGAACTTATATGCGAGTATGGGCCGAAGAACTGTCCGAACTTCTTGTTTATATGTCTTGTCTTGAAGATACGTGGAAAGAATTCGTTTGTAATGCAGATAGAAGGGTAGGTCTTGCCGTCTTTGAGAAGGACGTTGTAGCGCGGATTGTACTTCTTTATGAGGTTGTTTTCGAGCAGCAACGCGTCTTCCTCGGTGTTGACTACGGTGTAGGATATGTCTTCAATCTTTGATACGAGCACTTTGGTCTTGTATCGGTCCACTTCCTTATGAAAGTAGGACGACACTCTCTTTTTCAGACTCTTTGCCTTGCCTACATATATTATAACGTGGTCGGCGTTGTAGAACTGATAGCTGCCTGGTTTGTCTGGCATGTTGAGTACTATATTCTTCAGACGCGCCAAGCGGCGTTCGTTCTCTTCTTTCTTCATTCTGCGTAACTTATTTGTTTACAAGTTATTTACTTCTTCTTGTTTCACGTGAAACTGGAACTTTGCTTTGTCCTTAAGCTCTTTTCTTTTGGTTATATGGCCATCTCTTTTCTGCTGTATTCCAATCCTTCTCTGGCCGGGTTGTAATCTTGTTTAAACGGCATTGCTACACAATCAGTAGAGACAACACTTGTCTGGTCTCCCCAGAGTATTGATGCGCGAAATACACCATTCTTTAAGAGTTTCATCACATCATATCCGGCAAACAGAAAAAGCACGCCCTTTACAGGAACGTGCTTTTTTGTCTTTTTAAAGCTGCAGTAGCGTCGTTATTTCTATGTCTTTGTCGAATAGGTCGCGCCCATGCATTCCTTCGTGAATCAGTTCGATGATGAAGTTGCAGTATATTTTCTTAGGATTAAACTTCTTAACAAGGTCACATGCTGCACGCATAGTACCGCCTGTAGCGAGCAAATCGTCGTGTAGAAGGACAATGTCGTCGGATGTTATGGCATCCTTATGAATCTCTATCGTGTCCTTGCCGTACTCCTTGGCGTAGCTTTGCTGAATTGTGTCACACGGCAGCTTACCTGGCTTGCGGCATAGCACTACGCCTGCCCCTAATTCTATCGCCAGAGCCGAAGACATGACAAAGCCACGCGACTCGATACCGACAATTTTAGTTATGCCCTTGTCTTTGTACATCTCGTACATTTCTTTGTTTATTTCCTTCAGACAAGATGGGTTTTTGAATAGTGTTGTTACGTCTCTGAAGTTGACTCCTTTCTTCGGCCAATCTGGTATGCAACGCAAATTGTCCAACAGTAGTTTGTTGTTCATTATCAATGAGTTATGTTTAATGTTTTACTTCTTTTGTTTCACGTGGAACTATCTGTGCATTAGCACCAAAAGAACGTTTATATCACTCGGAGACACGCCCGGAATCCGGCTTGCCTGGGCAAGGGTCTCTGGGTCGATGCGTTGAAGCTTTTGACGGCCTTCTGTCGAAATTTCGTGTAGCTCGGAGTAATGGAAATGACCCTTTATTTTTATATCCTCAAGACGGTGCATCTTGTCGGCTATAACTTTTTCGCGTTCGATATACCCACGGTACTTCATTGTTATTTCTGCCTCCTCCGTAATCTCGTCATGGCGGTCGTTGATGGCTTCTATCGTTTCTTTCAATTCAGGAACTGCTTCGGCCAGTTTCTCAACAGACAGTTGCGGACGAGCTACCAGTTCGGCAATCGTGCTTCCGGTATGGAGTGGGGTGGTGCCGAAATGTTCCAATGCACCGTTTATTTCTGACGGCTTCACCGATGTCTTTGCACAGAAGTTGACTATTCTCTGGATGGCTGCTTCCTTGCGTTTCCATCGGTCGAAACGGTCGCGTTTGGCCAGACCGAGATTGTAGGCGCGTTCGGTTAGACGGGCATCTGCATTGTCCTGACGGAGAAGTATGCGGTATTCGGCACGCGATGTGAACATACGGTATGGTTCGTCTACACCCTTTGTGGTAAGGTCGTCGATGAGTACGCCGATGTAACTTTCGTCACGTTTCATTACAAAAGGCTCGCTTCCACCGCACAGCAGAGCGGCATTGATTCCTGCTACTGTACCTTGTCCGCCAGCTTCTTCGTATCCGGTGGTTCCGTTCACCTGTCCGGCGAAGAACAGCCCGTTTACAATCTTCGATTCCAACGAAGACTTCAGCTGCGTAGGGTCGAAGTAGTCGTACTCGATAGCGTAGCCCGGACGATAGACCTTGACATCGCGCAGAGCTGGAATCTTGTGCAGGGCTTCGAGCTGGGTGTGGATGGGCATACTTGACGAGAAACCGTTCAGATACATTTCGTTTGTGTCTTCGCCTTCCGGTTCGAGGAAAAGCGGGTGCTGGTCCTTGTCGGGGAAGGTGACGAGTTTTGTCTCGATAGAAGGACAGTAGCGCGGCCCTGTGCTCTGAATCTGACCGTTGAACAACGGCGAGTCGGCGATGTCGCGCCTCAGTGTGTTGTGTACATCCTTATTGGTATAGCATGTCCAACATGGCAACTGACGCAACTTGCGCTCAGGTGAGAGGTAGCTGAACTTATGGTAGTCGTTCTCATCTGGCTGACATTCCAAGTCTTCGAAGTGTACGCTGCGGCGGTCGATGCGCACGGGTGTACCGGTCTTCATGCGGGACGATGTTATTCCGTGCCGGATGATGCTTTCCGTCAGGCGCAGCACAGCTGGTTCGGCACACCGTCCTCCAGGCAGCTTACGCCGTCCTATGTGCATGAGTCCGTTGAGGAACGTACCGGCTGTAATGATGATGCATTTCGCCCTGAACTCCACACCCCACACTGTCCGTACTCCCGTGACGCTGCTTCCGCGCCCTTCGCCGTCGGTGAGAAGTTCCTCTACTTCGTCCTGCCAGATGTCGAGCAGGGGTGTGCGGTCGAGTGTGTGCCGCCATTCCTCTATATATTTCATGCGGTCGCACTGTGCTCGCGGACTCCACACGGCAGGCCCTTTACCCCTGTTGAGCATACGGAACTGTATCGATGTGGCATCGGTGACGAGTCCCATCTGTCCGCCGAGCGCGTCGATTTCGCGCACAATCTGTCCTTTGGCTATACCGCCTATGGCAGGGTTGCAGCTCATCTGTCCGATTTTGTTCATGTCCATAGTTATAAGACATGTCTTCGCTCCCATGTTTGCGGCCGCCGTCGCGGCTTCACATCCGGCGTGGCCGCCTCCGACCACGATGACATCGTAAGAGAAATTCATTATTATTGCTGATTTTTATCCCCGGCAAAATTAAACATAAAAATTGATTTTTAGCCGCGATTAGTTTGATTAATCGCTAAAATGTAGTATTTTTGCAGTGGCTACGGCGTATCCGATACCTACATCAGAGTATTGCGGGAGCGCATATTGTCAACTATTAACTGGAATTTGTTACACAAAGAAATACATTTAACAGTTAAATATTTAAATTTCAATCATTTATGTGGTTAATCAATTCTTCTATTGGTAAGAAAGTAGTGATGTCGGTGACAGGTGTCGCGCTTATCTTATTTCTGACATTCCACATGTCAATGAACGTTGTGGCGCTCTTCTCGGGTGAAGGCTACAACACGATTTGCGAGTTCCTCGGTGCCAACTGGTATGCCGTGGTAGCAACCATCGGTCTGGCAGCCTTGGCCGTGATACACATCGTGTACGCTTTCTGGCTGACCATGCAGAACCGCGCAGCACGCGGTAACGAGCGTTATGCTGTTGTAGACCGTAACAAGAAAGTGGAGTGGGCTTCACAGAACATGCTCGTGTTGGGCATCATCGTGCTGCTCGGCTTGATGCTTCACCTGTTCAACTTCTGGTACAACATGATGTTCGCCGAACTGCTGCATCTTGATGTTACACCGCTGCCTTACGACGGTTTCGCTTACATCGAGCAGACGTTCTCTAACCCTCTTTACGTTGTGCTTTACATCATCTGGCTGGGTGCTCTGTGGTTTCACCTTTCTCATGGCTTCTGGAGTGCGATGCAGACTTTCGGCTGGAACGGCAAGACATGGTTTGAGCGTTGGAAGGTCATCGGCATCGTTTACACGACCCTGCTGATGCTCGGCTTCCTCGTGGTAGTGTTGGCCTTCGCCTTCAAATGCGCACCGAGCCTGTGCTGTTAAGCTGTAAACAAGCCATTCAGCCTTTACTTATTAATTAACATAAAAGAATAAAATAACATTTGTTTTTATGACAAAGCAAATTGATTCAAGGATACCCGAGGGACCGGTAGCCGAGAAATGGTCTAACTTCAAAGCCCATCAGCGTCTGGTCAACCCAAAGAATAAGCTCAAGCTCGACATTATCGTCGTAGGAACAGGACTGGCCGGTGCTTCGGCAGCCGCTTCGCTCGGTGAAATGGGCTTCAACGTGCTTAACTTCTGCATTCAGGACTCGCCGCGCCGCGCACACTCTATCGCCGCGCAGGGAGGTATCAATGCAGCCAAAAACTACCAGAACGACGGCGACTCGGTTTACCGTCTGTTCTATGACACAGTGAAAGGCGGCGACTACCGCGCCCGCGAAGCCAACGTTTACCGTCTGGCCGAGGTGTCTAACGCCATCATCGACCAGTGCGTCGCCCAGGGCGTTCCGTTCGCCCGCGAGTACGGCGGCATGTTGGCCAACCGCTCGTTCGGCGGAGCGCAGGTTTCGCGTACGTTCTACGCAAAGGGACAGACAGGCCAGCAGTTGCTCCTTGGCGCCTATTCTGCGCTGAGCGCACAGGTTAGCGCAGGCCGCGTTAAACTTTTCGTGCGTCACGAAATGGAGGATCTGGTAATCGTTGACGGTCGCGCCCGCGGCATCATCGCCAAAGACCTCATCACCGGAAAGCTCGAACGCTATTCTGCCAACGCCGTTGTCATCGCTACCGGCGGATACGGCAACACATATTTCCTGTCGACCAACGCAATGGGTTGCAACTGTACCGCAGCCGTTCAGTGCTACCGCAAGGGTGCATATTTCGCAAACCCATGCTACGTACAGATTCATCCGACCTGCATCCCTGTACACGGCGACAAGCAGTCGAAGCTCACCCTTATGTCGGAGTCGCTGCGTAACGACGGCCGCATCTGGGTTCCGAAGAAGCTCGAAGACGCAAAAGCCCTGCAAGAAGGCAAGAAGAAGGGAAGCGACATTCCTGAAGAAGACAGAGACTACTACCTCGAACGCCGCTATCCGGCATTCGGAAACCTCGTGCCGCGCGACGTTGCCAGCCGCGCGGCCAAGGAGCGTTGCGACAAAGGCTACGGCGTGAACAACACCGGACTGGCCGTGTTCCTCGACTTCTCTGAGAGCATCAACCGTCTCGGAATAGACGTTATCCGCCAGCGTTACGGCAACCTCTTCGACATGTACGAGGAGATAACCGATGTCAACCCAGGCCAGCTTGCTAACGAGATCAACGGCGTGAAGTACTACAACCCGATGATGATTTATCCTGCCATCCACTATACGATGGGCGGAATCTGGGTAGACTACGAGCTGATGACAAGCATCACCGGCCTGTTCGCAATCGGAGAGTGCAACTTCTCAGACCACGGCGCAAACCGACTCGGCGCTTCAGCACTCATGCAGGGACTCGCCGACGGCTACTTCGTGCTGCCTTACACCATACAGAACTATCTCGCCGACCAGTCCATCTGGCCGCACCTGTCAACCGACCTGCCCGAATTTGAAGAGGCAGAAAAGGGTGTTCAGGCTGAAATCGACCGTCTGATGAACATCAAGGGCAAACGCTCTGTCGATTCAATCCACAAGGAACTCGGCCACATCATGTGGGAATACGTCGGCATGGGACGTACAGCCGAAGGCCTGAAGGAAGGCATCAAGAAAATCCGCGAGATGCGCAAGGAGTTCAACACAAACCTCTTCATCCCAGGGACGAAGGAGGGCCTCAATGTCGAACTGGACAAGGCAATACACCTCCGCGACTTCCTCACCATGGGCGAGCTTATAGCCCACGACGCACTTTCGCGCAATGAAAGCTGCGGCGGACACTTCCGCGAGGAATACCAGACTCCTGACGGCGAAGCAAAGCGCGACGACGAGCACTACTTCTACGTCGGCTGTTGGGACTACAAAGGCGAAGGCGAGGATCCCGAACTCATCAAGGAACCGCTTTCATACGAGATTATCAAGGTTCAGACACGTAACTACAAGAATTAAAGACAATGGCAAATATAAGTTTCACCCTTAAAGTATGGCGCCAGAACGGCCCTAAAGCAAAGGGACATTTCGATACATTTGAAATGAAGGACATCCCGACCGACACATCGTTTCTCGAGATGCTTGATATTCTGAACGAACAGCTCATTGAAGCCGGGAAAGAACCTTTCGTGTTCGACCACGACTGTCGTGAAGGCATCTGCGGCATGTGCTCGCTCTACATTAACGGCCATCCGCACGGACCCAACACCGGAGCTACTACCTGCCAGCTTTATATGCGTAAGTTCAAGGATGGCGACACCATCACAGTAGAACCGTGGCGTTCGGCTGCATTCCCCATCATCAAGGACTGCATGGTAGACCGTGGCGCGTTTGACAAAATCATCCAGGCCGGCGGCTACATCACCGTCCGTACCGGACAGCCACAGGATGCCAACGCAGTGCTCATTCCTAAGGAAGTGGCCGACGAGGCTATGGACTGCGCTACCTGCATCGGTTGCGGCTGCTGCGTGGCTGCCTGCAAGAACGGCTCGGCTATGCTCTTCGTCAGCTCTAAGGTAAGCCAGCTCGCGCTGCTGCCCCAGGGCCGTCCAGAGGCTGCCAAGCGCGCCAAGGCCATGATAGCCAAGATGGATGAGCTCGGATTTGG
>CALBJK010000109.1 GCA_937892695.1 uncultured Prevotella sp.
CGTGGAAGGATTCTACCCCGAAGTGGTCCAGCACACCACATGGGACTATGGACGCAACGGCAAAGGATTCTACAATGACATCTTCGCTCCGGGATGGACGGTGGCTTCGCTTTGGGAGCTTTATTCGCCCAACCGCACAAGCGACTTCCTGACCAAATAAACATATAAATTCTGACAGGGCAGACACGGCTCGGTAAGAGTCATGGCTGCCCTGTCTTCGTTTTGCCGTTTTTAGATTTCTTTTCCTTCATGTCAGTCTCTATGAAATTCAAATTTTAAAATGCTAAAATAACGATGAAACATCTTTTCACCGCAATCATTGCGATGGCTGTCTCGGCATCGTCTTTTGCCCAGACTGCCGCTACTTACCGTAATCCGATAATCGACACGTCGCTTCCCGACCCTACGGTAATACGAGCAGACGACGGCTATTTCTATCTTTACGCTACGGAGAACATACGCAATACGCCAATCTATCGGTCGGCCGACTTGACCGACTGGAAGTTTGTCGGCACGGCATTCAACGACCAGAGCCGTCCTAAATGGAACCCTAAAGGCAATCTTTGGGCACCAGACATCAACAAGATTGACCGTAAGTATGTGCTCTACTACTCCAAGTCGGAGTGGGGTGGGGAGTGGACCTGCGGCATCGGAGTGGCTACAGCCGACCGTCCCGAAGGACCTTTCACCGATCACGGTTCGCTCTTTATAAGCAAGGAGATAGGCGTGCAGAACAGCATCGACCCCTTCTTCATCAGTGACGGAGGACATAACTATCTTTTCTGGGGCTCGTTCCGAGGTATTTACGGCATCGAACTGACCGCCGACGGACTGGCTGTCAAACCCGGAGCAGAGAAGCAGCGGGTGGCCGGGACATTTATGGAAGGCACTTATATCCACAAGCGTGGCGGCTATTACTATCTGTTCGGTTCGGCCGGAACGTGCTGCGAAGGCGAGAAAAGCACCTATCGTGTGACGGTAGGACGGTCGAAGAATCTGTTCGGCCCGTATGTCGACAAGCAGGGAAGGCCGCTGACCGAGAACCATTTCGAGGTGGTGCTGCATCGTAGCAAGGATGTTGTCGGACCAGGACACAACTCGGAAATCGTTACCGACGACGAAGGACACGACTGGATGCTCTATCACGGATTCAAGGCCTCCGACCCTGATGCAGGGCGTGTGGTCTATATGGACCGCGTTGAATGGCTTGACGGTTGGCCTGTGATGAAGGGCGAAGAGCCCTCTAATATTTCGCCCGCTCCGCAGTTTGGTGCTATCCATCTGGCCGACCCGACGGTGTTCTTCGACAACGGAACCTATTATCTTTATGGCACTACTCCTGTTGCCGATACCGGTTTCTGGACTTATACGTCGAAGAATCTGAAGCACTGGAGCGGTCCGGCCGGTGCTGACGACGGCTTTGCCCTGCGTGGACACACCTACGGAACGAAAGGTTTCTGGGCTCCGCAGGTATTCAAGCGTGGCGACAAATACCTCATGGCCTACACCGCCAACGAGCAGCTTGCCATAGCCGAAGCCGACAGCCCGCTCGGACCGTTCATGCAGAAACAGCCTGTGATGCTGCCAGCCGCAGTGCGTGAGATTGACCCGTTTGTCTTCTTCGACGACAACGGCAAAGCTTACCTTTATCATGTGCGGCTCACCAACGGCAACCGTATCTTTGTGGCCGAACTCAATGACGACCTGTCGAGCGTGAAGGAAGAGACGGCCCGCGAGTGTATCTCGGCCAAACCCGGAACATGGGAAGACACCCAGAACGTCGAGTGGACGGTGTGCGAAGGCCCGACGGTGGTAAAGATAGGCAAGACCTACTACATGTTCTACTCGTGCAACGACTTCCGTAACATCGACTATGCTGTCGGCGTGGCTACGGCCAAGTCGCCTCTCGGCCCGTGGAAGAAACAGAAAAAGCCAGTCATCAGCCGTCACAATATCGGACATAACGGCACCGGACACGGCGACCTCTTCCGTGACGCGCATGGCGAATGGCAGTATGTGTTCCACTTCCACGACACTGACAGCCGCGTGTCACCCCGTCGCACTGGCTTAGTCAGCCTACGACAGAAAGGCAAGACCTTTGAGGTTGTGCCCGGCTCGTTCCGCATAGTGGAGCGTTGACGATTATTGTTATGTGTTTTGGTTCAGACTAATATCATGCAAAACGCCCGATTCGGAATTCCGAATCGGGCGTTTTGCATATTGCAGACGATGGACATGTTCATGAATTGTGTATGATTCAACCGGAGCATGTCTGATAAATATCACAACCAGCGGCTGTGCCTCATTTGTTCTTTGTCCCGCGTGTGGCAGTTGTCACGACTTTCCAGTCGCCAGTTCCGTCGGGTATTCGGGCATAGCTGCCCCCAAGGTCGTGGCTGATGTCTTTGCCGATGTTCACGTCGCGGTCGAACTTGTCTATGCTCTTTCCGTCTTTGCTTACGAGTTCTATAGCTACTTCCTTCTTGTTGGATATGCCCGCTTGCAGTTCACCTGTCAGTGTCGCGATTACGAGATAGCCGTTGCTTGCTATTTTCTTTCCTTCCGGAAACGTGTAGATAGTTTCAGACTGTCCCTCTTCGTCGGTCTTTATTATTTTGAATCCTCCGAGATCAAGACTTGAAGATGTGCCGTTATACAGTTCCATCCAGTCGTCGTCGGGATCTTGCTTTCCGCATATTTCGTTTATCACGAGTTGCCCTTCCTGCTTCTCTGAGTTGGCTTTGCCACGTGTCGCGCTGCTTGTGACGGTCCATTTGCCTGTTCCGTCTGGTATTCGGGCATAGCTTCCGCCGGGTTCATGGGAGATATCCTTTCCGATGTCAGAGTCGCGGTCGAATCTGTCGGCTGTCTTTCCGTCAGCCATTACCAGCCGCAGTCCCACTTCCTTAGAGTTGGATATGCCGGCTTGCAGCTCGCCGGTAGTAGTAGCTACTACCAGATAGTCGTGTGCTCCTACTTTTTTCCCTGCCGGAAATGTATAAATGGTCTCGTCCTTGCCGTCTTCATCGGTCTTGACAAGTGTCGATCCGCCGAGGTCGGTTTCTTTGTCTGATGTGTTGTAGAACTCCACCCAGTCGTCGTCGGGGTCTTGCTTTCCGCATATCTCGTTTATAACGACAGCCGTTCCAGCTGTTGTTTCCCCGCCTTCGTTGTTATCCAGAATGTCTTCCTCGCTGTCGGTCTTACAGCCTGTCAGCATAGCAGCTATGAGAGTCGTTGCTGCCAAAATGTATGTAGCTTTCATATTTCTTTTGTTCTTCAGTTTCTTGATTTTTTTCTTCGACAATCAGAATGCAGCCATCAGTCTCAGCTGTATGATGCTGAAATCGACTCCGCCAGGACGAGCCTTGCTCAGTGGTGTCCCGCCTACGGTGACTCTTCCACGCGAGTCGGCATACTTGTCGTTGTCCATGAACGTGTAGTTGAGCCCTACGAGCAGATTGCTTTTAGGATACCAGTTGAGCGAAGCCGAGTAGGCATTGGCTTTTCCTCCTTTTATCACAGCCCTTGCATCATGGAAGTCGTTCATGTTGACAGTGCTGAAGTGGGCGGCCACTTCCAGATTGCCTCCTTTACGGTTGACCGTCATCGGACCGAATTCGGCTTCGTCAGCCGAATACTTGCGGGCTTGTCCCAGAATCATGTACGATGCATTGGCGTACCATCCGTTGAAGGTCGCATTTTTCAGATGGAATCTGTTTCCGTTTTCCATACCGTAACGGTTGAGGGTGGTAAATACGTACTCGCCGTAGGCCAGCCATTTGCGGTGGCGGAAGGCCAGTTCATAGCCGAGGGTGCAGTAGTGGTTGACGTTTTCTATTTCAGCAACGACAAACCTGCGTCTGTCC
>CALBJK010000110.1 GCA_937892695.1 uncultured Prevotella sp.
CGACGAAATCGTCACCTTCCTCAACGGCCACGGAATAGGGCTGTACGACACGGCCTGCGCCGTGAGACGACTGAAGAACACTGCTTCGGATAAAGATCTGGAGGTAGTAGAACCGACCGACCTGAAGAAGATGCTGCGCGGCATACCCCAGTGTCAGGCCGTTGTCACAACGGGACAGAAAGCCACCGATGTGCTATGCGAGACGTTCAGAATAGAGAAAGGGCCGTCCGTAGGAGCGTCAGTCACGTTCGACTTTGACGACAGACGGCTGCGGCTCTACCGTATGCCGAGCAGTTCGCGAGCCTACCCGATGAAGGTAGAAAGAAAAGCGGAATATTACAATAAGATGTTCGAACAAGAAAAACTGAAATGAAAGTAACAATAATAGGAATAGCCGGAGGAACCGGTTCCGGAAAAACGACAGTTGTGAAAAAAATCGTCGCAGCACTACCGCCCCACTACGTGGCGGTGGTTCCGCTCGACTCGTACTACAACGACACATCGGATATGACCGAAGAAGAACGCCACAACATAAACTTCGACCATCCCGACGCATTCGACTGGAAACTGCTCATAAAACAGGTAGACGAACTGCGCAGGGGACACTCCATAGAACAACCTACGTACTCTTACCTGAAATGTAACCGTCTGCCAGACACCATACACGTAGACCCTCGCCCGGTAATAATTGTCGAGGGCATAATGACGCTGCTCAACAAGAAGCTCCGCGACATGATGGATCTGAAGATTTTTGTAGACTGCGACTCGGACGAAAGGCTCATACGCAACATTCAGCGCGACATTATAGACAGAGGCCGCACAGTGTCGATGGTGGTGGACCGCTACCTTAAAGTACTGAAGCCAATGCACGAACAATTCATAGAACCTACAAAACGTTACGCTGACATAATAATCCCCCAAGGCGGAGATAACGAAAAAGGTATCGGAATAATCTGCAAATATATTGAGGGCATAACCCGACACGCCATGGCAGAAGAATAACATCTGTTTTTCATCAAAAAGCGAAAAAAAAGCAACCCGCCGCAACTCTTACAAGCTGCGGCGGGTTGCTTTTAACTACAACAAGGAGTGGAGCTGGAGGGATTCGAACCCTCGTCCAAACAGGGAAACCATACGCTTTCTACACGCTTATTCCGGCCTTTGGTTTTCGTGCTGCGGCAAGACCCGGACCACCGACCGCAACCTTATCCTCTAAAAATTCATCTGGCACGCGAGGCCATACCAGACTATTCCCGATTTAACTGCACCGCCGTATCGGAACGCTTCGGGACGATAGCTTCCGGGCGATGTCTCGTCCCGTCACCTAGTGACGGGATAAAGCCAGTAACCTACTGTGCTTCAGTTAGGCAGCGAGAGCGTAGTTGTTTTCGCCAGATAAATTTTTGATAACTGAGATTAAGGAGCGGGTCATCAACGCTCCGCGTGCTTACATACCATTCCAACCCGCTGTCAAATCCAGTCAACCCCAAAAGAGTTTTCCGTCATATAAAACAATACGGACGTTAGAAAGACATGTCCAGCCAGAACGGAAAAGCCGCAAAAGCCGACATAATTTTTGCAAAGATAAGCTTTTGAAACAACATAGACGAAACTATCATTGCCAATCTTCCGATTTTTACGTTAATTTAACTGAACGCTGACATTTTTTTCTCACAGAAAATGGCTACCTTTGCAAAAATATAAGGGATAATAGCCAACATGGGTATTGAAAAAGGAATCTTCAGAAGAACAGAATTGCTGGTCGGCAACGACATAATGAATGCTATAAGCTCGAAAAGAGTGATTGTTTTCGGAGTGGGAGGTGTAGGCAGCTGGTGTGCCGAATGCCTTGTCCGTTCGGGAATTATGAAATTGACTATCGTCGACTCGGACCGAGTATGCGTAACAAACATCAACCGGCAGCTCATGGCCACGACAAAGACCGTGGGACACGTGAAAGTTGAAGCCCTCAAAGAAAGACTGCTGGAAATAAGTCCGAATTGCGAAGTTACAGCCTTGCAATATATATATAGCGAGGAAAATGCCGCCGATTTCGATCTCGATTCATACGACTACATCATTGATGCAATAGACAGCCTGAAAGACAAAGCCTCGCTCATTCTGAAAGCATGCGAAACGAAAGCTGTATTTTTCTCGTCGATGGGAGCCGCGCTGAAGATGGACCCTACGAAGATACGCACTGCCGAATTCTGGAAAGTGCGCGGATGCCCACTCGGAGCGGCAATCAGAAAGAAATTCAGACAGAAGAAGTTGCGCCCGGCTCACAAGTTCCTGTGCGTCTACAGCGAAGAGCTGCTACATAACCGTGGCGTGAACAAGACGTGCGGAACGAGCGCGTGTCTATGTCCGAAAGCCAAGACCGGCCCGGGTGTACCCGAACTCGTCAATCACGAATGGTGCAGCTCCAAGGCTCAGATAAACGGGACAATGGCACACATCACGGCCATCTTCGGATTTATGATTGCCGGGCTGGTGATAGACGACATTTATAAGAAAGCTCTCGCTGCAACCGACAGACACGCAGAAGAAACAGAAGGGGACGCAAGACAAAATTAACTGTAACCCCTGCAACAAAACAGGAAAAATTCAGTTATAACAAAAGAATATTTAAAACTTGTACAATTCATAACAAAAATGAACAAGAAAATCATACTTGCCATATTGATTATGCTGCTTATGTCGACATGCATGAATGCGCAGTCGACAATGACGGACGACCAAGTGATGGAATTCGTCATTAAAGAACATGAAGCCGGCACATCACAATCGCAAATCGTCACCAAACTTATGCAGCGCGGAGTAGACATCCAGCAGATAAGGCGCGTGAGAAACAAGTATGAGAATCAGACCAAAGGCAGCGGTATGGGATATGTCAGCGATGGCAAGAGTAACGACAACCGTATGCGGACAAACAACGGAAACACTAAAAGGCGGAATTCTGCTAACGGTAATCAGCGCAACGGCCAAAACAATGACGATAACACCCCAGACGACACAAAGGGCGACTACTCGAATTACAAGATAATGGATCAGATGCCGGCCAACGGATATGATGAAGACAGCCCCGACTTCATGCAGTATCAGACAGAGCTGGGCATGATGATGCCAATGGATACTGCGCAACTCGTGAAACAGTTGTTGGCAGAACGTGAGAAAAAACGGAAGAAGGTGTTCGGACGCGACATCTTCAACAACAAGAATCTGACGTTCGAACCAAACATGAACATCGCCACGCCACAAAACTACAGGCTCGGTCCGGGCGATGCCGTCATCATTGACGTTTACGGAGCGTCGCAAAAGACCATCAACGCCACGGTCTCACCAGACGGCGACGTGACAATCGAAGGCTTCGGACCAATACAGGTGAGCGGTCTGTCCGTTGCCCAGGCCAACGCCCGCATACGCTCACAACTCGGTGCCCGCTACCGGAGCAGTAAGGTCAGACTCACACTCGGCCAGACCCGCACCATTACCGTCAACGTGATGGGTGAAGTGAATCTGCCGGGAACATACACGCTGTCGGCCTTCGCCTCAGTGTTCCACGCACTGTACATGGCCGGCGGAACAAACGACATCGGTACAATGCGTAACATAAAGGTCTACCGCAACAACCGCCTGGTCAGCGTGGTCGACATCTACGACTACATCCTCAACGGCAAGCTAACGGGCAATGTCAGGCTGGCCGACAACGACGTGATTTCGGTGGGGCCTTATGACTGTCTGGTCAACATCACCGGAAAGGTGAAACGCCCGATGTTCTACGAGATGAAACGCAACGAGAGTGTTGGCACGCTGCTCAAATATGCCGGAGGTTTCACCGGCGATGCCTACCGCAAGTCGGTAAGGCTCGTGCGCAAGACCGGCCGCGAATACTCGGTGTACAACATCGGCGAATTTGACATGAATTCGTTCCACGTAGCCGACGGCGACTCTGTGGCTGTAGATTCGGTTCTGCCTCGTTTCGCCAACATGGTTGAGGTGAAGGGAGCTGTCTTCCGTCCGGGTATGTATCAGCTCGGAGGCGAGATAAACAGTGTGCGCACATTGATACAACACGCTGAAGGGCTGAAGGAGGATGCTTTCACCGCACGTGCCGTTATGCACCGGATGAAGACCGACCGCACACTCGAAGTAATAAGCGTGGACGTGGACGGAATAATGAAAGGCAACGTGGCCGACATACCTCTGAAAGAAAACGACGTGCTCTTCGTGCCGACAAAGACCGACGCACAAGTGCAACGCACGATAACCATACACGGCGAGGTGCTCTATCCGGGCATTTACAAGTATGCCGACAACGAGACCATCGAAGACTTTGTGCTTCAGGCCGGAGGTCTGAAAGACGCAGCATCGACGGTGAAGGTAGACGTGGCGCGCCGAATAACCAATCCGAAAGCGCTGACTACGGACAGTGTTATCTCTCGCACCTACACCTTTGCTCTGAAAGACGGATTCGTCGTTGACGGACAGCCGGGATTCACACTCATGCCGTTCGACGAAGTGTACGTGAGAAAGAGTCCGGGATACAACATTCAGAAGAATGTCACTGTAGAAGGCAACGTCATGTTTGCCGGCACATACACTCTGTCTACAAAGAACGAGCGGCTGTCTGATATTATCAAGAAGGCCGGCGGCCTGAACGACAGGGCCTATCCGGAAGGCGCACGAATAGAACGTCAGCGCACTGTCGAAGAACAGATGAGAGCCGAACAGCTGCTGAAGATGGCTAAGATGCAGAGCGGTTCGTCAGACTCTATCGACGTGAAAAAGCTCGACATCGGCACGACCTATCCTGTCGGTATCGAGCTGGAAAGAGCACTGGCCAATCCCGGCGGCG
>CALBJK010000111.1 GCA_937892695.1 uncultured Prevotella sp.
TAGGTGCAAATCTGCTTAGCATTTTTGTACCAAGTTATTTTTTAACTGTTACATTAAAAGAGAGTTTTCTTTGATTTTATGACAGGCTTTTACTGTTCCATGACTTTTCGCAAGCTGTCAGCATCAACCCCATAAGCAGAGCGACAGAAATGCACAACGTTATGTCTCTTGTTGAAACGTCTTCGCCTATCATCCACGTGCTCATTGCCAACGGTATGGCACAGACTGTAAACGGAATACGTTTCTCGTATACACTGACGGTCTTAGTTTTCCCCGACAGACATACGAAAGCCAGATACCAGCACAGGACGCCTAAAAGCAAAGTAATACATTTGCCCACCGTCATGCCTACAGCTACTGTCACAGCCAGAGGCGCAACAAAGGCCACAGCCAGGACTATTGACAGAAAATAGAAGCTCCTGCGGAAGTTCCCGCTCGTTTCGGCTTCTCCTTTCTCCTTCCTGTATCTTGACGCAATGAAAATATCTGACAGCGGTATCACAGCGAATAACAGCAGAAGCATTTGTCCCGTCCAGGCAACAAGCAGGAACAAGCCTCCCAATATGAGCAGGTCGGCTGTTTTAGAGAATGCCTGTTCGTGCAAATAGACAAAGTTGGCGGCAAACGCACTGGTCATCCACAGTGCCCTTACTACGAACAACCACAATGGTTCTTCCGGAACAACAAACGGCAACACGATGCTGAACGACAGCATCAGAGCCAAAGGCAGATTGCTTAACAATACTTTCATATTTCTATGTGTTTAAAGTTATAATGGTAAAACCCAAGCGTGTTTCATAATTATGAGACACGCTTGAGTGTCAGAATACTTGTGCTCAAGTCTTTGGTCCACAATCAAGTAGTGTGCAATACATATTACATATCGTTTTGGTAATACAAGAACGTTTTAATCAATCCGCATTTTTCAACTTGAACATTTTTTTCATTACACATGGAACTCTCATTGATAATTCAAGACTTATCAATGATAAAACCGTCAAGACAACTATGCTTGTAAAAAACCAGTCAGACAAATCTGACCTTACAGCTATTTTTAATATAAAGAATAATGGGCATAAAAGCCACGGAAATGTCTTGAAGATTACCAATTCTAATATTTTCCAAGTTATTGTTGGACCGACATAAAAGGTTCTGTATCCACTGTGAACAGAAAAAGATGCAATGGTCGACGAAGACGAGTCTAAATATTTTAATTTTACGATGACTTGATCACCATCATTTGCATCAAAATCACAGCAATCCTCGTTTATCGAACACTCTGTTATTTTCTGTGAGTTCTTGTATACCACAATTTTAGAGAGAATATTAGTAAAGCCACGATTGACGATAATTTTCATACAAGAAAGATTTTTAAGTGATTTGATAATATTCCCGTTCCAAAGCATTAAAATTCCTCCAGAACGGGAAATCGAATATTAAAGAACTATCACTCCACGTCTGGAACGAAAAGATTTGTGCCCGTTTTGTCGACTGTAGTAACGGTACTGTGCATCACACGTCCTTCTTCGTCTTTAATGACAATGGTGACATTATAAATTAGAGAGTCAGACGAGACGGTTACTTCGTCGTTGTCATACCTTACGATAGGGATTTCATCTCTCGACCTTGGCTTTTCGTTCGTGTATTGATCTCCATAAAGAGTGACGCAACCTCTTTGAGCTTTTGCATTCAAGAAAGCGAATGCGCAACATACTACAAATAATACTTTCTTCATAATTTTGCAACTTTTGGTTTTCGCTTGCAAAATTATGAAGAGAGTGGCGTTTTTCTATGATATTTTTGTTTGCAAATATCTTGCTTTTTGCGATTTTTGTTTGCAAAAAGTTTGCAAGCTATATGTATCTATTTGATTCACAGATTTTTGATAAATTCGTCAAAATCTGACGGCGCGCCTTCCTTTTTTAGCATTTTTGCATATAGTCTCTTTCTT
>CALBJK010000112.1 GCA_937892695.1 uncultured Prevotella sp.
TTATACCCACTTGATTTACCACATGCAGTTCCGAGTAGTTATTGGACTTTGACTCATTTTGCAGCCTTATCCCTACATATAGCCTTATATCAAGTTTCTGTGCGTTGGGTCAGATGTTTGCCGCTGACTTCTTTCAGATTCCGCGTCACCACGGACACCCTTGTCTCTCTGGCTGGACGATTCCCACTACTAGGGCTCGTTAGGGACTTGCACCCATTAGACAACACACATGCTAGTCAAACAAAATGTGGCGACAGTATGACTATTGTATCAGTCATTCATGGCTCCACAGTATGGACAACGGCCTTTGTGGCTTAGACGATGTCCACATGCACCACAGATGTACCGGAAATGATTATATTTTACATAGCGGTAAGCTGCGAAACAAATGTATGCAATCAAAAGAGGATAACCTATATAATAAATGGTTGAAATGCTGAAAACAATATAGTTGGCAGCGCAAACGCCTGCAAGTCCTCCTAAATAAAGTAAAGCCTGTCCAAAAGGAAGCTTATTGAATATATCGTCCACCGCAGCCAAAGATACAACAATCATGGCCCATACTGAACTTACAAATAGAGCTAGAATAGGTGACAGGGTAAAGGGATTTAAGGAAGGATGGTAATAATATTGTTGCCACATATCAGCTGCAAAAAGTTGTATGCTGGAATAAAAAGTAGCCGAAGCAGCTATGATAGTAGCCAAAAGAGCAGGGTAGACCGAGTCAATGTCATTGAAATGAACAACTTTTGCACCAGATTTGAATATGTGATGAAGCATGTAGCTTATGGCAATCAGGCTTATAAGAAATAGAAATATAAGGGTATGGGTATCAGAAAATACAGATATGAATTGGGAAATGGGGTCGTCAGGTACAACAGATTGAAGCAGAAGCGTCTGATGAACCCATCCGAACGTATGTTGGTCGCGAGCCACTTGTACCCATACAGAGTCTACTCTGTCGCTTGGCATAATACGGAAATCGGCTACTACAAGATGATTTCCTTTGTATAGCACGATGGAGTCAGTATGCATGTTGCTGATACTCTCTTCGGGCTGCTGTCTAAGAAGAATAAGAGAATCTCTTTTTATAACAAAATTATAATTACGACCATAATGACGCACACCATGTCTAGAAAGAGTGTCAGCCTCGTGTATTATCACAGTGTTATTTACAAGGCCATGGGAATACTTGTTGTGGTAACAACCAGAAAAAAAAAGACATGTCACAACTAAAAAAAAAATAGCACTAATTTTCTGCATAAATCTTCATTTGGCATTTATTGCAATCGAAAGCCAATCGAAAATGTCGGCCATCAGATAATTTGAGAAATAGGGGTTCTGTCCATTTTTGATGAACGCCTCCTCGCTTGACACAATGTCCTAACTCATAACGAAGACAATACCGGCATGTCATAAGCGGAACAGTTGATTTATCATTATCATCTGATACTTCATAAGCAGTAGGTACATCCATAACATAGTGAGCAGAATAAAAATGTAGAGCTTCACTGTTTGCGATATTAGCAACATTTATTTTTTCTGAACTAACAATCTGTTGTTTTCCTGCAATCTGTGGGCAAACAAAATTATACACTTTCTCCGTTGACTTTAATGCGGACAAACATTTATCAGAAAATTCCTTCACGGCCAAACGCCTCAACTTCGAAAGGAAACTCGAAGGAACAAAATATTTACATGCCTCCGGTGTAATTATTATTTCAGCTGCTTCATACGGTGTGTCACCGAGTTTTGACAATTGGCAGCGCATATTTTCATATTGAGGTTTACGAGCCATTTCCAGCTTAATATTAAATAATGTCGAACTACATACGCCATCATTCTTCAAAGTAAGAACCAATCCATCCTGACAAATATCTAAAATCATTGAAACGGGAACTTTACGTATGGCAGTATTACTAGACATAATACTCACAAATTTCTGGTCGCTGTTCCTGTATAATGCTGTTCCAATCTTTAAATCACTAGGCATTTTCAAAGGGAAAAGATGGTTGTTGACGGCACGATTGACACGGAATCCTTCTAGTTTATGTTCTGAGTTAATGAAACATAATCCATCACCATTTGCAAATGAAGCTATGCCAGTGACAATTAAGAAACCTTTTCCAAATTCTTTTACATTACCTACATATTCGCCCATGGCCTTTGGCGTATCAAATGACGCAAGTGACGGTTTCCGGCCCTTTAAGAAATAATTGGTGAATCCTCTATTAAATGTCTTACAGAGATTCGGGGTAAACGTATAAGTAACTTTTCCTTTTGATGACCGACAATATTTTTCAGGGTGTTTTGAAATAAGGCTATCCAATCGCTGACTGTATGCTGCTACAACATTTTTGATGTAGGAGACATCTTTTAGCCGTCCTTCTATTTTGAAGGACGAGACTCCTGCATCCATCAACGCTTCAAGTTCGTCAATCTGACATAAATCCTTGAGCGACAACAGATGCTTGCCTATCAGTAAATCCTTACCTTTAACATCTACGAGATTGAATGACAATCGACAAAATTGAGCACACTCTCCTCTGTTTGCACTACGTCCGAAACAATATTGGGAAGCATAGCATGCACCAGAATAGCTGACACAAAGAGCACCATGGACAAAGACTTCGAGTTCTATGTCGGGAACAGAATCATGTATAGATTTTATCTCATCAAGAGTGAGCTCACGCGCAAGAACAACACGACTGAAGCCGACATCTTTAAGCCACTTTACTTTTTCGATGTTGCGGTTGTCTGTCTGAGTGCTGGCATGAAGTTCCATCCGTCCATCTAGTAGTACTGTATTTGCAATTGACATATCTTGAACAAGAATACCATCAGCTCCAGCTTCAGCCAATTGTCCTATAAGTTGTCTTGCAGATTGCAATTCATTCTCATAAATAATAGTATTTACCGTTATGTAAACCTTTGCAAAGAATTGATGAGCATAGTTGCAAAGAGCCTTTATGTTCTCTATTGAATTTCCAGCCAACGCCCTAGCTCCGAAATGAGCGGCACCGATATATACTGCATCAGCACCATGATCAATTGCTGCAATACCACACTCAAGATTTTTTGCGGGCGCAAGCAACTCTATTTTCCTTTTTCCTGTCATTTATAGCCTAATTGAAATCTTTCATCTGTACTGTCAAAACGAACTTTAATTACCGAGATACATAGTAGTTAATCCAGTTGTTGAACATCAGATTGGCGTGTGCTCGCCACGTGACTACTGGTGGATTAGCAGGATTGTCATCCAGATAATAATTATACGGCATATTGACATCACTTCTATCTTTATCACGTCTGAACTCTTTGTCAAGAGTTTCTGGGGCATATTCCATGTGTCCTGTTATGAAAAACTCTCTTCCTTCACGTGCCATTATCATACTGACGCCACTCTGTGTAGATTCAGCAATAAGAGAGAGTTTACGATTGGTAACGATGTCTTGCCGTCGTATTTCAGTGTGTCGGCTATGCGGCATATTAAAGAAATCATCAAAACCTCTGAAAATCGGTAAAGACGTGTCGACGGGATATTGTCTGAATATACCAAACATTTTCTTTCCAAGAGGATACTTGGGAATACCGTAATGATAGAAAAGTCCGGCCTGTGCCGCCCAGCAGATGTAAAGAGTACTGTTCACATGAGTTTTACTCCAATTGAAAATTCTCGTCAACTCACCCCAATAAGTAACATCTTCATAAGCAAGCAACTCTACTGGAGCACCGGTAATTATCATCCCATCAAAATTCTGTCCAGACAGAGAGTCAAAGTCCATATAAAATCGGTTCATATGCTCAATTGATGTATGATGCGGAACATGGCTATTGAGCTTCATGAATGTAATCTCGATTCGCAAAGGGCTACTTGATAATATTCTGACAAAATCAGTCTCTGTCACTTCCTTAAAAGGCATCAGATTAAGTATTACAATATGTAATGCCCTCATGCCGTTGCCTTTCAAGGAGGTGACTTGAGAACCACCACACATGACAAAAATATTCTCCCTTTTAAGCAATTCGATTGCAGGAAGATGTTCTGGCAGTATTAATGGCATAAATCAAATTTGAATTTATTTACCAAAGTTCAAGACGTTGATTTTTGGGTATGTACATTTTATCTGTAGGTTTTACAGAGAATGCCTTATACCATGCATCTATATGCGGAAGAGCACCGTCCACACGCCATTTGCTAAGAGAGTGGGGGTCGCTTTTAGTACG
>CALBJK010000113.1 GCA_937892695.1 uncultured Prevotella sp.
GCATTGAAGATTTGAATGGGTGACCTTTGCCTGTTGTACAGCGGAAGAAGCGTCCTTCTGCAAAAGAATAATATTCGAGTCCTTTACCAGTCACGGCGTAGACTCCGAACCGGGTGACAAGCGTTCTATGGATGTTGTTGTCGATGATTGACGAAGGGTCGGCAGGATTGTGACGGAAGGATATAAACGTAAAACCGTCGTACAGGCACAATCCGTTCCATGTGCCCATCCAGATAAAACCTTCATGGTCTTGGGCTATACAATTGACCGTATTGTCGGGAAGCCCCATACGGTTGTCGAGCACTCTGAACATGTCGTACCCCATCACCGACGGAATGAAGGCAAATAATGTCAAGACTGTCGCGAACAGACGGTTTAGGATTGCTTTAGTGGCGATGTTCCTGCTATTCATTACTGCTGGTAGATGTATGGCTTTGATAATGATTAAATAAAAGATGACGTGAGCGAATGGTGGATACGGGAAATCCTTTCCAGACGTGGTCAAACTTAATGCAAAGATACAAAATATTCTTTTTACGAGCGTAGGTAGATGCTTGCATTTTGTACTTTAACTAAAATATCTGTAGTCATAGAGGCCCGTCTCGTAATTCGGGTGATAATCATTCACCATGCCAGTCGAAACCGTGCAACGAGAGGCAGATGGTCGCTGAATCCGTTCTTATAGCGCGGACCAAGATAGTTGCGACGAGGTTGTTTGCCTCCGTATCTCGTATCTTTTTCGAGCAACCATGGTGCATCGTTTATAAAGCAATCTTCAACGCTTTCGTAAAGTGTCCGGCTTATTATTATATGATCCAGACTTCCCCATAGCCCACGGTAACGGTAGGTGCCTTTTGCTCCGTTCTTGCCGGTTGCGTGCGCCGAAATGTCAATCATGTTCTGGCTGCATATCATGTCAATGCTTTCGCTGTCGGTATAGTCATTCATGTCGCCCGCGACGATGATGGCTGCGTGGGGCGATACAGCCCGTACCGAATCTATCAGTCCGCATAGAAGTCTTGCGGCCTGTATGCGATAGGGTCTCGATTCGCGTTCGCCTCCTCTGCGGCTCGGAAAATGGGCTACAGCTACGTGCATGGTATCGCCGTTTTGCAAAAGTCCTGCAACATAGAGCAAGTCGCGCGTCGGGCGCATTCTGCCGATTGTCGGTATTCTTACAGAACGGTGGCTTGTCGGACGGAACGTGAATGGCGAATAGAGCAGTGCCACGTCTATGCCTCTCTCGTCGGGCGAGTCGGTCATCAGATATTCGTATCGCGCTTTTCTGAGCGCCGACCTACGGGTCAGGTCATAGAGCACACTGTCGTTTTCAACCTCGCAGAGAGCTACAAGGTCAGGCAGCTGCCATGCGGTTGAGTCGTCTCCGCACGATATGATTGTCTGGCCTATGCGGTTCAGTTTCTGCCAATAACGGGACGGAGTCCATCTGTATGCCCCGTCAGGCAGGAAGTCGGTATCGGCTTTAAGAGAGTCGTGGCGACAGTCGAAAAGGTTCTCGCAGTTGAGTTGTACCATAGTGAAGAGATGCCGCTCCTGAGCATTCCGGTCCACATCGGGTTGCATACAGTTTGGCTGGAAAAGAGTCAATAATGTAAGGAGGAATGAAATCATAAATTGAAAAAAGAAAGAAGTCTAAGATTATTGTTTGTTCTTTTTCCGGT
>CALBJK010000114.1 GCA_937892695.1 uncultured Prevotella sp.
GATTATATGCGTAGGCGCACATCGTCACGTGTAATATTCTCATGCGTTTTCCCGGAAGAAAAAGTTATAGTAAAGCTGAATGCCTCATTGTTTGAATGGGTTGTGGAAAATCTTTGTAAAAACGCTGTCGATGCTATGGGAGGAACAGGATGCATTACGTTCCGAATTTTCAACGAACCTCATCGTGTGGCTGTAGAAGTGGCGGATACAGGAAAAGGAATACGGAAGAAAGATTTACGTAATGTGTTCAGACCTGGATTTACCACAAAGAAACGTGGATGGGGATTGGGTCTGTCGTTAGCTCGCCGCATTGTAGAGGAGTATCACCATGGCCGGATTTACGTGAAGTGGTCTGAATTAGGAAAAGGAACTGTTTTCCGCATTGAATTGAAAAAATGAGGAATCAGAAGGCTTCTTCTTTCAATGGAAGACCTTCCGTCCCTGCATAGAACATTATCAGTTCTGCTGGAATGTCTCCACGATTTTCGCCGTAATGAATGTTGTTTACTGTTTCAACGATGACATCCCCCTCATGGAATGTTTTCGATTCCCCGTTGTCTTTTACAACAGTGAGCTGGCCGCTTAGCATTATTCCGAAATTGATGGTTGGATGTGAATGTCTACCCAACTTGGTGTGCGGAGGAATAGTGTATCTTATCGCTGTTATTTTTGGAGCCGTGACGGGATAGTCTGGCAGTTTGACTTTATCCCAACTGCAAGATGTTTCGACAAGACGTTGGATCTTTACTTTTTCCCCTGTCTTGTCCTCTTGTTGTTTATTTAATATGTCGTCTTTCATCATTTTGCAATTAAAGATTCTCAATATTATCTTTCTTAAGCCTGTTTGCCTTATTACGGAGAAGGCGTCTCATTGCCAAGTAGAAACGTATTATCTGATTATTGTTTTCTTTCATACTTAATTTCTTCTTGGTTGTGCCGGCCTTGGTCATTTCCGCACACTACAGTTGCACATTAATTTTCAATTCTTTCAGCTTCTCTCCGTCTATTGTCCGTACGCTTATCGTACCGTTATCATAAAGTCCGAATGTCGGAACGTTACCGCCTTTAGGAAACGTCGGCGACCCTAAGTTACATATTACCGTTCCGTCGTCTTGCCGTTCGAGTTTCCACAGATGTGTATGTCCGTAGACAAAAAGGTTGTGGCGGCAGGGCGGCATTTTTTCTTCATTATATACATGTCCGTGTGTAAGGAACATTCGTTGCCCGTTGTCTGCTATGAGCGCGTAGTCTGACATAATCGGGAAACGGAGTAGCATCTGGTCCACTTCCGAGTCGCAGTTGCCTCGTACTGTAATTATATTCTCATTCATTGCGTTCAGACGTTCTGCTATACCTTTAGGGTCTATTCCTTCAGGTATGCGGTTTCGTGGCCCGTAGTTCAGAATGTCGCCGAGCACACATAGCATGTCGCAATGTTCCTGTTTGTAGAAGTCGAGAACCTTTTCGAGCGAAGGCAGTGAGCCGTGGATGTCAGATACAAAAAGATATTTCATAAATAATAATATGTTCTGTTTTTATACAATTGACCGTCATCCTTGGTCGTTCTCTCTTGCCCGTTTCTCTTCGTCGATGAGCTGGAAGTTTTTCTTGCGCAGAACGAAACTGTTGGTAAGATATTTCTCGCGTACAATCTTGTTCCCGGCAAGCTCTTCTGGCGTTCCTTGGAAGAGTATGCGTCCTTCGAACAGCAGGTAAGCTCTGTCGGTGATGGTCAGCGTTTCGTCAACGTTGTGGTCGGTGATAAGAATACCAATGTTGCGGTATTTCAGTCTCCATACTATGTGTTGGATGTCTTCTACCGCAATAGGGTCGACTCCGGCAAAGGGTTCGTCGAGCATTATGAACTTAGGGTCAATGGCAAGACATCGCGCAATCTCAGTACGACGGCGTTCGCCTCCCGACAGACTGTCACCCTTGTTTTTCCTCACCACGTTCAGCCTGAACTCCTTGATGAGGCTTTCCAGCTTTTCGAGCTGCTCTTTGCGCGGCAGTCCGGTCATTTCGAGCACGGAGAGGATGTTGTCCTCAACGCTCATCTTCCTGAACACGCTTGCCTCTTGCGGCAGGTAACCGATTCCTGCCCGGGCTCGTTTATACACCGGGTATGAGGTTATGTCCTTGTCGTCGAGGTATATGTGTCCGGCGTTAGGAACGATCAGTCCAGTCGTCATGTAGAACGATGTTGTCTTTCCGGCTCCGTTAGGGCCGAGCAGACCGACTATTTCTCCCTGATGTACATTGATGGAAACGTCATTGACGACAGTGCGCTTGCCGTATCGTTTCACCAGACCTTCTGTCCGCAACACCATGTCGTGCTGCGTTTCGTTGTTATTTAAATTTGTATTATCGTCCATTCTGTTCTTTTCTGGGCAATGGATTTTTGCATACGGCACCACATGTGGCACCGTTGTGTCATTTGCAAAGTTAATCTATTTATTCTTCAAAACCAACAAAAGCTACGATTTCTTCTCTCTCTTTCACTGTCTTAGCCGAAATAAAATATAAAAACTTTGCCATTATTTGCGGTTTTTGTCTTTTTGTACTACTTTTGCACAGACAAACAGATTGCGAATATGCTGGTACTAAAATACTTGAACACATTCGGGCGTTACCTTATTCTTATGGGACGTTCGGTTGCACGTCCCGAGCGGATGCGTATGTTCCTCAAGCAGTATGTCAAGGAAATGTCGTCGTTGGGAGTCGATTCCATAGGCATTGTCCTGCTCATTTCGTTCTTTATCGGAGCTGTCATCTGCATTCAGATGAAACTCAACATCCAGAGTCCGTGGATGCCCCGTTGGGTGTCTGGATACACCACGCGTGAGATTCTGCTTCTGGAGTTTTCGTCGAGTATTATGTGTCTGATTCTTGCAGGCAAGGTCGGGTCGAACATCGCTTCCGAGCTTGGTACGATGCGCGTCACCCAGCAGATTGATGCTTTGGAGATAATGGGTGTCAATTCGGCCAGCTATCTCATCCTGCCTAAGATTCTGGCACTTGTCACAATCATGCCTTTTCTTGTCATATTCTCTTCAGCCACGGGTATTCTCGGAGCATACGGCACTGCCTATATAGGCCACATCCTGCCTCCTGCCGACCTTACGCTAGGCCTTCAGCATTCGTTCAACCCCTGGTTCATGTGGATGAGCATCATCAAGAGTCTGTTTTTTGCTTTCATCATTTCCAGCGTCTCGTCGTTTTTCGGTTACACAGTCGAGGGCGGGTCGGTCGAAGTGGGAAAGGCCAGCACCGATGCGGTCGTCTGCTCAAGCGTGCTGATTCTCTTCTCCGATGTGTTCCTTACCCAGCTGCTTAGCTGACACTTGACGGCAAACGCGAGGCATGGCGGTCTGGCAATCAATAATAATATGTCGGACGCATTACAGCATAAAAGAAAACAACAATGATCGAAATACAACATCTGTGCAAGTCGTTCGGCGACAAGGAAGTCCTTAAAGATATCAATGCCGTTTTTAAGGACGGCAAGACCAATCTCATAATTGGCCAGAGCGGAAGCGGCAAAACCGTGCTGATGAAAAATCTTGTAGGTCTGCTCACGCCTTCGAGCGGACGTGTACTCTACGACGGCCGCGACTTTGTGGCCATGACCAAGAAGGAAAAGGTGGCCATGCGCCGCGAGATGGGCATGATATTCCAGAGCGCGGCATTGTTCGACTCGCTATCCGTTCTGGAGAATGTCATGTTCCCTCTCGACATGTTTTCGTCCATGACCTACCGCGACCGTGTCAGACGTGCCCGCGAATGTCTTGCCCGTGTCAATCTGACCGAAGCCGAAGCCAAATACCCCGGCGAAATCTCTGGCGGTATGCAGAAGCGTGTAGCCATAGCGCGTGCCATCGTCCTCAACCCTAAATATCTTTTTTGCGATGAGCCAAACTCAGGACTCGACCCCCGCACTTCGCTTGTCATCGACAAGCTGCTCAGCGGCATCACCAAAGAGTTTGACATCACAACCATTATCAATACCCATGACATGAACTCGGTGATGGGCATTGGCGAGAATATAATCTTCATCTATCAGGGACGGAAAGAATGGCAGGGTACGAGTGCCGATGTGATGACTTCAACCAACGAAAAACTAAACGACCTTGTTTTCGCGTCCGATTTGTTCCGCAAAGTGAAAGAAGTCGAGATGGAAAAAACGAAAAAATGACAGTACTCGTGTTAAAATTCCATATTTCCGGCACGATGTCATAATAATATATTAATTTTGTGCCGAAGTGTAAAGTCGTCCATGCAGCTTGGTTTTAAGTAACGTATAAAGATGGTGGTATCATTACCTGTATGACTTGACGAATCGGCTTTCACGGTTCTTCTCTTTGTTCGCATCAGGCATAGAAGTGAGACCGTTTTGGTTTTCTGACTGTGTTGCCAGTATGTCTCAAAGTTTTTGCCATACTGTCACCACACAGACAAGATTGTGATGGATAAAAATAATAGAAACAACCATAATTAAAGGAAAAATAAATGAATCTGAAAAAAATCCTTTTCGGCATTGCTGCGTCCTTTTTATTAACAGGATCCGCCAATGCCATTCCCGCTTATCCTGGTATGATGAAGGTGAAGCAGGCCGACGGCTCTGTGCTTTCCGTGCAGATGCGTGGTGACGAATGGGGACATGTAGTGCTGACTACCGACGGATATCCCCTTTATTATAACGCGGCTACGCGCAACTACGAATACGCCACTCTTGCCGCCCGAACGATATCCGGCAGCGGCATTGTCGCATCCGACCCTTCCTTACGCTCGGCTCAAGCTAAGGCTTATCTCAGCAAGCTTGATACCAAGGCAATATTCGATGTCGTCGACGAACAGCGTGAAGCTGCAATGTCACCTATGAAGGCAGAGCAAAACAAGGCCGCACAGAAGGCCGGACCGGCACGTGTACGCATCAACGAGTCGTTCCCTACCGAGGGCGAACCTCACGGCATTGTCATCCTGGTACAGTTCAGCGACCGTCAGTTCTCGTCTGTCGACGACCCCAAGCAGTTCTACAACGACATGATGAACAAGGAGGGTTTCACATTCTCAAATGGCGCGGACGGCAGTGTGCGCGACTTCTATATTGCAAGCTCTTCTGGCAAGTTCAAGCCTACATGGGATGTCTACGGACCGGTGACGTTGCCAAAGGCCAGCACTTATTACGGCAAGGGCAATACCGATATACAGCGTGTGTCCGAAATGGTTGAGAGTGCTGTGACCCAGCTCGATTCTGAAATCGACTTCTCCCAGTACGACCACGACGGCGACGGCTTTGTTGATAATGTCTACTTCTACTATGCCGGATACGGAGCAGCCGACCAGCAGCAGTATCCAAACACTATCTGGCCCCATGCTTATAAGTTATACAGCTACGCTCACATAACCATTCCTGTCGATGGCGTGAAGATCGACTCCTACACCTGCAGCAACGAGCTGACCGGAGCTTATTTAGGCAAGTCGGTGCCTACGGGTATCGGCACGTTTGTCCACGAGTTCGGCCACGTGCTCGGATTGGCCGACCATTACTCCACATCATACAACACCGGAGCCTTCACTCCCGAATCATGGGACACAATGGACCAAGGTTCGTACAACAACAACATGAACACGCCTCCTTATTTTTCAGCCTTTGAACGTGCCGAACTGGGATGGCTCGAATATACCGACATCGACCCGAAGACGGCCGACCAGGTCTTTGAGGTTCCGGAACTTTCTTCAAGCAACAAGGCCTATCGTGTGACTGTTCCCAACCGTTCCAACGAGTACTTCGTCATGGAGAACCGTCAGCAGCAAGGATGGGACCGCTTCATTCCCGGTCATGGTATGCTCGTGTGGCATGTCGACATGAATCGTGACGTATGGATCAGCAATATTGTGAACAACAATCCCAATCACCAGTATCTCGATATTGTCGAAGCCGATGGTAAACTGACCGAAAACACCCGTTCGGGCGACTCTTTCCCCGGGTCAGCCAACGTGAAAGCTTACGACTTCAAGCCCTGGAACAAGGATATTCTGTTCTCATTATATAATATAGCCGAAAACGACGGAACTGTAAGCTTCAATTTTGCCGGCGAAAACTTTAAAGCTGTCAAGCCTGAGGCCGTCGCAGTAAGCGAGGTTCAGGACAGCAGTTCAGTCGTATCATGGTCGGCTGTTCCTTCTGCCACTTACTATCTTGTGAGTGTCTACAAGCAAGGGACTACCCGCGCTGCCGAGGTAGTGCCGGGCTACGACAATGTGAAAGTGACCGAACCCAGCATTACAATCTCCGGTCTTGAGCCTTCTACAAAATACAGTGTGGAAGTAAGGTCGGGTCTGGGTGACAAGACTTCCGATGTCGCCGTCATCGACTTCCAGACCAAGGAACTGGTGTTTGAAAAACGTCAGGTGTCCGGTCTTGTTCTGTCTGACAAGAAAGAGAACGAATTTTCCGCCACATGGCAGCCGGTAAAGGATGCCACATCATACGCTGTCACGTTGAGCACCACGTCGGTAAGCGATGTCCGCGAGAATTCCGCCGACTATTCGTACAACTTCAACAAAGGTGCTGCCGGGATGCCTTCTTCGTGGAAAGTCAGCGGCGACATAACCTATTCGAGCACATACAACTATTATTATGACGGCAAGGCGATAGCGATGCACTCCGGTGTCAATTCTATAACTGTCGCTTATCCCGAAATGCAGTTGCGTGGCGTATTTTTCTGGCTGCGCGCCAGAGGCGAGGGCAGCACCGTCAAAATAGAGCGTTTCGTTGACGGACAGTGGAGCGAAGACGATTCTTTCGAGGCTCCGGTGAAGGGTGCCACCAAGAATGGTACTATCTACAATGCCGATAAAAAGGAGTTCGATCCGTGCGACTCTGTACGCATCACATGCGACGTAGCCGATGGCAATACCGTCTACATCGACAATCTTTACACCATAGCTTCTAAAATGGTGCCGGTCGCGCTCGACGGATACAACAATAAGAATGTCGGCAATACTCTCACTTATACTTTCGAGAATCTCACCCAAGGCGAGAAATACGGACTTACAGTACGTGCCGTCAAGGACAATCTCGTATCCTATCCTTCAGAGATTATGTATGTTAATCTCGACGGTACTGTATCGGGCATTTCCGGTGTTACTGCAGATGACGGATTTGATGCCACCGTTCCTGTCGAGGTGTTCGACATGTCCGGTCGTCGTGTAAACGGGACCAGACTGCCTTCAGGTGTCTACATCTTCCGCCAGGGAGGCAAGACAGTAAAGCGCATTGTAAAATAAGTTTTCTTATTAAGCTCATTAGAGATTTTGAAATAAAGAGGTGCGGCCCATGGGCTGCACCTCTTTTGTGTTAGTACGCTCGGCATGAGCATTATCTAACGGGTGCAAGTCCCAAGTAAGCCCTA
>CALBJK010000115.1 GCA_937892695.1 uncultured Prevotella sp.
GGTTCCAAACGACAGATTCAGACTCTCGAGCAAATCATCAAGCTCTGAGAGCGATTTCTTACCGAAGTTGCGGAACTTCAAGAGATCGGTCTTGTTGTACTGGACAAGGTCGCCAAGTGTCTCGACATCAGCAGCCTTCAGGCAATTGAGGGCACGAACCGAAAGATTCATGTCGACAAGCTTAGTTTTGAGCAACTGGCGCATGTGCAGCACTTCCTCGTCAAACTCTTGGTTGGTCTCGTGATCGGGATTCTCAATAGTAATCTTCTCGTCAGAGAACAACATGAAGTGATAGATTAGTATTTTGGCAGCCTCTTTCAGCGCATCCTTCGGGTGAATGGAACCATCCGTTGTGACTTCGAGCACAAGCTTGTCGTAGTCAGTCTTCTGTTCGACACGAGTAGGCTCTACCGAATATTTCACATTACGGATTGGGGTATAGATAGAATCGATTGGAATGACGTTGACATCAGTGCAGAATTGACGGTTTTCGTCAGCTGAGACGTAACCACGACCTTTGTTGATTGTAAGTTCCATCTGCATTGAAGCTTTAGCATCTAAATGACAAATCACCAAATCAGGGTTTAACACTTCAAATCCAGTAAGATACTTGCCGATATCACCAGCCTTGAATTCGGTTGAATTCTCAACAGTGATACTAACTTTCTCGTTCTCGAATTCTTCTACTACTTGCTTGAATCTTACTTGCTTCAAATTCAAGATAATATTGGTAACATCCTCTTTGACACCTGGAACTGAAGAGAATTCATGCTCAACGCCCGCAATGCGGATAGTATTGATGGCATAACCCTCCAGCGATGACAAGAGAATGCGGCGCAGGGCATTGCCTATTGTAACCCCGAAGCCGGGCTCAAGAGGACGGAATTCGAACTTGCCGAATTTGTCATTGGCCTCCAACATTACAACTTTGTCAGGTTTTTGAAATGCTAATATCGCCATTAATTTAATGATTATTTAGAGTACAACTCAACGATTAACTGCTCCTTAATATTCTCGGGAATGTCGGTACGCTCCGGCTTGTGAAGGTACTTGCCGCTCTTAGTATTCTGATCCCACTCAATCCAAGGATACTTGCTGTGATTAAATCCAGCAAGAGCAGCCTCGATGACTTCGAGAGACTTTGACTTTTCGCGTACACCTACAACCTGACCAGCCTTAACAGAGTAAGAAGGAATGTTCACAACCTTTCCGTCAACAACAATGTGCTTGTGACCCACGAGCTGACGAGCTGCTGCACGAGTAGGAGCTATACCCATACGGAATACGACATTGTCAAGGCGGCTTTCAAGATTCTGAAGCAACACTTCACCTGTGATTCCGTCAGACTTAGATGCCTTGTCAAACATATTACGGAACTGACGCTCCAATACACCGTAGGTGTACTTAGCTTTCTGCTTCTCTGCCAACATGACACCGTACTCAGATTGTTTTCTACGACGGTTGTTGCCATGCTGTCCAGGAGGGAAGTTCCTCTTGGACAAAACTTTGTCTGCGCCGAAAATCGGTTCTCCGAAACGGCGTGCAATTTTAGATTTCGGACCTATGTATTTTGCCATAATAATTTTGTATTCTTTTTGTTTATTGTTTCCTTTGACATGTTAAAAGGCATTAAACCTTACGTCTCTTCGGAGGACGGCATCCGTTGTGGGGCAGCGGAGTCACGTCAATAATTTCTGTTACCTCTATGCCGCTGCTGTGAACACCACGAATGGCTGATTCACGACCGTTACCCGGACCTTTAACGTAAGCCTTAACCTTACGGAGACCCAATTCATAAGCCACTTTGGCGCAATCCTCAGCAGCAGTCTGAGCTGCATAAGGAGTGTTCTTCTTAGAACCACGGAAACCCATCTTTCCAGCTGAAGACCAAGAGATAATCTGACCTTCACTGTTTGCCAAAGACACAATAATATTATTGAAAGAGCTGTGCACGTGAAGCTGCCCAACGGCGTCAACCTTCACGTTTCTTTTCTTAGATGCTGCTGTTTTCTTTGCCATAATCTTTTTTAGTTAAAAGTTAAAAGTCGAAGTTAAAAGGTTTGGAACATTCATTCCAGATACTTCCAACTCCCAACTAAATTTTACTTGGTAGCTTTCTTCTTGTTAGCAACAGTCTTCTTCTTACCCTTACGTGTACGGGCATTGTTCTTTGTGCTCTGTCCGCGTACTGGAAGACCGAGACGATGACGGATGCCACGATAGCAGCCTATATCCATCAGTCGCTTAATGTTCATCTGGATCTCTGAACGGAGATCACCTTCTACCTTGAATTCAGCGCCGATAATTTCGCGGATTTTGGCTGCCTGGTCATCAGTCCACTCGCTGACTTTCAAGTCGCGGCTGACACCGGCTTTATCCAATATCTTTGCTGAACTACTTCGACCTATTCCATAGATGTAGGTCAATGCGATTTCGCCACGCTTATTCTGGGGCAAATCTACTCCAACAATTCTTATTGCCATGTGTTAAATAAATGATTAATGATAATTAGTTTTTAACCCTGACGCATTTTGTACTTAGGGTTCTTCTTGTTGATAACGAACAGACGACCTTTACGACGGACTATCTTACAGTCGGGTGTACGTTTCTTTAAAGATGCTCTTGTCTTCATATCTTTGGATTATTTGTAACGGAAAACTATTCTACCCTTCGTCAAGTCGTAAGGACTCATCTCTACCTTAACCTTGTCACCGGGCAGTATTTTAATGTAATGCATTCTCATCTTCCCGGATATGTGCGCAATTATCTGTACGCCGTTTTCCAGTTCAACACGGAACATAGCATTCGACAATGACTCGACAATAGTTCCGTCCTGTTCAATAGCTGATTGCTTTGCCATATCAGTTCTTTGCCTCTATTTGTTCAATTTCTTCAAATGTAGATAAAATATCTGCTTCACCTTTACGAATAGCTACAGTGTGCTCATAATGTGCTGCACACATACCATCAATTGTCCTAATGGACCACCTGTCTGGTAAAAGGCCAATAGCCTTATCACCCATTGTAATCATCGGTTCAATTGCTATGCACATGCCTGCTTTAAGCATCACACCGTTACCACGACAGCCATAGTTGGGAATTTTCGGTTCTTCGTGCATTTTCCGACCTATTCCGTGGCCAGTCAATTCTCTGACTACGCCATAACCTCGGCTTTCACAATATGACTGTACCGCATCGCCAATATCGCCGACATGATTACCGGCCACAGCTGAAAATATTCCTTTATAAAGCGACTCTTTAGTTGTCTGCAAAAGTCGTGCCACTTTTTCGGAAACTTCGCCTACACGAAACGTATAGCAGCTGTCACCATTAAAACCATCAAGAAGAACGCCACAGTCAATTGATATTATGTCGCCATCTTTCAGAATAGTTTTATTATCGGGAATTCCGTGAACTACAACCTCATTAACTGAAGTACAGATACTTGCAGGAAACGGTGGACCGTAAGGATTCGGGAAATTTTTGAAAGTCGGGATTCCTTTATGATCACGTATGTACTCATCAGCAATTTTATCCAGACTGAGTGTTGTAATTCCAGGTTGAATGTGTCGTGCCAGTTCTGCCAGTGTAGAACTGACAAGATGATTGGCACGACGCATTAGCTCTATTTCATCTAGCGTTTTCAGAAATATTTTCATATTTCCTCAAATGTTATCAATAAGCAGAGACGCTGCCACGGGTACGACCCGAATTTAGCAATCCATCATAATGACGCATTAGAAGATGGCTCTCTATCTGCTGAATAGTATCTATCACAACTCCTACAAGTATCAGAAGTGAAGTGCCACCGAAGAATTGAGAGAAAGCCTGCTGCACATTCAGAAGACCTGCCAAGGCTGGCATTACTGCAATGAATGCAATGAACAACGAACCTGGCAATGTTATTCGGGACATGACTGTATCGATGTAATCTGCAGTATCCTTACCTGGACGCACACCAGGAATGAAGCCGTTGTTGCGTTTCATGTCCTCTGCCATTTGCGTAGGATTGAGCGTGATGGCAGTATAAAAATAAGTGAATGCGATAATAAGGAAGACGTAAATCACATTGTAAAGCAGACTCTGTGTATCCATCAGCGAATGTGCCCATGTTGAACCTTCGTTATTGTAACGTACAAAAGCGAGAGGTATGAACATCAAAGCCTGGGCAAAGATGATAGGCATAACGTTGGCAGCAAAAAGCTTTAGAGGAACGTATTGACGTGCTCCGCCATACTGTTTATTGCCGACAAGCCGCTTAGCATACTGCACTGGTACCTTCCGGACACCTTGTACTAGAAGAATTGACGCGCAGACCACAGCGTACAAGATGAGAATTTCAATGATAAACATCACAAGTCCTCCGCCTGAAATAGCAGAGAACCGTGAGCCGACCTCCTGTATGAAAGCCTGTGGAAGACGGGCTATAATGCCTATCATTATTATCATCGAGACGCCATTTCCTACTCCTTTGTCAGTAATACGTTCACCTAACCACAGCACAAACATACTGCCCGCAGCAAGGATAATTGTAGCTGAGATTATAAATGCAGTCCAGGACACTCCAGATGCCAAAGCTGCGCTGGCCTGAGCCTTTAGATTAAGAAGATAGGACGGAGCTTGGAAAACAAGGATACCCACCGTTAGAAGACGTGTGTACCAATTAATTTTCTTACGACCACTCTCACCCTCTCTCTGCATCTTCTGGAAATATGGCACGGCCACAGCCAAGAGCTGCATTACGATAGAAGCGGAGATGTACGGCATAATTCCAAGCGCAAAGATAGACGCATTGGAAAATGCGCCACCAGAGAACATGTCAAGCAATGACATAAGTCCGCCCGATGTTTGCGACTGTAGTTTTTCCAACATGCTCGGATTGATACCAGGAAGTACCACAAACGAGCCGAAACGGTAAATAGCCGTAAACAGTAGAGTTATGAGGAGTCGCTGTCGCAAATCCTCAATTCTCCAACAGTTCTTTAGTGTCTCAATAAATTTCTTCATCTACTTAGATTATTGTTGTGTTTCCACCGAGAGCTTTGATAGCTTCTTCAGCCGACTTTGAGAAAGCGTTAGCTTCTACTTCGATTTTAGCTTTGAGCTCTCCGTTACCAAGAACTTTAACAAGAGTATCCTTGCCCCTAACAACCTTGGCATCACGAAGGTCTGCAATTCCTATCTTAGTCAGGCCATTTGTTTCTGCAAGGCGCTGAAGCACATCGAGATTAACTGGGAAGTACTCTTTATGATTAATATTCTTGAAACCGGATTTTGGAACACGGCGCTGCAAAGGCATCTGACCACCTTCGAAGCCGACTTTATTCTTGTAACCGGAACGAGCTTTAGCACCCTTATGTCCACGTGTAGAAGTGCCGCCCAGACCTGAACCTGGACCGCGACCTATACGGCGACGTGAATGTGTAGAACCAGCTACCGGCTTTAAACTATGTAATTTCATAATTTAATTTCTTTTAATTTATTATTCGACTACTGTTACCAGGTGATCAACCTTGCGAATCATTCCGCGAGAAGAAGGATTGTCTTCAATCTCAACAACCTGGGAAATCTTATGCAACCCAAGAGCCTTAAGAGTATCCTTCTGTTTGTGAGTAGCACCGATACGGCTCTTTATCTGCTTAACCTTTATTGTTGCCATTTGAATTCTCCTATTAACCGTTAAACACCTTTTCCATCGAAACTCCACGCATACCTGCGACAGTATAAGCGTCACGCAACTGTGAGAGTCCTGCTATAGTAGCTTTCACAAGATTGTGAGGATTCGAAGAACCTCTTGACTTTGCAAGTATGTCCTTAACTCCTACACTGTCAAGCACGGCACGCATAGCACCACCAGCGACAAGACCTGTACCAGGAGCAGCAGGCCTCATAAGTATACGGGCTCCACCGAAACGGGCTTCCACCTCATGAGGAATGGTATTTTTAAGAAGAGAAACTTTTACGAGATTCTTCTTTGCAGCTTCAACGCCTTTGGATATGGCAGCGGTAACCTCACCTGCTTTACCAAGACCGTAACCGATGACACCTTTACCGTCACCGACAACGACAATAGCAGCAAAGGTAAAAGTACGACCACCTTTAGTAACCTTTGTAACACGGTTGATTGCCACAAGGCGGTCTTTCAACTCTACGTCACTGTAAACTTTAACTTTATTCATTGCCATAATCGATTAAAATTTAAGACCTCCCTTACGGGCTGCATCTGCCAATTCCTTTACACGTCCATGGTAAAGATAACCGTTACGATCAAAGACTACGGTTGTTACTCCTGCAGCCTGGGCTTTAGAAGCTACCATTTCACCTACTTTAGCTGCCTGCTGTACCTTCGGCATCTTTTCGTCTTTGAAAGACAATGAAGAAGCTGAAGCAATAGTCGTTCCAGTCAAGTCGTTTATAACCTGGGCGTAAATCTGCTTGTTGCTACGGAACACACTCAGACGAGGGCGCTCAGCAGTACCATGCACACGCTTGCGAATTCTGTACTTTATTTTGATTCGTCTTTCTACTTTCTTTGTTGTCATAATAGTAAAATTATTAAAAGTTACTTAGCAGCAGCGGTCTTACCAGACTTTCTGCGGATGACTTCGCCTTGGAACAATATACCTTTTCCTTTATAAGGTTCTGGCATACGGAAAGAACGAATTTTTGCACAAATGAGTCCGAGCAACTGTTTGTCACAAGACTCAAGCATCAGAAGAGGATTCTGGTTTCTCTCACTCTTTGTCTCAACTTTCACCTCTGCCGGAAGTTCCAGGAATATCGGGTGAGTGTAACCTAAAGCAAATTCGATTATGTTGCCTTGGTTTGAAACACGATAACCGACACCTACAAGCTCAAGGGTCTTCTTGTAGCCTTTGCTCACACCCTCAACCATATTATGGACAAGTGCACGATAAAGGCCGTGGAAAGACTGTTTCTGCTTAACGTCAACCTCGCTTGTTTCATCTATGGCAAATGTGACATGACCGTCAGTTACATTTACGATGATGGAAGGATCAACTTGTTGAGAAAGTTCACCTTTGGGTCCTTTAACCTTAACGAGACCGTCTTTTACTGTAACTTCAACTCCTGTGGGGATTACAACTGGTAATTTACCTATTCTTGACATATTAAATCCTCCAATTAATAAACGTAACAAAGAACTTCGCCACCGATTTTCAGGTCGGCTGCTTCCTTGTCAGTCATTACACCCCTGGATGTAGATAAGATAACAATACCTAATCCGTTAATAACTCTCGGCATTTCCTTATAACCTGCATACCGGCGAAGTCCCGGTCTGGAAACACGTTTTAAGGAAGTAATGGCGTTAGCCTTAGTAGCGGGATCATATTTCAAGGCAACCTTGATTGAACCCTGAGGGCCGTCTTCGATGAACTTGTAGTTCAGAATGTACCCTTTCTCGAAGAGGATTTTCGTAATCTCTTTCTTCAAGTTAGACGCAGGAACCTCTACGACACGATGATGTGCCATGATTGCATTTCTGAGTCTTGTCAGATAATCTGCTATTGGATCTGTCATTTTATGTAAATTTTAATTAATCGGGACTGCCCCGACAATATTAAATAATTGCTTACCAGCTTGCTTTCTTGACACCCGGAATGAGACCTTGCGAAGCCATCTCACGGAACTGGATACGCGAAAGACCGAACTGACGGATGTAACCTCTCGGACGGCCTGTTATCTTGCAACGGTTGTGCAAGCGTATCGGATTGGCGTTCTTTGGTATGGCTTGAAGCTTGCGTGCTGCCTCGTATGCTGCAGCAGGGTCATCAGAAGTAGCGATAATCTTCTTCAGAGCTGCTCTTTTCTCGGCATAACGAGCTACAAGCTTTGCTCTCTTCACCTCACGGGCGACCATTGATTGTTTTGCCATATTGCTTATTCTTTATTAGCGTTCTTGAAAGGAAGACCGAATGCCTTAAGCAGGGCATAGCCTTCTTCGTCTGTATTGGCAGTAGTCACGAATGTAATATTCATACCCTGGATGCGGTCAATTGAATCAATATTGATTTCAGGGAAAATAATCTGCTCGTGTATTCCGAGAGTATAGTTTCCATGACCGTCAAGCTTCGACTCTATACCTTTGAAGTCGCGGATACGCGGAAGAGCGATGCGTACAAGTCTCTCAAGAAACTCATACATACGCTCACGACGCAATGTAACCATCACTCCAATCGGCATCTTCTTACGAAGCTTGAAGTTGGCGATATCTTTTTTCGAATATGTAGCTACAGCCTTCTGTCCGGTAATGGCAGTAATCTCGTTGATTGCAACATCGATGATTTTCTTGTCTTGAGTTGCATCTCCCAGACCCTGGTTGATGACAATCTTCTTCAGAACGGGAATCTGCATAGGTGAAGAGTAGCTGAACTGCTTCATCAATGCCGGAGCGATAGTCTCGGCATATTTCTTTTTTAACTGTGCTGTATCCATTACTTGATTTCCTCCCCAGATTTTTTAGCGATACGTACTTTCTTGCCATCATCTGTTTTTTTGATGGCAATGCGCGTAGCCTTTCCGCTCTTCGGGTCGATCAGGCTCAGATTTGAGATGTGTATGGAAGCCTCCTGCTTGATAATGCCTCCTTGAGGATGCTTAGCCGAAGGCTTGGTGCTCTTTGACACAAGGTTCACACCTTCGACAATAGCACGATTCTCCTTTACAAGAACCTTGAGCACCTTACCGGTTTTGCCTTTGTCCTCGCCGGTGAGGACAATGACGTTATCATTTTTCTTAATATGTAACTTACCCATTTCTTTCGATATTTAATTAAAGTACCTCAGGTGCCAAAGAAACGACTTTCATATTCACGGCACGGAGTTCACGGGCAACCGGACCAAAGATACGGCTTCCACGAAGCTCACCGGCGTTATTAAGCAGCACACAAGCGTTGTCATCGAAACGGATGTAAGAGCCATCAGCACGACGGATTTCCTTCTTTGTGCGAACAACTAAAGCTTTAGATACTGCACCTTTCTTAAGATCACTTGACGGAATGACGTTCTTGACAGAAACGACGATGATATCGCCGACGCTGGCATAGCGTCTTTTTGTGCCGCCCAGCACGCGGATGCAGAGAGCTTCTCGTGCTCCGCTGTTGTCACATACTGTGAGTCTAGATTCTGCTTGTATCATATTTACTTAGCCTTTTCAATTATATGAACTAATCTCCATCTCTTTGTCTTGCTCAAAGGACGGGTCTCCATGATGAGGACAGTGTCGCCAACGTTGGCTTCGTTCTTCTCGTCATGAACATGGAATTTCTTTGTCTTCTGGACAAACTTTCCATACATAGGGTGCTTCTCTTTGAACTTCGCAGCGATAACAATGGTTTTATCCATTTTGTTGCTGATCACGACACCCTGTCTTGTCTTTCTTAAATTTCTTGTTTCCATCTGGACCATTGTTATTTATTAAGTTCTCTTTGGCGAAGCACAGTCTTCATACGTGCGATGTCACGGCGAAGAGCCTTAATCTGTGATGGATTCTCAAGTGGAGAAACAGAGTGATTTATCTTCATTTTGTGAAGACGTAACACTTCTGCACTCAGTTTCTCGGACAAATCCTTTGTCTCGAGTTCTCTTACTTCTTTAATCTTCATAGGGCTTACGCGTTTTTATCGTAATCACGTCTAACAACAAACTTAGTCTTGACAGGCAATTTCTGCGCTGCCAACCGAAGAGCCTCTTTTGCAACGTCGAAGCTTACTCCTTCTACTTCAAAGAGGATGCGTCCTGGAGTTACAGGTGCAACCCATCCAGCGGGATCACCCTTACCTTTACCCATTCGGACATCTGCAGGCTTACGTGTGATAGGCTTGTCCGGGAATATACGAATCCAGACCTGACCTTCGCGCTGCATATAACGGTTAACTGCAACACGGGCGGCCTCAATCTGGCGGCTGTCTATCCATTTCGGCTCAAGAGTCTTGATGCCGAACGAACCGAAGGCCAGCTGCGTGCCTCTGTGGGCGTTGCCTTTATTGCCACGTCCGTCTTGTGGTCTTCTATATTTTACTCTTTTTGGCTGTAACATGATTGTGTCTACTTTTAACGGTTATTGTTTCTCTTGCGGTTTCCGCGGCCACCGCGACCACGTTCCGAAGCACCGTTAGACTTCTCCTGAGTGAAGTTTGGCATAAGGTCTCGGTCTCCGTAAACTTCGCCACGGCAAATCCATACCTTAATACCGAGAAGTCCTACCTTGGTAAGTGCCTCTGCCTGACAGTAGTCAATGTCAGCGCGGAAAGTATGTAGAGGAGTTCTTCCTTCCTTATACATCTCAGTACGTGCGATTTCAGCTCCGTTGAGACGTCCGGAAATTTGGATTTTTATGCCCTCTGCTCCCGCTCTCATTGTATTTTGGATAGCCATTTTAATAGCACGGCGGTAAGCAATCTTTCCTTCTACCTGACGTGCGACATTGTTGCCTACGATTGTAGCGTCAAGTTCGGGCTTCTTCACCTCGAAAATGTTGATTTGGATATCCTTCTTATAAAGCTTCTTGAGTTCCTCTTTCAGCTTGTCGACATCTTGTCCACCCTTACCGATGACGATACCTGGACGGGCAGTACAGATTGTGATGGTTATGAGCTTCAAAGTGCGTTCGATGACAATTCTCGAAACGCTGGCCTTTGCCAGACGTTCGTTGAGGTATTTGCGTATTTTTCTGTCCTCAACCAGATTGTCGCCGAAGCTTTTTCCACCGAACCAATTGGAATCCCAACCGCGAACGATACCCAGACGGTTGCTTATCGGATTAACTTTCTGTCCCATTCTACTTCTTATTTATCGTCATTAGTTTTGGAATCAACAAACAATGTCACATGGTTGCTACGCTTACGGATACGGTAGCCGCGTCCCTGAGGTGCAGGTCTCATGCGTTTCATTGTAACACCCTCGTCAACGAAGACCTTTGAGATATACAATTCGCCGTCTTCGGCTTTTCTATCGTTCTTGGCCTCCCAGTTTGCGATAGCTGAACGCAACAGTTTCTCAATGTCGGCAGCAGCCTGTTTCTTGGAGAACCTAAGCACTCCCAAAGCGTGGTTAACCTCCATGCCGCGAACCATGTCTACTACATAGCGCATTTTTCGTGGCGATGAGGGAACACCCCTGAGCTTTGCAAAGTACAAATTCTTGCGAGCCTCTTTTAACTTTTCAGCCGCGATATGTTTTCTTGCTCCCATTATATATTTTCTTTTTAATATTTAAACCAGTCTACTTCTTGTTACCTGCGTGACCACCGAATTTACGAGTCAACGCGAACTCACCGAGCTTATGGCCAACCATGTTTTCGGTAATGTAGACAGGTATAAACTTGTTACCATTATGAACTGCAACAGTGTGTCCCACAAAATCCGGGGAAATCATTGATGCCCTGGCCCATGTCTTGACAACAGTCTTCTTGCCGCTTTCGTTCATTGCGAGAATCTTCTTCTCGAGCGACACGTTGATGTACGGACCTTTTTTTAGTGAACGACTCATACTTTACTCTTGTTATTATTTTTTGTTAGCTCTTTCAATAATGTACTTGTTTGAAAGCTTCTTCGGTGAACGAGTCTTCAAGCCCTTAGCGTAAAGACCCTTACGAGAACGTGGGTGTCCACCTGACTGGCGGCCTTCACCACCACCCATCGGGTGATCAACAGGGTTCATAACAACACCACGGTTGTGAGGACGACGGCCAAGCCAACGAGAACGACCGGCTTTACCGGACTGTTCCAGAGCGTGGTCTGAATTGCCTACACTACCTACGGTTGCCTTACAAGCACTCAGCACCTGGCGTGTTTCGCCAGAAGGGAGCTTAATAACACAATAACTGCCTTCGCGAGAAGTCAATTGAGCAAAGTTACCAGCCGAACGGACAAGCAATGCGCCCTGCCCGGGACGTAACTCGATGTTGTGAATTACCGTACCGACAGGGATATTTGCCAAGGGGAGGGCGTTACCGACCTCAGGCGCAGCCTCTGCGCCTGACATCAGTTTTGCACCTACCTGCAATCCATTAGGAGCAATAATGTAACGTTTTTCACCATCTGCGTAAAACAACAGAGCTATACGAGCCGAACGGTTCGGATCATACTCTATTGTCTTCACAACAGCAGGAACACCATCTTTCTCTCGTTTGAAGTCGATAAGACGAAACTTCCTCTTATGACCGCCGCCACGATAACGGACAGTCATCTTACCGGTGTTGTTTCGACCGCCGGTTGAGCGTTTTCCGAAAACGAGAGACTTCTCTGGCACGGATGCAGTAATCTCCTCGAACGTGCCAATAATCTTGTGTCTTTGTCCCGGTGTTACCGGTTTGAATTTACGTACTGCCATTTTTTATTTTAGATATTGCTGTAAAAATCTTTTGAGTCGCCCTCTTTAAGGGTTACTATTGCCTTTTTGAAGGCGTTCTTCTTGCCCTTTACGAGACCGGCGCGAGTGTATCGGCTTATGCGCTTGCCAGAGAAACGGAGCGTGTTGACATCAATCACTGTAACATTGTACAGGCTTTCAACTTCGTTCTTTATCTCAAGTTTATTAGCTTGGGGCTTTACTATAAAGCCATACTTTGGCTCAGCCTTCTTTGTACGGGTCTCGCCTTTAACCTTATAGGATTTGGCTACAGAAGACTTTTCTGTCATTTTGGTCATCTTCTCGGTGACCAGCGGTTTAATAATAAATGCCATAATTATTCGTCTCCTTCAATTTATTTGTTTAAGACACCGTCGATAGACTTGAGCGATTCTTCTGTTATCACGAGTACATCTGCATTCAAGACTTTGTAAGTATTGAGGGCAGAAGCGGTCATTACTTCAGTGCGCTGTAAGTTACGAGCTGACAAATATACGTTTTTATTCACACCCGGCAAAAGAAGAAGGAGCTTACGGCCTTCAACTTTAAGATTTTTAGTAACATTTACAAAATCTTTTGTCTTTGGGGCATCAAAACTAAAATCTTCAACAACGATGATGGCATTCTCTTTTGCCTTGTAAGACAGAGCCGACTTACGGGCAAGCAGCTTCACTTTCTTGTTCAACTTGAAGCTGTAGTCGCGGGGCTTAGGACCGAACACGCGGCCACCGCCTACCAGCACAGGCGAGTTAATGTCACCACGACGGGCACCGCCACCGCCCTTCTGGCGGATGAGCTTGCGTGTAGAACCGCTTACCTCACTTCTTTCCTTAGACTTGGCAGTTCCCTGTCTCTGATTGGCAAGATACTGCTTTACAGCAAGGTATAGGACATGGTCGTTTGGTTCAATTCCGAAGATAGATTCGTTCAACGTAACCTTTCTTCCGGTCTCTTGGCCATTGATATTTAATACGCTAACTTCCATTATTTCTTAATTATTACGGTTGAACCATTACATCCGGCCACTGAACCTTTCACAAGGATAAGATTGTGTTCCGGAATAACCTTTAAAACTTTAAGATTCTGGGTGGTAACTCTGTCACAACCCATGTGGCCGCCCATGCGCATTCCCTTGAACACCTTTGAAGGGTAAGAACAAGCACCGATAGAACCCGGCTTACGCTGACGGTCATCCTGACCGTGAGTGGCTTCACCGACACCGCCGAAATTGTAACGTTTTACGACTCCCTGAAAACCCTTACCTTTAGATGTTCCGACAACGTCAACATACTGGGTGTCCTTGAACAGTTCTACTGTAATAGTGTCACCGAGGTTGTATTCCTCGTCAAACTTGAACTCGGCCAAGTGCTTTTTAGGTGTTGTGCCTGCCTTCTTGAAGACTCCCATCTGGGGCTTTGTGGTGCGCTTTTCTTTTGCCTCACCGAAAGCCACCTGGACAGCTTTGTAACCATCCTTTTCAACGGTCTTCACTTGAGTAACGACACAAGGACCAGCTTCGATAACAGTGCACGGTACATTTTTACCGTCGGCACTGAAAACGGATGTCATTCCGATTTTTCTTCCAATTA
>CALBJK010000116.1 GCA_937892695.1 uncultured Prevotella sp.
ACGGCCCTCCATGGCCAGTTCAATCGTGCGTTCCTGATGGAGCACCTGACGCAGCTTGTCGCCTGTAGGTATGCCACCGGCCTTAGCCCATGATGCTTGGAACGTGGGCAGTCCGCTGCGCTGACGCACTTTGTTAAGGTAGGTAAGGCTCTGTTGGCTGAGACTTCCGTTATACTCGAAGTCGGCCTCGGCATAACTCAGATAAAGTTCGGCAAGTCGCATCATCGGGAAGGCATACTGCGAGTTGTCATACTTCTGTGAGTTCCAGTCGTACTTGTCGGCCACCGACACCCACTTCTGGCAGAAGTAGCCGTTGTTGGTCTGATACTCGTTACTGGTCTTGCCGTCGTTCTGCTGCTCTTCGCCACGGCGGGCCTTGATGGTAATCTTGCCTCCTGCAATCTCATAGGTGCCACGGTCGTAGCCTATCGAGGCATAGAAGCGCGGTTCGCGGTTTGTGTTCCACAAAGCCGTACTGTCACCGTTGGCCAGACGCACTACCTGATAAGGGTCTTTGCCCTTAGTTTCAGGGTCGTCATCCCATGGCAGTCCGTTCTTAGTGTAGTACCAGCTCACACAGTCCCATGTCGGCCCGAGGTATCCGTCGCGGAATCCAGTGCCGCTGTATGCCGAAGGTTTGCGGTTGCGGGTCATGCGCGGAGCTATGTTCTTGATGTTGTAGCTCACTGTACCTTGGTCGCCGAATGCGAATAGTATTTCGTCAGTGTTGTCTTGGTTGGCTATTCCGTTAGGTCCGGTGAAGGCATCGTGATAGTTCTTGCGTCCCTCTTCGGGGTCGGCGGTTGCCGTACCGTAGAGCTTGTAGCCGTTCTTCTCACAGAAGTCGATAGCGGCCTTGGCTGCATCCATCGCGCGTTTCCATTTCTCACGGTCGTATGCGAGGTTCATCAGCGGTGTGCCGTCAGGATTCTTGAAGTCACTATAGTATTCGGAGTTGCCGTTAACCAGCGGCGATGCGGCATAGAGCAGCAGCCGGGCCTTGTAGGCCAGAGCCGTGGCGGCCGAAGCTCGTCCAGACAACTGCTGGCGGGCAGGGAGCAGAGCAGCAGCTTTGTCATATTGCTCGGCAATGAAGTTGACACAATCGTCGTAGGGCGAACGTGGGGAATCTGGTGCAGCATTAAGCGGCAACTCTTCCTTAACCAACGGAATAGGACCGTAATACTCGAGCATTATCTGGTGGTAGTAGCCTATGAGGAAATAGGCTTCACCCTTCCAGTCGTTCTTCTGTTCGTCGGTAGCATCCGGCACACGGTCGGCATTGTTTATCAGGTTGTAGCAGTAACGTATACCCTGCCACACGTCTTTCTTCTGCGCACCTGTAGGATAGCTTGCGGCATTCTGGCTCCACAGAGCGAAATACGTATTAGACGGTGTTTCCTGGTCGAAAACCAGACTTTTCCAGTGGAACCATCTCATAGTACCGTAACAACCTGTGCAGAAATCATTGCCCGCCGTCCAGTCGGGAAAAGCCTGAGGGTGGTAGTAATTGGGCAGCTGGTCGTAGCAGGTCTGCGCCATCTTGTCGGCCATATTGGCCGTGCGGTATATGTCGTCAGTAGTGGCTGTGTTGCCCGGCACTACATCGAGGAAGTCGCATGAAGTGAACATCATGCTCGCAGCAGCACACACTACAGAGAATATTATATTTTTGTTATTCATTTTCATTTGCTTTTTATAAACTTCGTTCCTTTTTCTTTTCTTCAATCAATAGTGGAACTGTATTCCGACCTTTACGGTGCGCTGCAACGGATAGTTCAGACCGTTGCCACTACCCATTTCCGGATCCCAATTATCGAAAGGCGAGAAGGTAAGCAGATTGCTTCCTGCTACATACGCACGCAACCATTTATTGAATGTGTAGCCCAGTTCGGCATTCTTCAGACGCAGATATGACGCATTGCGCATCCAGAAAGTGCTGGCCTGCACATCGTTGGTCTGCTGGCTGAGCGAAAGGCGCGGATAGAGAGCATTCGCGTTCTTGTTGGTCTCGGAGAAGTGGTTATCTACGATGTACTGTGCGATATTGTAGCCCTGATGTGCACCGTCTGTGAACGGATGCATTTTCTGCATCATCAGACTGACGTTACCGCTGCCCTGGAAGAACAGAGACAGATCCCATTTCTTGTATTTCACAGTTCCGCCGAAACCGTACACTATTTCCGGAATTTCAGGATGACCGATAGTAGTTATGTCGTTAGCGTCAATCTTCTGGTCGTTGTTGATGTCCTTATATTTGATGCTGCCAACGCCGTAGTCTCCGAACTGCTGTTTCGGAGAGTTGTTCACCTCTTCTTCCGATGTGAATAAGCCTTCGGCGATGAGTCCGCGCAGACTGTTGATAGGATGTCCCAGACGCGAATAGCTCTTTTCTACGTTGGCCGGTTCGTCTATATTCTTTATCTCGTTGTGGGCGTAGGTTAAGCTGCCGTTAAGCATTATCACCCAGTCTTTGCCGATACTCTTGTTATAGTTCAGCCCTAAGTCTACGCCACGGTTGTCCACGGCTCCTATATTTGCGTAAGGAAGCAGTGTTCCCAATCCGACGTAAGAAGGAATGCTCTGACGCTTCATGAAGATGCCTGTTCGCTTCTCGCTGAAGTAGTCGACGCTGATGCTAAGGTCTTTGAAAAGTCCGAGGTCGATACCGAAGTTAAGCTTCTTTGACTTTTCCCATGTGGCCAGTTCGTTACCATAGACGGCAATCTTTGGACCATTGAACTTGTCGTAACTTGCTGGTGCCGTGCCCCACCATCCAATTGCATTGCTGAGATTCACCTCGGTAATATAGGGGAAACGTGTTCCCAAAGCGTCGTTTCCGACCAGACCGTAGGTCGCACGCAGTTTCAGGTTGGACACTACTGGAGTGAGCGGTTCAAAGAATTTCTCCTTTGAAACGGTCCATCCCGCAGCGATGGCAGGGAAGAATCCAAAGCGGTGTCCTTTCATGAAGTTTTCCGAACCATTGTAACCGAAGGTCGCTTCAATCAGATAGCGTTCGTCAAAGTTATAGGTAAGACGACCTGCCAGACCTTGTTCGCGGTACGGCAACAGGTCTTTCTGATTCTTGGAACCGCCCTTGTCCTGACGTGTCTCTTTCATGTGATAGACGAAAGTAGCTCCGACATTATGCAGCCCGAAGCTGCGGGCGTAGTCGAGTGTTCCCTGTAGTGACCATACGCGGTTGGTAGGATCTTGTCCGGAATTTGACTGAATGGCAGTGTTACCGGCCGTTCCTATCGATGTGTCGTCCCAGACATAGTTGCCTTTATCATCCTGACGCACGTTGTCAACCTTGAAGTAGTAGGGCTGTATCCAGTGGTTCAGCCAGCTGAAGCTGTAATTGTAGAACGAGGCCAGACCGCTGAGCTTCAGTCCCGGAGTGATGAACTTCAAGTCCTGTTCCAGAGAGAAGGCCGTTGTCATATATACATAGCTGCGCTCGGTATAGCCACTGCTCATCTTGGCGTATGGGTTGATGTCGGTTTCGCCCACGTCCCAGCTTTTGTTGTTTCCGTATCGCACAAAGGTGTCACCGGGCTGTGCAGGCAGTACAGCAGGAAAGGCTACGGGGTTGCCGCGCATAGAATAGAGGAAGAAGTCGTTGAGCGACATCTCGCCCAAAGCATCGTTGTCGTCGGCAGCCCATGGCGAATGGTACTGGGTTATTTGGGCGTTCATGTTCAGCCCCATCTTTGTAGTCGGGGTGAGATGGGCAACGACATTGCTCTGGAACAGATACTTCTTCGAGTACATGCTCACATCCATCACAGCTTCTTTCGGACTCTTCGTTATACCGTTTTCGTAGAATATTCCGGCATTCATGAAGTATTCGAGGAACTTGGTGCCGCCCTTCACCGAGACGTTCAGGTTCTGGTTGACAGCGAAGTCCTTGAACATCATTTTGTACCAGTTGTTGTTAGGGTAGACATATTTGTTAAGCCCGGCACGTGTGTTCTTTATTCTTTCTTCTCCGTATGTTGGTTCCCAACTGTCGAGCGACCCCGAAGCAATTGCATCGTTGCGCGAAGCCTCGTCGTACATTTCCATATATGTAGGTCCGTCGGCCATCTTCTGGATGAAGGTAGGCATGGAGAAAGTATTGTCAAAGCGGATGTCTACCGACATTTTCTCTGACAGACGTCCGTTACGGGTGTTGATGAGAATAACGCCGTTGGCTCCGCGCGAACCGTACAGTGACGTGGCGGTAGCGTCTTTCAGCACCGAGAAAGACTCGATAGACTCTGGCGGAATGTTGTTGAGCATGGTAGAGTTTATCTCTACTCCGTCAAGCAATATAAGTGGTTGTGTGTTTGAACCGAAGGTGGATATTCCACGGATATAGAATGTGGCGTTGTCGTAGCCCGGTTCACCCTTCGACTGGTAGGCAATGATGCCCGGCACTTTACCCTGAAAGGCAGTGGTGAGCGAGCTTGAAGTGTTGGTAAGGTTTTCCGGTTTGACACTTTGCACTGCCCCGACTAGCGATTCCTTTTTCTGCTTACCGAAACCTACCACTACGACTTCGTCGAGTTTCTTCATATCGGGAATCAGATTGAAGGAGAGGAATTTCTTGTTGCGTACGGATATCGTCTTCTTCCGGTAACCTACGATATAGGCGGTGACCTTGGCGTCTTCTGAGGGAACATTGATTTCAAACAGTCCGTCAGCATCACTGACCGTCTTCAGACCGGTTCCTTCTACAGTAATAAGCGCACCGACAATCGGCTCATTGTTTTCGTCGCATACGAAACCTTTCATCTTGCCTTTGGCAGCCATAAGCTGCTCGATTTCTGGTTTGCTTGTTGTGTGGCTTTCACTGAAAGCGATGGCCGGCATGTTTGCAGCTGCCAGAGGCAGCACCACGAACATCCACGCTAAACGCGGCTGGGCGGGCCATAAATTCTTTCTTTTTACCATTAATAAAATGAGTGTTTGTTAAAAATAGCTGTTACCTTAAAACGTATGCAAAATTAGACCGGACGTTTTACAATAACGTTACGAACCTGTTAGCCATATGTTAAGGTTTTGAGACAAACAGGTGACTGACGGCTGCCGGGAGCCAAGAGACCTTACACATATGCTCTCTGATAAAAAAACAAAATTTTAGGACGGTTATTAGGCTATTAGACTAATTATGAGTAATTTTGCATCTCATAAATGAAAATAAATAAACAAAAATAAAAACGTTCTAAGATGAATATTTCATTTGAAAATCCAGACAAAGTGAACGGTCTGCTGACCATCACTGTGGATGAATCTGATTTCCAAAAAGATGTAGAGAAGACTCTCAAAGACTATCGTAAAAAAGCCAATTATCCCGGTTTCCGTCCGGGAATGGTTCCGATGGGACTCATAAAGAAGCAATTTGGCGCACAAGTCCGCATGGAAGCCATCAACAAGTTTGTGGGCGAACAGATTTACAAATATCTCCAGGACAACAAGATAAAGATGCTCGGCGAGCCTCTGCCTTCTGACAAGCAGAAAGA
>CALBJK010000117.1 GCA_937892695.1 uncultured Prevotella sp.
GTGTCTTACAACCGTTTTGTCGAACTTGAAAGCCGGGTGTTCTTCCCTCTCATGTGAGAACACAAGACAGCTGAGCCTCTTCTGACACGGCTCACTTACATGGAGTATTTTAACTTGGCAGCCATCACGTATCATAGGATGGGTGCTAACTTCCTGTAGCCTTACTCGAAATGGCAATAACGCTTTTTGGCAAGCAATGTTATCCCGAACTGGGGTATTCATTAAGAACAATTATAAATCCGTGATACTTGGTTATGCCTTTCACCACAAATAGAAACATGCAGACTCATATAGCCCAATGCCGGATTATAAAAATCCCTGTTTGGATATCACCAAACAGGTAAATTATATTTCGCCCATTAAAAAATGTAATAAACATCTTATTAATGTCAAAAAACGAGGCCGCGCTTAAACATCGTGTGCGCACACCGCGTCAAAACCTCAGTATGAATCGAATAATTGTCTTCTTAATGTTGGCTGTAAGCGTATGCGCTGCGTCAGCTCAGGGTTTGTTGAAAGGTAAGGTCGCAGACAAACAGACGACCGAACCTCTCAGTTTCGTTAACGTCAAAGTGACCAAGAAGGGCACTGACACATTCGTAGGAGGAGGAATGACAGATGTCGACGGTAATTTCAGCGTCGACAAGCTGAAATACGGCAGTTACACTCTCACGCTTTCCTTCGTAGGTTATAAGGAGGAAAAGCGCGACTTCGACGTGACAGCCGACAAGCCGACGATGAGTTTTGCGCGTATTTATATGGCCGAAGACTCGAAGATGCTGAAAGGTGTCACCGTCACAGGACAGAAGTCGGCTATGAAGCTTGAAGTCGACCGCAAGTCGTTCGACGTGTCACAACTCATCTCTAACGACGGTCAGGCAGCCAGTGACGTACTCGACAATATCCCTTCAATCGAAGTGGATAATGACGGCAACGTCTCGCTTCGAGGCAATTCAAGCGTTGAGGTATGGATTAACGGCAAGGCCAGCGGCATCAATTCAGACAATCAGGCGCAGATACTCCAGCAGCTTCCTGCGGCGAGCATCGAGAAGATTGAGGTTATAGACAATCCTTCGGCTAAATTCTCTGCAGAAGGTTCGGCCGGCATAATCAATATCGTGCTCAAAAAAGACCTCAAGCCCGGATACTATGGTTCGCTCCAAGCCGGAGGCGACACCCAGGGTGGTGCCAATACCAGCGCAAGCATCAACTATAACGACCGCAACTTTGACATCAACGCCAACATAGGCTACCGCCACATGGAAAACAAAGGCTACAGCCAGAGCGAGCAAGTATTCTCAAGTACTAACCAGTATCAGAACTACCGTGGCGACAACAACCGCTTAGGCAACAACCTCTTTGCCCGTGCCGGAATAACATGGCACGCTACGAAGAAGGACGACCTCGGCCTGAGCGGAATGATGATGTACGGCGGAGGAAAGGACCGGAGCACCGTGCCCTATCACTACGGCACAATAGGCGGAAGCGACACTAAGATGATGATGCGCCGTACTACAGGTAAGGACTCTCCACGCATGTACTACGGCGAACTGAGCTATCGACACACTTTCAGCGAGAAGAACATCCTCAACATCACGCTCGACGCCAACAAATGGAAGATGACCAACGGCAATTACTATCAGGACTCGACCGTCTATTATGACGGCTCGGCTCCTACCGAATATGACTACCAGTACCGGCCGATGTTCATGAACAACAGACGATGGGAAGCCAAGGTCGACTATGAGAACCAGTTGTCAGACAAGATGAAGCTCGAAACAGGATACCAGGGCAATTTCTCCAAGGAGAACACTCCGCAGGAGTCGTGGATAAGCGACAACTGGGACGGAACGGGACAAACCGAGGACAAGGACTACTTCAACCGCTTTATCTACAAACTCGACGTACACGCCCTTTACGCCACTTTGAGCTACAAGTTCGGTCCTCTCAATGTAATGGCCGGACTGCGCGGCGAGTATTGGCGCGTCAACACCGAGAGCTATACTTGGGAACAGGAGCACGACGCTTCCAAACGTGAAGTTCCTTTCAAGAAAGACTACTTCCAGCTGTTCCCCAGCGTGTTCCTATCCTATCAGATGACAAAGAGCGACCAGCTGCAATTAAACTATACCCGTCGTCTGCGCCGTCCTTGGGGAGGGCAGCTCAACTCGTTCCGAGATACGCGTGATGCTACGACAGTGTCGTTCGGTAACCCGCTGCTGACACCGGAATACAGCAACTCATTCTCGCTGAACTACCTCAAGACGTGGACTGACCACTCGTTGCTCGTAAGCGCGTACTATCGTCCTACGAGCGATGTGATGCAGCGCATCACCTACCGCAACTCATCCGACGGACTGATGTACTCTACTACCAAGAACGTGTCGAGCAGTCTCAGCTCTGGTCTGGAGCTGACGTTGAAGGACCGCTTCTTCCGCATTCTCGACCTGACCACATCGGTCAACGGCTACTACTACAAGCTCGACGGCTTCAACTATGACATCGACGGACAGACCGTTACTGGCGCGGGCAACCACAATTTTACATGGAATGCACGTATCAACGCAAGTCTGATGCTGCCCTACGACATCTCTCTGCAGGCGACGGGACGCTACCGCTCCAAGGAGGTCATAACCCAAGGCTACCGCAAAGCCAACTACAGCGTCGACCTGGGCATAAGAAAGAACTTCTTCAACAAGCTCTTCACTGTATCGCTCAACTGCCGCGACCTGTTCGACTCGCGTAAGTGGGAGACATTCACCAGCGACACCGACTTCACCCGTCACCAGATAAACCGTCGCGGAAGCCGCATGGTCAACCTCACCGTCACCTGGAACTTCGGAAACAACCGCCAGTCAAAGAAAATGCGTCCTGAACAGAACGGTGAACAGCAGCAGGACATCGATTCTGAACAGCAGTATAACGGCAGCGGATACGAATAGGCCATACCACATCATTCATCGAAATAATAAAAACTCAATAGAGCCGCCTACTGTCACGACTGACAGTAGACGGCTCTATTGCTATAAAAAATCAATTGCCCCCCTATGTAGATAGCGGTTATGGTACAATATGTCTAATGTTGTAAATAAAATTTATTAAAAGTAATCTTACATGATACATTACAGTACGTTTTACTATTGCTTGGGTTAACGGCAAGCAACGTTTATGGCCAATTATCCGGCACGCAGAAGCAACTGCCATATAGGCACTGTAAAAAGTTCATCCATATACGCGTGACCGGTCTCCCGGCCGTCAGCTGCACCACAATAAAACGAAGACTGCGAAAGATCCTGTTCTGCACGGCAAAATATGCCCTTTCGCAATTAATGATTGACATTTGTAAAGAGTTAAAAATCTGTATTACGATTGTATTGCCCACCACACAGAGGCCATTTTTCCCACAATAATGAAAAATTTTCCCTTTATGCTGTCACAAATCATGGTTTTCTGCGTACTTAATATAAAACGAAGATAATAGAAAGAAGAACAACATGACACATTTTATTACAGCAAAAGTTGCCGCAGTTCTGATGACATGCTTCTCGGCCATGTCTTGCGTATCGTCGGCAGAGAATGTGACTAAAGCCAAGGGCAAGGTGACAACCAATGGCCAGACAGTCAACATTAAAGGCGTTGATGCCATCTATAACAGAAGCAGCGTCACCATCCACTATGTCCAGGGCAGCACGTACAGTCTGCGCGTCGACGAGATAGGACAAGACAAAAGCGAGCTGAGGCGGGAAGGTACAACGTTAGTCATAGAACCAGTGAAGAAGAAAAAAAACAACAATTACACCAAGACCATTGTCTATCTCACTTTACCCGAGATAAAGAAGGTGAAAAACAGCGGAGTGATGGACATTGATGCCTCAACTATGGAGAGCGCGGCCATGCAATGGGACAACAAAGGTGTGATAACTGTCAATATCGACAGGATTCGCTGTTCGGGCAATGTCTCTATCTACAACTCGGGTGTGGCAAAATGGAACTGCACCGTGAGTGCAGATACTGTGAGCAGCGACATTTCGGGTGTGATGAAAGGAACAATGAAGTTCGAGGCAAACACTCTTGGTATTCATAATACGGGCGTGGGCAAGATGGAACTCATCTTCAAAGGCGGAAGTTTCGACATTGAGACCAGCGGCATGAGCACCATCGATGCGAACGTTGACTGTAAGAAGCTGAAAGCCAACAACAACGGAATTGGAAAAATGACGATAAGCGGAACGGCCGACGACACGAAGATAGACGGAAGCGGAGTGTCGCGTATAGATACGTCGGAACTGAACAAACTATAAACAGCATATCTGCCATAATCACAGCCATGCCAATCCATATATCTGATGACGGAGAACGAATATAAGGAAGAGTCGGAACGGCTCAGGCCCGTCCTTGAAGCTCTCGCCGGGCGTTATGTCCACGACCCCGACGCTGCCCGCGACGTAGTACAGGATGTGCTGCTGAAGATGTGGGTGGCACGGACTACGCTGACTCTTCCTGTCGATGCCTACGCACGTGTGCTGACACGCAACACCTCGCTCGACACCTTGCGTCGGCGCAGTCCCGAGGTCAGTGCCGACATTGCAGTTTGTGCCGTGCCAGAGCCAGTGTCGGATACCGAGGACCGCATCCGTCAGATGCAGACGATTATTGCACAGCTTCCCCCTGCGTGGCAGAAGGTGCTACGGATGCGTCACATCTACGGCATGGAATATGACGAAATTGCTCTCATCACGTCTTCTACCGAAGCAGCTGTCCGAAAAACAGTCAGCCGGGCGCGCAAGGCTGTGAGAGATTTGTGGGCAGACAATCAATGACAAAAATGAAGAACAATAAATTGACAACAGACCGTTACGACCGGCTGCTCGACCGCTTCTTTGACGGCGACACTGCCATAGAAGAGGAACGGCAGCTCTACCGCTACTTCCGTTCTGACAGCGTATCAGCCCGTCACGAACGCTATCGTGGCATGTTCGCAGGTTTCGCTGCCATGTCGGCCGAGGAAAATACGTCTGTTGCCGCTCCTTCGAGTGCAGGCAAGACCGTTGGTTCGCGCCGTGTGTTACGGGTCGTCATGGCCGTTGCTGCATCGCTGCTATGCGTGGTGCTGCTCGGCACGGCCTACAGCAGTATGCACGAGCGGCAGCTCGAACGGCTTTACGGCGGCAGTTACGTGATAGAGGACGGACGGCGCATCGACAATCTCTGTGCCATACGGTCGCACATAGAGAAGACACTCGCCGCATCAGATGCTATAGAACGCGATGTTGAACAGCACGCAGTGATTAAAAATGCCGAGCTCGACGTGCTCAGAAATATCGACGACCCGGCTGCACGCGACAAGGTGATGAAACTGCTCAATGATTCTATTTGAATAATATGTTGCAAATGTGCGTGCATTAGCTACTGTTCTATTTCGGAACAAAACGGCTTTACGTCACATAAATACTGGCATGGCTTTTATCACTTTGATTGTCAGTGAGTTATAAAGTCGCCCGAATCGCGTTATAAAATGCCGCATATTAGCGTCTGAAATGCCGCGTATCAGACGCTGAAAAGCGGCATTTCGGCGCATGAAAAGCGGCATATCAGAAAACGAAAAGAAAAATTGTTCTGTTTGTCGGTAATTTGACAAGACGGAATGTTCGTAAAAGTAAATTTTTATTCAACTATGAAAAGGATAGTCATGATACTGTTTTCGATGGTTTTCGGCTTGGCCTCGATGTCAGCACAGAACGAGATCGACCGCATGGTGGAGAATTACTCATTGATAGGCCATAGCACCTTCACGTCGGCCGTAGAGCGCAATCCGCATACACGTAAGATAGTCAAGGTGGTCAAAGTCCTGTCAACTGCAGACCCGGGCGCATGGCGCTTTGTCTCTGTCTTCAGGAAGCTTGCCCGGAGCGGCTCTTCTACCGAGACCCGGGAGAACGGACGATTGATGATGACGCTTGCCACGTCGTCGGCCCGGTCGAACCGTATCTACATGCTCCAGACCGGCACCGGCAACCATACGAACGTCAAAGTCACTATTATAATAAAGGTGAAGTAAGGCAGGGGTGTTGGGTTAAATAATGCGAAAGCTGTGGGCATGTCGCTTTTTATTCCTACTTTTGTATGATATGTTCAGGCTTTTCTTGATATTGGCAATAATGTTTTGGTCGGCGGCGCGTCTGTCGGCTCAGATAGACAGGCGTGAGACAGTTCATCCCGAAGACCGCGAAGTGGACATGGACAGCCCTACGTTCGTGCCTATGGTGAAGGTGGGCAAGGTGTTGCAGGGAGGAGACAGCATCCAGTATGTAGAACTCAACAACGTCTATGTCTATCCGGCTCCGGTGTTCAAGAACGAACGTCAGCGCATGGCCTATAACCGTCTTGTGCGCAATGTCAAGAAGGTTCTCCCGATAGCCAAGGAGGTCAACCAGATTATTATCGAGACCTACGAGTATCTCCAGACTCTTCCCGACAAGAGAGCGCGCGATGCCCACATGAAACTGGTGGAGAAAAGCATAAAGAAGGAGTACACTCCGCGTATGAAGAAACTGACCTATCAGCAGGGAAAACTCCTCATCAAGCTGGTCTACCGTGAGTGCAACTCGTCGTCGTATCAGCTCATCCAGGCGTTTCTGGGACCGATACGCGCAGGTTTCTACCAGGCTTTCGCCTCGCTTTTCGGCGCAAGCCTCACCAAGAAATACGACCCCGACGGCGCAGACCGCTTCACCGAGCGCATCGTACTGATGGTGGAGTCGGGTCAGCTTTAATCTTGTTGTTGTTATTATTTTATTCTGCTAAATTAAAGTTGTATTGACATTCGCGGTGTAAGGACTTTGATGCGTCTAAGAAACGAAAATGCCATCAGAGTTATATTGGTATAAACAGAGTACATTCATTTTCTTATATTGGCAGCTTCAATATTTGATGATGTCATTAGGGGAGGGTGCGTTGAACAGGTGTACGGGGACACCCCCAACTCGGAAGCAATTTTCTTTTGTTCCATTTTCTTTTCAATTCAAGGTAAATCGCTTACCTTTGCCTTTCGATCAGTTATTTGTACATGACAATACAAATTTAATTAATCTTTGGTAGACTTCGGTCTCCTTTTTGTTTGTATTGCTGTTGGACGTTCTTGGGGGCTTTGCACTACGCCACTAAGGCACATTCCCCACAGTGTTTTTCATAGTTTTATATTGAAAAACGTTGCAGTTCTATTTGGACACTTCAGTGTCAGAAAAACCTTTGGTGTGCCCGTTTATAGTGCCCTGATGGACAAAAATACATGATAAAGAACAAATAGCACTCTTTTTCGCACGGTATTTAACGTCGGCTTCGGTTGTTTATTTATATCTTTGCAAAAGATTTGGAAACATTAATTACTAATAATAAAACCCGAACAAAAATATGAAAAACTTTTCAAGATTGTTCCTATTCTTTGCGGTTGCTTTTGCAGCTCAGGCGGTTCAGGCCATCGACCTGAAAACCCATCTGAGTCTGAAACAACCAGGTAATAATGCGGTCACTTACGAACTGACCGACCGCAACGGAAGCCTTGAGGCATCGGCCCCTCTGCCCGTGAGCGTCACCAAGACTGTGACTACTCAGAACGGCGACGAGGTGGTAACGGTGACGTTTAAGGCCAGCAAGCGAGTCTACTTCAACTTCGGTGCTGAGGCCGAAACGGGCTTCTCGGCAGCCGATTGCGAGTTCTATCTGCCAGGCTTCTGGTATCACCGCAATCTGCGTTCGCCAAAAGAGGCTCCGTCGTTCCACACGTCGAAGAGCTGGAACTTCCGCGAAGACCGTCTGTCATCGCCCCTTAGCGGAGCTTTCGACGACAAGACGGGCGAATCGATGACCGTGATGCGTCTGCTCGACGGACAGTCCGATGCTCTCACCACCCACACCGAAGGCGAGGTGATACTGTCGGGCAACACGTCGGTGGGCTATCTCGGCTTCGACAACGACGGCCAGACGGCCAAGCTGACATTCGGCTATCCTTACGTCGAAACCCCGAAACGCTACATCCGCAAGCTCACCCTCGCACCCGCTATCGAGGCTTTTGTAAAGCTCGAACCGGGCGAAACCAAGACCGTGAGCTGGCGTGTACACAAGACCCGGACGGCCAACTACGGCGACTTTGTGGCTCACACATGGGACTACTGCTTCGACGTTATCGCTCCGAAGCCTGTCACTCCGCTATACAGTGCCGACCAGATGAAGGCCACAATGGCCAACTACTTCCGCAAGTCATACGTAGACAAGTATGACTTGAAGTATAACTCCGGACACACCCTGCGCTGTGACGACTGCAAGCCTTTCCCCGAAGTGCAGATAGGTTTCTGCGGACGTGTGCTGCTCAATGCGTTCAATGCCATCGAGTATGGCGAGGCTACAGGTCAGCCAGACCTCGTGAAGATAGGCAATTCTATCTTCGACAGCTTCCTCAAACACGGCTTTACAGCCAAAGGTTATTTTGTCGATAACATCAACTTTGACCGTGGACGCGAAGCCGATGACAAGGTCGTACACTCTATCCGCCAGCAGTCTGAAGGCGTATATGCCGTGCTCCACTATCTGCGTTACGAGAAACAGCATGGCCGCACCCACAAGGAATGGGAAGCCAAGATGAAGACTTTGCTCGACAACTTTGTGTCGCTGCTCAAGGACGACGGCCACTATGCCCGCAAGTTCCACGACGACGGTTCGGACATCGATGCCAGCGGAGGCAGTACTCCGTCGGCCACATCGACGCTCGTGATGGGTTACAAGTACTTCGGCGACAAGAAATATCTGAAGGCTGCAAGGCTTACGGTCGATTATCTCGAAAAGAATATTATCTCTAAGAGCGACTACTTCTCGTCTACTCTCGACGCAAACTGCGAGGACAAAGAGGCTGCCATCAGTGCCGTCACTGCCACTTATTACATGGCAATGGTGACAAAAGGCAAGACCCGTGCCCACTATATTGACCTCTGTAAGAAGGCTACCTACTTCGCGCTTTCGTGGTACTATCTTTGGGATGTGCCTTTCGCCGAAGGACAGATGCTCGGCGACCTCGGTTTCAAAAGCCGTGGTTGGGGCAATGTTTCGGTTGAAAATAACCATATCGACGTGTTCGTCTTCGAGTTGCCTCATATCATGAAGTGGCTCGGCCAGCAGACCGGTGAAAAGCGTTTCGGACGCATGTATGACATCATTTACAGCTCGCTCA
>CALBJK010000118.1 GCA_937892695.1 uncultured Prevotella sp.
TGGAATGGCCCGACGCAGACCACCGCAACATCATCGGCGAAGTGGTCGACGTGCTCGGTCCTGCGGGCGACAACGATGTGGAAATGAACACCATCCTGGCTCAGTACGACCTGCCCTACAAGTATCCGAAGAACGTCGAGGACGCAGCCGAAAAGATAAGCGACAAGATAACGCCGCAAGACTTTGAAGAACGAGAGGACTTTCGTGACCGTTTCACCTGCACCATCGACCCTCGCGACGCCAAGGACTTTGACGATGCTCTCTCTATAAAGAGTCTGGGCATGGGCTTGTGGGAAGTAGGGGTTCACATAGCCGACGTTTCCCACTATGTCAAGGAAGGGTCGGTAATCGACCGTGAGGCACAGAAACGCGCCACCAGTGTATATCTTGTCGACCGTACCATACCTATGCTACCCGAACGGCTGTGCAACTATATATGCTCCCTGCGCCCCGACGAGGACAAACTCGCCTTCAGTGTCATCTTCACACTCGACGACGAAGCCAAAGTCAGACGCTACCGCATAGTCCACACTGTGATCCGGAGCAAACGCCGCTACGCATACGAAGAGGTGCAGCAGCTGCTCGAAGACAACGGTGTGAAGGACGGTACTGGACTGCCGGCTCCCGTTCCGGGCAAGGACGGCTATAAAGGGGAAAATGCCGAAAGCTTGATTGTGCTCGACAGGCTTGCCAAGTGTCTGAGAAAAGAAAGGTTCAAAAATGGTTCGGTAAAATTTGACAGAGAGGAACTACACTTCGATGTCGACGAAAAAGGCAAGCCCATTCGCTGCTACTTCAAACGCTCGAAGGATGCCAACAAATTAGTAGAGGAGTTCATGCTTCTGGCCAACAAGACTGTAGCCGAAAGCGTAGGCAAGGTGACAAAGGGTAAGAAAGCGAAGACTCTTCCTTATCGTGTGCACGACAATCCCGACCCACAGAAGTTGGAACAGCTGCGCGAGTTTGTCGCTCCTTTCGGCTATAAGCTGAAGACCGAAGGTTCGAAAGGCGAGACAGCCCGTTCCATCAACAGGCTGATGGACGAATGTGAGGGAAAGCGTGAGCAGAATCTGATACAGACCATTGCCTTGCGGGCTATGATGAAAGCCCGGTACTCAGTTCACAACATCGGACATTTCGGACTGGCTTTCGACTATTACACCCACTTCACATCGCCTATCCGCCGCTATCCCGACACTATGGTGCACCGGCTCATCACACGCTATCAGCAGGGCGGACGTAGTGCCAACAAGGAACACTACGAAGAGCTATGCAAACATTCCAGCGACATGGAACAGGTAGCTGCCAATGCCGAACGCGACTCGATCAAGTACAAGTCGGTAGAGTTTATGAGCGACAAGCTCGGCCAGAAGTTTGACGCCCACATCAGCGGCATACAGTCATACGGCATATATTGTGAGATAGACGAGAACCACTGCGAGGGACTTGTACCCATGCGCGACCTCGATGACGACTATTACGATTTTGACGAACGTAACTACTGTCTTGTCGGTCGTCGCCGTCACCACAAGTATCAGCTCGGCGACCCTATACGCATACAGGTTGCCAACGCAAATATAGAAAAGAAACAGCTCGACTTCACGCTCGCGTGAGGGATAAATGGTTAACGCTGTCTGGTCAGTTGAAGAAAAGCAGCCCTATATTCAATGTCGAAATTATGACACCGATGAAATAGAGCAGGAATTTCGTCAATGTCGAATTCTTGTATTTGCCCATGACTTTTTCAGAAGAAGTGAGATAAACGAGGGCGAATATTGTCAGCGGCAGCTGCATGCTCAGTACCGTCTGCGACCATAGCAACCCCTTAAACGGGTCGCCTATGAAAAAGATTATCACCAGTGCCACCGACAGCGAAATCAATACGCCTACGCGGGAGTGGATATCGTTGACGTTATAAGCTTCGTCGTATATACCCGAAAAGATTGAACCACCGGCCATTCCGCTTGTCACTGTCGACGAGATGCCGGCCAGTAGCAGTGCTACGCCGAACACTATTCCAGCCACACGGCCTAGCAAGGGGGTGAGCATCGTCGCTGCTTGGTCGAGCGAAGTGATGTTTATGCCGTTGGCATGGAAGGCTGTGGCGGCCAGAATTATCATCGCGCTGTTTATAGCCAGTCCCATTCCCATGGCCAGAAGCGTGTCGTAGAATTCGTACTTCAGGTTCTTCTCTATTTCTTTTTCACCTTTCCGGTTGATTTGCCTGCTCTGTATCACTTCCGAATGCAGGAAAAGATTGTGTGGCATGACCACGGCTCCGAGCACCCCTAGCACGATGAAAAGACTTCCGTCAGGAATGGACGGCGTGACAAAATGGTATGCCGCCTGCTCCCAGTCGACATCTATGATAAACACTTCGTAGAGAAACCCCAGTCCGATAAGCGAGACCAGGCTGATGATTATCTTCTCGATGTACTTGTAGGAGTTTGTCAGCAAGAGGAACGCCGCAAAAAGGGCTACGGCTGCCGCACCTATTTTCAACGGAATCTGAAACAACATCTTCAGAGCTATCGCACCTCCGAGAATTTCTGCCAGCGAGGTAGATATTGATGCGGCGACGGCACTCAGCAGTAGCGGACGTGACACTTTTTTAGGAAAATATTCATTCGCCGCTTCAGAAAGACACCTTCCGCTGACAATGCCAAGGTGGGCGGCATTGTGCTGCAACACTATCATCACGATGGTGGAGAGCGTTATAACCCATAGAAGAGAATAACCGAACTGGCCCCCAGCCGCAAAGTTTGTGGCCCAGTTACCCGGATCTATGAAGCCGACAGTCACAATCAAACCCGGTCCCACGTATTTCAGAAAGTCCAGACCTCCTTGATAACGCTCGTGGGTCTTGCTTTTCCAGTCCTTTATAAATTCCTTAGTATTTGAATATTTCATTATTCCTTACCTTCCATACATTAGCTTGTTGATATTTTGGAAGGGACATCAGACAGCCTTGTCGTAATGTTGTCCGTTTCTTCCATCTTATTCCCCTTATCGGCAACCGTTTCTTTTCAGTACCGGAAACGATTTGTCGCTTCGTAATGCAAAAGTAATAATAATAATATAAAATGTAGACAGACACTTCGTTTTTATGTCCGGTTAAGTCATAAATAATCTTGCAATATTCCGGTTTTTGGTATAGTTCGTCGTTTAGTGGAATCAAAAACAAACCTCATTTGTTTTTTATTCCACTCTTTTGCAGTACCTTTGTATCCATGTTTCCGTAGGTCGGAAAATTTGTCATATAAAGACTAACAACAGATGAAGGATATTTGCTGTATAGGGCATATAACTAAAGACAAGATAATCACTCCGCGCAAGACAGTCTACATGTCCGGCGGAACGTCATTTTATTTCGCATACGGCTTCAATTGCTTGCCGGAGAAAGTGTCGTTCGGACTGCTTACAAAACTTGGAAGCAGCGACATGGCTGTGGTAGACGAAATGCGCAAATCAGGTATTGAGGTAATGACGCGTCCAAGCAGTCATACAGTCTTCTTTGAGAACAAGTATGGCGAAAATCAGAACGACCGCACTCAGCGCGTTCTGGAGAAGGCCGACCCGTTCACTGTTGAAGACGTAGAAGGAATCGATGCGGGTATTT
>CALBJK010000119.1 GCA_937892695.1 uncultured Prevotella sp.
GTTTGCCAGATGACATACGACATGCGGGGCAACCTTACGCGCATACATAATAAATATAACGGTGGCGACGTGATTCGCATACTCTACACCTCGATTCCAAACCGTGGCTATATGCCCTATCGTGACATACAGTCGACGAACGTGTCGTTTGGCCCGATTCTTTCTTTGGCCTATTATGCCGGACTCGTGGGGCGGCCGTCCTGCAACCTTCCTCTCGTCTGCATTGCAGAGAACAGCTACACTTCGCGTTCTTTTCGGTTCGAATACGGTTTTGACGATGCGGGATTCCTCAACAAAATTTCGATGAAAGAACAGAAAAATAACATTTCCGTGGAATAATTCCACAGTTGCTCCACATTATCCACAACTGGCGTAACCGTGTGTGTCAGTTCTAAAACCATTGATTATCAATAGATTATTCGTAATATGTGCTTAATGGCACGACCTTTGCACTTTGTTTGGTGTAAACAAAACAAACAATAAAAGAAAGGATACGGATATGAAAAAGTTAGTTTTCGCAGCAGCAGCTGCCTTCGCAGTAATCTCAGTGAGCAACGTTTTTGCCAACAGCCAGGCAGCAGTAAGCACACCTTCGTTCGGTTCGGCCGACACAGACACCGTAGTAACAGACACGGTTGCAAAGCCTGCTCCATCCGAGGAGAAGTCTCTCACAATCTGTCTGACCGACACTGTCGACACAGCCAAGGTTCCCGCGCCCGAGACTCCTTCTGACAGCTCGATTGCAGAATAAGGCAAAGGTATAACGTTCATTCATACTAAATGGCAGGGCTTCCCGAAATCATCTGCCATATAAGAACATCATTGCAACAACGTAGACGTGCAGCCAACGGATAAAAGTCCAGAGATTGCATGTCTCCGTTGTTTTTATTTATGGTGTGTTCTATAAATTTCCAAAGATTATTAATAGGAATGAATTTTTAGAACCCATCTAAAATTAATATCCGCATTCTGTCTTGTGGATGCTTTTCATTCTTCTTCAGGAAGCACGATCTGTCCCTATTGCTTCGCTACGGTACGCATAGAGGGAAATTCTGCCGTCACCAAACATTCAGGCTTCTACTTTCTGCTGTCTCTCCTGGCCATCTGTTTGACTGTACTGATTTTCGGACTGGGGTGGTTCAGCAAGATCGTCTACTACGTGGCTTCCGGTGGAGATACGATGCATGACTATACGATGCCTATAAGGTGGTGGGTACATACACGAACGCGGATCTTTCAATAAGACCGACAATCTCTTCTTCGACCAGTATACATTGCGTCCTCTCGCCGGAACCGGATCTTACTCCGGACGCTATGCCGAAGCCAAACCAGCCGACAAGGCGTTCAGAATGATGCTTGACATACACGACGGAGCTGTCTTCGGTTTCTGGAGCAAAGGGGTGGCGTTGCTGTCGTGTCTCGTCGGAGCGTCGCTGACTGCTACAGGGTTGATGCTCTTTATAAGACGGCGCAACAATCACTAAACAAACTTAAAAACGCGAGCTATTCGGACTTTTTTGATAATAATGTCCTAAAAAGGAACGGCGTTTGCATATTTCTGATTAAATTTGCAGTTAAAAATAATAGTTCGTAGATTAAATGGGAAGGAGATTGTTACCTCTGGCGATGCTTCTGTCTGTGGTTCTCACATTGGCATCGTGCTTAAACAACGATGATAGCGAATACGTGTACTATGACGATACGGCAATTTCGTCGTTCTCGGTGGGTACGCTCAATAAATACGTGACGACTAAAACTGCTGACGGCACAAAGGACAGCACGTATAAGACAACCGAAGACTGCAGCAGTTACAAGTTCTACATCAGCCAGACTTACGGACCAGACTCAGTGTGCGAAATCTACAACAACGATTCGCTGCCTTACGGCGTGGATGCGTCGAAAGTAATTTGCTCGATAGGTACGAAGAATTCGGGAATAGTGTTGATACAGAGCATGAAGAGCGACTCGCTCAACTATTTCAACTCTACCGATTCTATCGACTTCACTCCAGACACGGGGCGCGTGTTCTATGTCTACAGCAACTCTGGACGTATGCGCCGCAAGTACCGCATACGTGTGAATGTGCATAAGGAGGTGGCCGATTCTTTCCATTGGAGTCTTGCAGGAACCAACAAGTTGATTGCCGAATTGACGGCTATGCGTGGTGTCAGCTGCAACGGCTGTTTGTTCGTGTATGGAACTGTCAACGGAGAAAGTACTGTAATTTATTCATCTTCGGACGGCAAGACATGGCGGGCTGCTGTGCCCAACTTCAATCATGTGCTTGCTGGCGATGCCTATCAAGGCGTTGTTGTGAAAGGTTCGTACATGTATTTGTGCGACGGGAATACCGTCATGCGGAGCAACGATACCGACGAATGGGAAATCGTGGCTGACGGCGCATCGGCAAACTTGCCTAATCGTCTGGTGGCTGCTACTCCTGTGCGCATATACGGATACACTAAGAACGGAAGAATGGTTGAATCGGCTGACGACGGCAAGACTTGGACTGCCAGCAGCCTTGACGATGAGCAGTCGTTGCTTCCTACAAGCGGAATATCTTCGGCATGGCGTTCTTTACAGACCAACGCCGACTCTTATCAATTGCTTCTCGTAGGACAGAATGCCGATACTTATTCGATATGGAACAAAATCGACGAAGGCGGAAATGACAGTGAAAACCAATCTTGGGCTTACTATCCGGCCGACGAACACAATGAATATGCTCTACCTGAAGTAGAACGTCTTCAGATTGCGGCATATGATGGCGGATTCATCGCAGTAGGAGGAAAAAGTCTGGCTGGTACTGGCCACACTGCCTTTGACAACGTATACCGCAGTCAGGACGGCGGAATAACATGGAAGGCAGATTCTGTTTTCACATTCCCTTCGACAATGAAGTCTGCAGCCAGTTCCTCGTCATACGCCCTCATAACAGATGGCAACCATTTCGTATGGTTTGTTTGTGGCGGAACAGGACAAGTTTGGAAAGGCCGTATCAATCGTCTGGGCTGGAAGGATGACGACAAATATTTCGGCAGGTAAGTGAAGCCATGCCGGTGTCCGGGTGTAATAATTCCTTCCGGTCATCGGTTCGTGGCATTATATAAATAAGGTGAGGGGATTAAAATGGAGTGGGTTAGGATGCTCGTTACCGTTATTCTTCTTACAATGGCAGGAAGAACGGCAGCACAGATCGACGACGAGTACCGTATGGAAATCGGTGCTGGAGTAGGTCTGGTGTCTTATGAGGGAGACTTCAATGGCAGTATCCTCAGTAATATGCAACCGATGGGAAGTGCGGTATTGCGTCGGACGTTCAATCCTTATATGGCGTTGCGCTTCACCGCAATGTTCGGCAAATTGAAAGGTTCGTCTCAAGATACCCAAACATATTATCCCGACTATGTGGATACGGCCTACAAATTTGACCGATCGCTTGTCGACGTAAGCGTGATTTACGAATACAACTTCTGGCCCTACGGTACAGGCCGTGACTATCGCGGCGCGAAACGTTTGACTCCGTTCATCTTCGGAGGACTAGGGGCGACGTTTGCAAGTGGTGGAGGGAACAATGCTTTCACAGCCAATGTGCCTCTGGGACTCGGAGTGAAATATA
>CALBJK010000120.1 GCA_937892695.1 uncultured Prevotella sp.
CGATACAAGAAGGCTTCTAAAGACAGACAATACTATAGTCTGCTAATTTAAGGTATAGATAAAAAACATTTCAAAACGTTGTGTAGTTTCTGTTTTTTTAGTAACTTTACAAGCGATATACAATCATTAAAATGATAAAAAGAAATATTATATTTCATCATAATCAATAGCATCTATGCTAGCAATTAATTATTGTCATAGCCTATATATAATTAATAGACAATTATAAAATTGTTTATTACATTAATTATTATGTCATGTAATTATAAAAGCAAAAGGACACTCATTATTGGTAAAACAAAGAGAATCATTGCCCTATTCATGAGGTAAGCAGTCATAAAAATACATAGAAATTACAGTCTTATGAAAAAACTTTGCACAGTACTAAATCATTCCGTTGGTTTTATTTTGTTCATAATAGTTAGTTTATATTCCCAAATAGCTTCTTCGCAAGAAACGGTTTATGTTGATTATGTTGAATCATTCAATGTGACACATGATACAAGTGCTGTTTCACTACCTATTTTAAATAAAAGAAATAGGCTCAAGTCAAATTCATGTATATCATTTAAAATCGAACATGAAAACAACGTACCAGATTCCGTTGTCAAATGTTTAGAAGCAGCTACAGATATTTGGCGTTCATCTCTAAACATAAACTCTAATTATGGCATAAAGTTGCGGTTAGTATGGGAAGATTTGCCAAATGATGAAGATGTAAAGACTAAGGTCTTGTATTTTAAAGATATTGATAATAACTATGTCCCTGCTAGTTTGTATTATAGTTTAAGACCTGATTTACAACATGATGACTCTTATGACGCAATAATTACTATCAATAAAAATATTAATTGGGATTGTGGATATAGTATAGAAAAAAATTATGGCATTCGTAATTTAAATTATGCGATGCTTAGAAGTATTGCTGTTGCTTTGGGATTTGGTAGTAGCTTATCGTTAGCTAAACTTAGTTCTGGCACAATCGTTAAGTTTCCTTTTTCTCAGGGACACTCTTTATTTGATAATCTTCTTGTCTCAGAAAATGGAATTTGGCTAAAGAATCTTAATAATACAGGAAGAAATCAAAATCCTGAAATAATTAACTTCTGCACAGGAATAAATGGTAGTGTGCATATAGATGGAAATTACATTAATGCGGAGGAAAAGGAAAAATACAAAATGTATACACCATCAAATTTTGAAAATACTAAATCTCTTGTTTATTTAGACAACACAAAATCATTGATGCATTATTCTTTGGATAAAGCTTCAAAAAAACTGCAGATTGATAGTGTAACTGCCAATGTATTAAACAAGTTAGGATGGAATGTTATTATTTCAAATCAGAATAATATTAAAATAATTGGAAGTGACATACCTGAATCGGGGATTACTTCTGCTTATACTTCACATTTATTTTATTTAGATGGAGAGGGGAAAGATAAAATCAGTAATGCCAAATGGTCTTTTTATCTTCCTGCTATAGATGGAAATGAATTGTTGCAAAAGAGTGAGGAAGGAACTCTTTCATTTAACATTGACAAGATTTCCAACCCCGACAATTATGAAATCAATGTCAATGGAGATATTTACGGGAAAATAATATTTACAGGGTTGTTGAATGGTAATTTGATAAACTTACAATATAATGTAACACTGGAACTTAAGCCTTCTATCTCAAACGTAACTTTCGTAAAACAGGATAATGGAAATGAAAATTCTTACGATATAGTATGCAAAGTGGATTATAAAGGTTCAGATTATCTTTATGTAACATTGGAAGAGGAATATGGTTCATCTTTAAGAAGTCAGTTTGTTAGAGAGCCTTACTTGGCTCATTTTGTTTGTAGCAATATCACCTCACCATATTACGCCTGGGTAGATATAAAGGTAGAAAATCAATACGGCAATGATGTATACACGATAGAACTTCCACCATATTTAAAAAACCAACAGAATTCTGTTTCTAATAAAATATCCTCATTGTCAGATGATGATTTTACAAGAATAAGGGTTTATAAATCAAATGGATGTTATGTTAAAACTATAAAAGAAGATGCAGAAATATATGAACTTCCATCTGGAATGTATATTTTGGAATATTTTCGAGGAAACTCAAAGATTAAAACATCAAAACTTTTGAAATGAGACACATTTTATTGGCATTCTTTATTAGCTTGATTTCAATTAATAGTCGAGCACAAAAGATTTCTGCGTCTATTCTGCTACAAGATGGTAAGACCGTAGACAGTTCACATATTTTTGTTGATGGAGAAATGCCTACATTTCATTTAGAAAAAGGCCAATACGAGAATGTTTCTTGGTCATTTAGTTTTTATGACAAAAAAGGTGAAAAAATTATATGCATAAATTCAAGAATAGGAATCAATCCATTCACATTTAAAATTGAACCAAGCCTATTTTTGAGCCATAACTTTGTTAGCGATTGTCAAAAAATAGAATATCCAAATGATTATTCTGTCTACACGCGCTGCTCTGTAGATTTGCATCAAGGTAACGTAATAATAGACAGCATTCCTCTTATAATAAATGTACTACCTTCTCGCCCAAAAGTAAAAAAAGCTTCTATTGTAGGTAACTTTAGTTTTGAAGAAGGTGGATATAATCCTTTGGCAAAATTAACAGTCTTGTTAAATGCAGAGAGGATAAACGAATGCAAATTAATGGCGTATGTTGGTGATAGCTTAAATGTATTCCAGTTTCCTGAAATTAGTACTCGTATTTTTTATGATGTCGATATAAGCAAAAAAAGTAAAAATAACTATGAATTAAAATATAATTATGTTGATTGGGGAGAATTTTATACTATTTATTCTTTCAATGAATATGGAGGTATTCACGGAGATACTATATTTACTAATTCAATAATTGACGATTTTGAAATTCTACAGTATTTGGAAAAATTACAGAACCAACTAACAGCTATAAACAAAGTAAAGGACGATATTATACGAATATCTTTTAAAAACAATATTCTCATCATAGAAGATTCCTCAAATAAACAAATATTATCTGAAATTTATTCAGCAAATGGAACATTAATAAATAGAAGTTTTTCTAGTAGAACTATGGATTTAAATAAATTAAGTAAGGGAATATATATTGTCAAGATAAAATCAAATAAAAAAACAATAACAAAAAAATTTATCAAGAAATGAAAAGATTCACATTAATTTTATTTTCATTAATCACTGTTTTGTCAATTAAGAGTCAGACAATCATCGAATCTGACTCTTATGGATTAGATCAGTATATTGAGAAATGTTCTGACATTCCTGTAGTAAGACAAATAAATGGGGGCACAGTTTTTAAGATTACGTATGAACCTGAAGAGGCATGGAATAATACGATGAAAGGAGCATTCGAATATGCATGTAAAATTTGGGAGGAACAGTTACCAAACACATTGCCTATCAACATACATGCAAAAATAGGGACTATACGTGGTTCTGGAAATGGAAAACTTCTATCTAAGGTACAGCCAACATCTTATAACGTAGGAGGTTCAGGTGAAAATTTATCAAGCCAAATTAAGTATGTTCTTTTAGCAGAATACAATTCAGGTAATAATTATAGTTTTGTTGATTCTATAAACAGTGAAGCTTTTTTCAACAAACCTGATATTACAATTACATATAACAAAAATATGCTTGACGAATTTTCCTATTCTCTTTATAACACCCCTGTGAACAAATATGACTTTGTCACTGTTGTTTTAAGAGACATAGCAAAGGGGCTGGGATTTATTTCTGGATTTACGGCAAATTCTACCACTAAAGTTTTCCAAAATCTTAATAAGCCCCTGACATATTACGAAACCATAATCAAAAATGCCATAGGAACTAATGATGTTCATGTTGCATATCAAAATGCTACACAAGGAACATTATCGTTGCAAGTACGTGATTATGGAAATTTGAATCTATATGCGCCAAACAATTGGCAAAACGGAGTTTCATTGAATTATTTTATACCTGATAGCACAAAGAACATATCGGAAATCCTTAATTACCAATTAGGAAAAGGAAGCGTTATAAGAGACATAACCGATGAATATAAAAAATTATTCGAATACTTGCAAGGATGGCAAGCCTTTAATTCCGCGACAGGCTTTGAAGGGAAAAGTGTAAAGACAGATGGGTCAACAGAAAATATGTTTGCCTACAATGGTTCTATTAATGTATCATCAAATTCAATAGCAAAAAACAAATTTGTTAATAACGTTATTCAAGACGACTCAAACAACATATTGAATCAGCAAGAAGGTTTTATACTGAGTGATTTTTTATTTCCTTACAGTTACATGTATCCAGACATTAATGGACAAGGAAGTTGGCTTGTTTCTTTATTAAAGAAAGACGGTACATGGGACTTGGTATATAGCGAATGGACAGGTTCTCATCCCATACCTCTTCAAATTAACATGTCGGATTTAAACATTAACTCGGATTATAGTCAATATCAACGTACATGTGATGGATACCTAAGATGTCGAATAACCCATTACAAACAAGTTTATGACAATTTGTATCACAAGATAAAATATGAAATACGAAATCATTATTACGTATTAGATTATTTACCACAAAAAGTTAAAATGGAATTTGACCATACTAATTCCGATATTTTTTTACAACAAAATAATTTATCAGACGATTATACACAAGAAATTAGAATTAATATAAATGGACTTGAAGGCTTAGACAGAATAGTTGTAGAACAATTAGACGAAGGTAATGATTTACCAACAAAATTTGAAGTTTCTGATTTTAAAAAAGGATATTTTACAGCTACCGTGGATAAGGAATTGTATACTCGATTTGCTGTGTACTCATTCAATAAAAATGGTAGTACTAAAAGTGATTATCTAACGATAGCACCACTTTCACCTGTTCAGCAATTATTTAATGTACAAATAAGAAACAATAAAATTTATTTAATGTACTCTAACGGGCATAAACTACCTAAGAACGCCACATACACTATTTATTCAACAACAAATAATAATATCTCACATTTGAAAAAAGATGCCATTGAATCCGCCAATAGCATCATTGACATTAGCGATATTAAAAGTGGCTATTATATTCTAATGATACAGACTGAATACGGTCAGCAAAGCTTGAAATTTTCAAAATAGAGGCTTCATATAAAAAACTTCATCGTGAGACATTCTAAAATGCAATAAGCCAGCATTTCAGTACTCAAACGAGGGTGTGTCAAAAAAAACGACACACCCTCGTTGTTTTCGGGATACGAAATAATAACATACAGGACATTCCGAGCCAGACACTTGCCCTACAAAAACACTTTTAACACTACCCACGACACAATAAAAAGGCGGAACAAACGTCCAAAAAATCTGTGTCCATCCATGCAATCTGCGAAATAAAATTCATCCTCGTGGATGCATTTCCACGTTGGAGGCGTACCAAAGCGCAGTGAAAGTTTCGGGCAATAGAAAAAGTCACTGTAAAATTTTGCAGTTTCAAATATCCCCTGTATATTTGCGTCAAGATAAATAATTAATTTAATATTTAAAAATTATGTCACAAATTACAATTTACATTTACCCTGACAAACGTTCTGAATCAGGTGAAATCAAAGAAAGCAAAAGTAATTATCGTTGTCCAGACAATACTGTCATTACAGGTCGATGGCACAAAGGTGATGAAAATGGGAAAACACGTTATGAATATTCGACACTGAGAGCTGTTGATATTCATGGCAAAAGCGTTAATGGAACAATTACTTTTGAAAATATTCGGTGGGAAGGATGGTTTAAAGAGTCTTCTGGCTCTGGATTTCAAGCCTCAGATAATCGTGTAATTATAGGAAGAGAACATAAGGGAGACGAAAATGGAAAAACAAGATACCTTACTGCTGAAATATTCTTTAATGGTGAAAAAGCATCAATAGAAAGTTCCTATTTCTCATACCAAATAAAAGAATCATCTGGCTCATGGTTCAGAACCGACCGCCGCCGAATAATCACAGGACGAATACATCGAGGTGACGAGAACGGTAATACTACATATAAATCCGGAATATTAATGATAGCCAACTCTTCAAAAGAAAAGGCACCAGAAGGTACTACCCTTATCACAGAAGAAAGATTAATGAGTCTTCCACAGAAAGAAAGTAATTCATATTTTCTTTGTCCTCCAAATACAGTATTGACCGGTCGTCTGCATTCAGGAGATGAAAACGGGGACACTCGCTATCAATACGCAGCTTTGCAAGCTGTTTGCAACGGAGAAGAAGTGGACGGACATATCACAGTCGAAAATATAAAGTGGACAAACGACATAAAAGAAAGTGATAGCAGAATGGTGGATGCACCATTTGGCAAGGTTCTTGTCGGCAGGAAACATAACGGGAACGAGAACGGAACTACAGCTTACGCGATAGGTGAAGTTTTCTTTAACGGACACCCGACGACAACCATTGATTATCAAAGTTCTGAACCGAAGAAAGAATCGGACGGAATTTTGTACTTTACCGAGGGCGGAAGAGTTATGACTTCACGCCACCACTACGGAGACGAAAACGGAATGACGTATTATGGGAGTGCCCTTGTCTCGTGTGACGCTCCTACAATATCTAAGGAAGAGGTTTCTGTCTGCGTGAAGATGTGTAGCACAGAAAACTACTTCCCGATGAATCCGGACGACTTCATCCGATTGTCAAGATTCCGCAGACATAGGAGTGGAACATCAGATGACGGATACAGTAAAACGAAAGGAAAGTTCATTGATGGAAGTAACAGCCACGATCCTGAATTCTATGATATTCCGGTAAGTATCATTAATTCATATTATCCTAAAGATGAGAAAAGAATGCTGAACAATCGTCCTAAAGATCCGAACGCTGTAGCTCCATTCGTTTTTCTGGAACCTGACGACAATCTCTATGGCGACTCACAACCGAATCAACGTGTAGCAGCTTTTAAATACAAATCAGGAAACATCATACAATATTGGCTGTTTTTTGGATACAATTACGCAACATTTGGCCCAATTAGTGCCAGCCACCAAGGGGACTGGGAGTGTATAACTATCACATTGGGCAAAGACAACAAAATATCCGAAGTTGAACTAAGTGCTCATACAGGTAGCAATAAGTACAAAGCCAATATTCTTGGCCAACTTGAAATCACACCGATAGGAAACGATCAGCTGTTGACCGTATATTGTGCTCGTGGCACACATGCTCTATTTAACCATCCAGGAACTTATCCTCATGAAGTACTGGGCGTAACAGTCAATGACTATACGGATGCTAGAGGATATTCGTGGAATATCACGGACAAAATCATAGATCTGAATACCGTAAAATGGAGAGACTATGCCGGAGCTTGGGGCGAAGTTGGAGTTTATAAAGACGACACAACCGGTCCGTTGGGCCCATGGCCTAAATGTGGTGGGAGAAATGTACAAATTAGAGAGGAAGAAAGTCCGGAGCCGGAAGAATTAATAGATCAAAATGAAATACTGTTAATTCGCAACGGAAAGACAGAAACAGTCAAGGTAGCTAACGAAAGTGACGGCACAGAAGCTCTTGGCACTAAAAATACTGTCCTTTATTGGAGAACACACAACGGAGGTGCTTCAGGCTCTACTTCGTATACATTCGGTAGCCTTGCAGCAATCGACCGTGACGGCACTCCTGTCAGAGGTACTGTAACAATCGAAGATGAAAAATGGAGCGAATGGTATAAGGAAAGTGAGTCGGACGAATTCTTCAAATCACTGTCTGAAGGTGAAGGAAGAGTTATTATCGGTCGCCAACATACTGGTGGTGCTGATGGCAATACACGCTACAAGACAGGGGTTGTTAAATTTACATTTGAAGGAGAGTCAGTAAAACACGTTGCCAAAATATTAAGCTACCCATCAGCAACGCTTATGATTCGGGAAAACAGCGGAATGACAGTTTTACCCAAGAAGAACCTGATTATAATAGGAATCACCCATAGCGGAGACGCATCTGGATGGTCGTACTACCACCAAGGGTACATCGCAATAAACAAGAAGTAACAGATATGAGAAAATCCATATCATCAATAATGATACTGTCGGCAGCAGCAATGCTGCTGACAGCATTATTTTCTTCATGCGACTGGGAAAAAGAGTGGTGGAATGATCCTATTTATCATCCCATTTACAAATCTGTGGTCTGTGAAAATCCAAAATATTATGACCACATGAAGGGGACATATAAAGGACTGCTTGTAGTCCGTAATTACTATGACAAACAGATATTGGATACGGTTGCACACGCCAGCGTTGAATTCGGAGGAAACGATACAAGAAGTTTTATTGTACACGATTTTCCAGTAAAGCACATAGCTTCTTTCATGGACAACAAATCATATCGGGATGAATTTGCAAAAATAAAAAAGAAGATAGATATTGAAGCGAAATACAAACTAAACGGCTATGTTACTATAGAACAGCCAGATTCTTTTCCTAGACAATATTACGGTCCGTTAGACATTGACGTAGTTCGTGATTCGATACAAAGCGAAGTTCAAGACTCACTGTTCGGGAAAGCAGTCACAATATCATTTGTATACGACATAGTCTCAACTTTTTCAAACGATAAAGATGTATCTAAAAAAAAGAAAGACTATATAAGTGGGGGAGGTGCATATTTTGCAAATGAAATATATTTTTTATGCAGAAAAGTATCAGTAAACGGAACCCCCATTCCAGTTCATTATGACTATGGTGCTGTCAGGGTACGATTCTACGAGAACAAAACCGACAACGAGCCACCGTTAACAGAGTGAGACAGAAGAAAGGAATAGTATAAGCGTCCGCAGCAGAACAAAGCATTAAATAAAAATAAGATTAGGGTGTGCCAAAACAAAATGACACACCCTCATTGTTTTTAGGATATGAAATAATAACATACAGAACATTCCAAGCCAGGCACTTGCCCGAAAGAAACACTTTTAACACTACGCCCGACACAATAAAAAGGCAGAACAAACGTTAAAGAATATGTGCCATATTCTGCATCGACGACCGATAGGACACGAGTGGGCACAGACTTAAAAGCAACCAGGAATGATAGATTATATAAAAGGTGAACTTGCCGAACTCACTCCGGCCATGGCCGTAGTAGAAGCGGCAGGTGTGGGCTACGCGCTCAATATTTCGCTCAACACCTATACCGCCCTGCAGGGCAAGAAAGACGTGAAGCTGTTCGTACACGAATCGCTCGTAACGGGCGGACGCGACGACTCGTTCACGCTCTATGGCTTTGCCTCGCGGCAGGAACGCGAACTGTACCGGCTGCTCATTACAGTGTCGGGAGTGGGAGCAAACACGGCCCGGATGATGCTCTCGGCCATGTCGCCAGCCGAGCTGTGCAACGCCATATCGACAGGCAACGAGCGGCTGCTCAAAGGCGTGAAAGGCATAGGGCTGAAGACGGCGCAGCGCATCATCGTCGACCTGAAGGACAAGATTCTCTCGGCCGGAATATCGGTCGAGCTGCCAGCAGGCGGTGCCGACACGGCAGCCATAGACAACGACGTGCGCGACGAGGCCGTTTCGGCTCTGACGATGCTCGGATTCTCGCCAGCTCCGTCGGCCAAGGTGGTCACGGCTATACTGAAAGAAGAACCGACAATGCCGGTGGAGCAGGTGGTGAAGCTCGCACTCAAACAGATAAAATAAGGCGAGGAAGAGAAGGTGAAGTTCGGTAAAACCATATACGGAACTCTGGCTGTGCTCGTCACAGCTACGGTGGCAAGCTACGCTCTGGGCACACCGTCGGGACAAGACGTGCGCACGCGCCCTAACACGCAGGATGTGCGCTCACGTACCACCGCACGGCAGGGACAGAACATGCCCACAAGTCCGACGGCAAGACCGGGTGTGCCGGGACGGAACATGCCCACCGCAGCCCCGAAGAAGAACGACACCATAGCCATAAAGGCGCAACCCATACTCGAAAACGACGACTCGATACCCGACTCGCTGCTCAACACCCGATGGAAGATACAGCGCACTGCGCCCATAACCGTCAGCGATCTGGACCAGAACGCGGCCGACCTGAAACGTCCCGACAACCTGAAACAGGACGTAGAATACAACGACTCGCTCGACCTGTACATCATCGGCTCAAAATTCGGCGACTCGTACCTGAACACGCCGATAATGATGACGCCCGACCAATACCGCAAGTGGAGCGAGCGTCAGGCCATGAACCGCTACTTCCGCACAAAAAACGACGAGATTTACAAAGCCAAGGGCAAGGAGAAGTTCGACTTCACCGACATGCACTTCGACCTGGGGCCGGCCGAAAAGATATTCGGCCCGGGCGGAGTGCGCATAAAGACCCAGGGAACAGCCGAACTGAAATTCGGAGCGACGATGAAAAACATCGACAATCCGTCGCTGCCCATACGCAACAGGAAAACTACAACCATCGACTTCGACGAGAAAATAAACCTTAACGTGAACGGAAAGGTGGGCGACAAGGTAAACATGAACATGAACTACAACACCGACGCCACCTTCGACTTCGACTCGCAGAACCTGAAGCTGAAGTATGACGGAAAGGAGGACGAAATCGTGAAACTCGTCGAAGCCGGAAACATATCCTTCCCTTCCAACTCGTCGCTCGTGAAGGGTGCGTCGTCGCTGTTCGGACTGCGCACCGACCTGCAGTTCGGCAAATTGAAGCTGCAACTGGTGGCCTCGCAGAAGAAGTCGACCACAAAGAGCGTGTCGTCGAAAGGCGGCAAACAGTTCACCCCGTTCGAGATTGACGCTTCAAACTATGAGGAGAACCGCCACTTCTTCCTCTCACAGTTCTTCCGCGACAAGTATGACACGGGCATGAAGTCGCTGCCCAACGTCACAACCGGAATAAACATAAACCGCGTGGAGATATGGGTGACGAACAAGACCGGAACAACATCTAACACCCGTAACATCATAGCTCTGACCGACCTGGGCGAAAACACAAAGGTTCACAACCAGCTGTGGAGCACGACCGGACAGCCCGTACCGTCCAACTCGGCCAATACAGAGTATTCGACCATGACAGGACAGTATGCCGCCGCCCGCGACATAAACCAGACCTCAACGGTGCTCGACGGAATACCAGGCTTTGTAGGAGGAGCCGACTATGAGAAGCTGGAAAGCGCACGGCTGCTCAACTCGTCAGAATACTCCGTCAACCAGGCTCTGGGCTACGTGTCGCTGAAGTCGACTCTGCAGACCGACCAGGTGCTCGCCGTAGCCTACGAATACACATACGGTGGCGTGACCTATCAGGTGGGAGAGTTTGCATCGGACATAACAAATGTAGACCAGGCTCTGTTCGTGAAGTCGCTGAAGAACACAAGCAACAATCCGCAACAGGGCAACTGGGACCTGATGATGAAGAACGTCTACTATCTGGCATCGTCGGTGGAGAAAGACAAGTTCCGTCTGGACGTCAAGTTCCAGAGCGACACCGCCGGTGTCTACCTCACATACATTCCAGAGCCGCAGGTGAAGAGCCAGCCCATCATACGCGCCCTCGGTGCAGACCGGTTAGACAACAACATGAAGCCCCACTCTAACGGCTACTTCGACTTTGTCGACGGCTACACCGTGAGCAACGGCCGCGTGTTCTTCCCCGAGGCCGAACCGTTCGGCAAATATCTCTACGACTATCTTACAAGCAAAGGCGTGGCAGCCGAACAGGCCTCGAAGTACGCCTTCACCGAGCTGTACGACTCGACGAAGACCGTGGCCAGACAGATAGCCGAAAAGGACAAATACGTGCTGACGGGACAATTCCGTGGCACGTCGGCCAATGTCATATCTCTCGGAGCGTATAATGTGCCGCAAGGTTCGGTAGTGGTGACGGCAGGAGGAGTGGTGCTGACAGAAGGATCAGACTACTCGGTCGACTACAGTGCCGGCGAAGTAACTATCCTCAACCAGAGCATCATCGACGCAGGAACGGCTGTCAACGTGTCGCTCGAAAGCAACACCGACTTCGCTCAGGAACGCAAGACGATGTTCGGTATGAACTGGGAGTATGACTTCTCCAAGGACTTGCAGCTAAGCGGTACCATCCAGCATCTGTCCGAACAGGCACTTACAACAAAGGTGAACATGGGTTCAGAGCCGCTCAACAACACCCTTTTGGGCATCAACATCAACTGGAAGAAAGAGAGCCAATGGCTGACCAACCTGCTCGACAAGATTCCGCTGCTCCATCTGACGCAGCCCTCGCAGATTTCGTTCACGGGTGAGTTTGCCCAGCTCATAGCCGGACAGGCCGGCGGAACACAGGACAACGCCTCGTACATAGACGACTTTGAGAACACGAAGAGCACCATCGACGTAGCAACTCCTACGTCGTGGATAATATCGAGCGTACCGACGATGTTCCCTGAATACAACGACAAAGCAACGCTCCGAAGCGGGTTCAACCGTTCGCAGCTCGCATGGTACAATATCGACCCGCTGTTCACACGCCGCAGCTCTTCGCTCACCCCTACCCACATCAAGAGCGACCTCAACCAGCTGTCCAACCATTATGTGCGTGAAGTGTACGTGCGCGAACTGTTCCCAAACCGCGACCAGAGCAGCTACAACGGAGCGTCGTCGATGCTCAGCGTACTCAACCTCGCCTACTACCCCAACGAGCGCGGACCGTACAACTTCAACCCCGACCTGGCACAGGACGGAACTCTGAACAACCCACAGCAGCACTGGGGCGGAATGATGCGACGGCTCGACACCAACGACTTCGAGACTGCCAACATAGAGTACATCGAGTTCTGGATGCTCGACCCCTTCATCTATACCCGACGCAACGGCACTGCGCAGGACTATGGCGGCGACTTCTACATCAACCTCGGCGAAATGAGCGAAGACATACTGCGCGACGGAAAGAAGTTCTACGAGAGCGGAATGCCTGTCGACGGTTCGAGCAGCTTCACTACTACCCAGTGGGGCAAAATACCAGTACAGGCAACGGTCAACTATTCGTTTGCCACATCTTCCGGAGCACGCGCCAAACAGGATGTAGGATTCAACGGGCTGACCGACGACGAGGAGAGACAGTTTGAGTCGTACCAGTCGTTCCTCACCGAGGTGCAGGGCAAGGTAAGCCCGGCGGTGTTCGACTCTATCATGGCCGACCCTGCCAACGACGACTACCACTACTTCCGTGGCCGCGACTTCGACCAGATTCAGGCACCGATACTGCGCCGCTACAAGCAGATAAACAACCCTCAAGGAAACTCGCCCGACAACGACTCGCGCACAGAAGGCTATGACACCTCATATAAGAGTACGCCCGATGTCGAGGACATAAACCAGGACTACACCCTCAACGAATACGAGAAGTACTACCAGTACCACGTGTCCATACGCCCCGAGGACCTGGAAGTGGGCAAGAACTTCATCGTAGACAAGCGCGTGGCTTCGCCCAAGCTGCGCAACGACTCGACCGAAGACGTAACTTGGTATCAGTTCCGCATACCGCTCGACGAGTTCCAGCAACGCGTAGGTTCGATAAGCGACTTCACGAGCATACGCTTCATGCGCATGTTCCTCACCGGCTTCAAGCACCCAATAGTGCTGCGTTTCGGCACGCTCGACCTGGTGCGCGGCGAATGGCGCGTGTACGAACAGAACCTCGACACGTCGGCACCGCAGCAGGGAAAACTCTCCGTCAGCGCGGTGAATATCGAAGAAAACAACGACAAGACACCTGTCAACTACGTACTGCCTCCCGGCATTCGGCGCGGACAAGACCCCACCCAGCCCCAGCTCGTAGAGGATAACGAGCAGGCTCTTTCCATGACCGTCACCGGTATGGGTTCGGGCGAATCGAAAGCCGTCTACAAGAACACAACGCTCGACCTGCGCCAGTATAAGCGCATACAGATGTTCGTACATGCCAACATGCTCGAACCCAACACAACAAATCTTGCAGATGACCAACTGGCAGCATTTGTCAGGCTCGGCAGCGACTACAAAAGCAACTACTACGAATACGAAATACCGCTGAAGCTCACACCCGCCGGCAACTATGACAAATACTCCCGTGCCGACTGTGAAAAAGTTTGGCCAGAAGACAACATGCTCGACGTGCCACTCTCGGTATTCACCGACATAAAGAAGCAACGCAACAAAGCCAAATCCCAAGGCACGGCCTCGTACAACCGGGAGTTCTCGGCCTACGACCCTGACAAGCCAGAGAACCGCATCAGCGTGATGGGCAACCCGACTCTGGGGGAGGTGAAGACGATGGTGATAGGTGTGCGCAACAAGGCCGGCGAGGTGAAGAGCGGCGAAGTGTGGGTCAACGAGATGCGTCTGAAAGAGTTTAACAACTCGGGCGGATGGGCTGCACAGGGCAACCTAAACGTCCAGCTGTCCGATCTCGGAACCGTCAACGTGCAGGGACGATACACCTCGGCCGGATTCGGAGGACTGGAAGAAGGCGTGGCCGAACGGTCTACCGACGACTACAAGAGCTACAGCGTGACGGCCAACGTAGAGCTTGGCAAGTTCTTCCCCGACAAGGCCAAGGTGAGCGCACCGCTCTACTACTCGGTTTCGGAGGAGACTACAAAACCCAAATACAACCCTCTCGACAACGATATGGAGCTGGACGACGCTCTCGATGCAGCCGGAAGCAAGCAGGAACGCGACTCTATCGAAAGCATAGCCGTGACAAAGACAAAGAGCACCAACTTCTCGCTGTCAAACGTGCGCATCGGCATTCAGACCAAACGCCATCCCATGCCTTACGACCCTGCCAACTTCTCCTTCTCCTACAGCCACAGCCACAACCAATCGAGCGGCGAGACAACGGTCTATGAAAAAGAAGACACATGGCGAGGAGCATTCAACTATTCGTGGACACCGGTGTACAAACCGTTAGAACCGTTCAAGAAAATGAAGAGCCGAAGCAAGTGGCTCACCATCGTAAAAAGATTCGGGCTGAACTGGCTGCCACAGAACATCGGCTTCAACACCGAAATGACACGCAACTACTACGAGCTGCAAGAGCGCGACATGGAGAGCATGGAGAACTCGCAGCTGCCGCTGACCTTCAGCGAACAGTTCCTTTGGAACCGCGACTTCTCCATACGCTGGGACCTGACGAAGAACCTGCACATGAATTTCCAGAGCGCGACCCACGCCCAGATAGAAGAGCCTTACACGCCGGTCAACAAAGACCTTTACCCCGACCGCTACTCGGCCTGGAAAGACTCAGTGTGGACAAGCATAAAGAACATGGGAACACCGCTCGACTACAACCAGTCGTTCTCGGCCTCCTATCAGCTGCCGCTCAACCTCATACCGGTATTCGACTGGATCAACTCTGACGCCAACTACAACGCCACCTACAACTGGGTGCGCGGCACGGAGCTTGAAGACGGGACATCGCTGGGCAACACCGTATCGACCAACCGCAAGCTCGACATCAACGGCAACTTCAACCTCGAACGTCTCTACAACCACATACCGTTCCTGAAGAAAGCCAACGACCGGTTCAACAAGGAGCCGGGACGCTCCAACATGCGTCCAGGTTCTATACGCCGACGCAATGGAAACACCGCACAAAAACGAATAGGCAAAGGTAAGCAAGACGCTAAAGACCAGCTAAAGAAGGAGCTGCCCAAGAACAAGAAGAGCTTCGAACGCGAGATTACACTCATGCCCGACACCGTTATAAAAGTGACACACGGCAAAAAGACCAAACGTCTGCTCGTATCGGCCAAGACTGCCGACGGCAAGAGCTACAAGCTGAAATACCGCAAGACCGATGGCAATACCATTCGTATAATGAACAAGGTAGACTCGGCCCTGAAGCTGAAGATAACCGTAACGCCTAAAGAACCGCTCGAAGAAAAGAACTGGTACAAGACAATGCAGGCCGTAGCCCGCGTGCTGATGATGGTGCGCAGCGTCGGCGTATCGTACACCAACCAATACTCGATGGCTCTGCCGGGCTTCATGCCCACCGTCGGCGACGCTTTCGGACAGCGGCGCAACAACGGCGCACTAGCTCCCGGACTCGACTTCGCCTTCGGTCTCGTAGGCGACTCGTACATCGAAAAGGCACGACGGAACGACTGGCTCCTGATGAGCGACTCGGTGGCTACACCGGCCACTACCAACCGCACAGAGAACCTGCAGATACGCGCCACGCTCGAACCGGTCAAGAATCTGAAGATAGACCTCAACGCAAGCCGCACACAAACCACATCGAAGAGTGTACAGTACATGTACGTAGGCAACCCCACTACACAGAGCGGCACATTCACAATGACTACACTCTCGCTCGGAAGTACCTTCGAAGGCATGGGCAACGCCAATAACGGCTACCGTTCGGCATCATTCGAGAAATTCTGTGGTTCGCTCGAAGGATTCCGCCAGAGAGTAGAGGCACGCTATACGGATGCCGTCTACCCGGCCGGTTCCACACTGGCCGGACAGAAGTTCGACCCACAGAACGGCGGTGTCAACAAGTACAGCTCCGACGTTATGATACCGGCCTTCCTTTCGGCCTACACCAGTATGGGCGGCAATTCGCTCGACATATTCCCATCATTGTCACGGCTGCTGCCAAACTGGACAGTGCGCTACTCGGGTCTGTCACGTCTGCCGTGGTTTCGCGACGTGTTCAAGAGCGTCAACATCAACCATTCGTACAAGAGCATCTACGCCGTCGGCTCATACAGTTCGTACAGCACCTACATGGAATATATGAACGGTCTGGGATTCATTACCGACGCTACTACGAACAACCCCATACCGAGTTCGATGTACAACGTATCGACCGTAAGCATAAACGAGTCGTTCTCGCCACTCTTGGGAGTGGATGTCACACTGGACAACAACATGACGCTGAAGCTGGAATACCGCACCACCCGTGTGCTCAGCCTAAGCATGACAAGCGTGCAGATAAACGAAGCTATCAGCAAAGACTGGGTGTTCGGAGCCGGATATACCATCAACAACTTCAACATATTCGGCGGCCGCAACCACCGTCGCGTTAAGAACAACAAGCGCACTGGCAACGGCCAACAGAACAACCAGAACCAGCAGAGCACCTACACCAACCGCACATCGCGCAGCGGAGTGAACAACGACCTGAAACTGCGGCTCGACGTGAGCTACCGCCGTCAGGCTGCCATAAGCCGCGACATAGCCTCGATGACCTCGTCGGCCAGCAGCGGCAATTCGGCTTTCAAGCTATCCTTCTCGGCCGAATACACTCTGTCGCGTCTGCTCTCGATGAGTTTCTACTTCGACCGCCAGACCAACACTCCGCTACTGGCATCGAGCAGCTATCCTACGACCACCCAGGACTTCGGCCTCAGCCTGAAGTTTTCGCTCACAAGATGACAAGCCCGAAGTATATAAACCATCGTGTCTGTATTTGAGTAAAATTCTGACAAACAGAACAATTTTTCTTTTCGCATACCGATATGCCCGTTTTCACGTTCCAATATGCCGCTTTTCTGCTTCTGAAATGCGGCATTTCAGAGCACGGAATCAGCATTCATATAATTCATTGAGAATCAACGTACTTAAAGGCTACGCCGATTTTATCCCGGAAAACGGTTTTGTTCCGAAATAGAACAATCGTTTGGTTGTCAGTAATTGGTATTTAGTAATTATTATTTTAGCCAAAATGCCACCCACGCCGTAGAGGTGTCACTCCGGTGCGTTTAGTCAAGAAGTGTAGCATCGCAATGCTATACGAATAAGCCATACAAACGTCTGAGGCATCCTCTTGTATGCATAAGGGCTTTGTAACAACGTTGTCACGCTGCCACAAAGCCCTTACCTTATTTATATTATGTCACGAAACAGACGGGAATACTCCTGCTGTCTTGACCTAAAGATGTCTATCCCAGCACCTCGATGGCGCGACGCAGACGACGCAGAGTCTCCTCCTTGCCCAAAAATGCGGATATGTCGAACATACCCGGCCCCTTGCCTATGCCGACGAGAGCAAGGCGGAAGGCATTCATCACGTCGCCGAGCTTGTAGCCTTGTTTCGCCACCCAGTCCATCACGACCGGCTCCTGACCTTCTACCGAAAAGTCGTCAATGCCTTCGAGAACGGCAGCCAGTTCGCCCATAACCTTGGCCGAATCGGACTTCCAGCGTTTCTTCACCGTCTTTGCGTCGTATTCGGTCGGGGCGATGAAGAAGAAAGAGCACAGCGGCCACAGTTCTTTTACAAAGTTTACGCGGTCTTTCATCATGTCCACCACCTTCACGATACGGTCCATTGGTTCGTCTACACCGTTCCCGGCAACAACCGGAGCGAACAGCCTTGCAATCTCTTCGCTGCTCTTGCGAAGCATGTATTCATGGTTGAACCAGATGCCTTTCTGATAGTCGAAGCGGGCACCGGCCTTCGAACATTTGTGTATGTCGAAAAGCTTCACCAGCTCGTCGAGCGAGAAAAGCTCCTGCTCCGTGCCCGGGTTCCAACCCAGCAGAGCGAGGAAATTGACTACTGCCTCGGGGAAATAACCGCTCTCGCGGTATCCCGAAGACACTTCGCCCGTCTTAGGGTCGTGCCATTCGAGCGGGAACACTGGAAACCCGAGACGGTCGCCGTCTCGTTTGGACAGTTTGCCCTTGCCTTCGGGTTTGAGCAGCAGAGGCAGATGCGCGAAGCGTGGCATAGTGTCCTCCCATCCGAAAGCACGATATAGGAGCACATGCAAGGGAGCACTCGGCAGCCATTCTTCACCGCGTATGACGTGGGTTATCTCCATCAGATGGTCGTCGACAATGTTGGCCAGATGGTATGTCGGAAGCTCGTCCGCACTCTTGTAGAGCACCTTGTCGTCTAGTATATCGCTCTTTATCACCACGTCGCCGCGTATCATGTCGTTTACATGCACGTCAACGCCCGGCTCCACCTTGAAGCGCACCACATACTGCGCGCCGTCGGCTATGCGGAGGTCGGTCTCTTTCTGGCCGAGTGTGAGCGAATTGGTCATCTCCATGCGCGTGTGAGCGTCATACTGGAAGTTGGCACACTCCTTACGCTTGGCTTCGAGTTCTTCTGGAGAGTCAAATGCAATGTAAGCTTTACCGTCTTCCAGCAGCTTGTCCACATATTCCTTGTAAATGGCTCGCCGCTCGCTCTGGCGGTAAGGGCCGTGACTTCCGCCGAAGGAGACCCCTTCGTCAAATTTTATGCCAAGCCACCGGAACGATTCGAGAATATATTCCTCAGCTCCCGGAACGAAACGATGAGAGTCGGTGTCTTCAATCCTGAACACCAGTTCGCCGCCGTGCTGACGGGCGAAAAGATAATTGTACAGTGCCGTGCGCACGCCTCCGATATGGAGCGGTCCTGTAGGACTTGGGGCAAAGCGCACCCTGACTTTTCTGTCTTCCATTAGATGTGAAAATATTGAATAATGAATATTTTTCTGCAAAAATACTATTTTTTCCCCGATGTTGGAGTTTTTTTTAGTATTTTCGCAAAGCAAAACAGAACACAAACCATTCATGAATATATCAAGTGACCCAGGAAACCATTTCTGGAGAAACTTTGCGACCAGACTGTCGCTCGTAGTCATCACCGTAATAATTATTGTATGGTCAATGCCTAGAGAGCAAAGCAAGCGATTCCGTTACGACATCGGCAAGCCGTGGATTTACGGGTCGTTTATCGCCAAGTTCGACTTCCCCATCTACAAGACTGATGCCACCATCAAGGCGCAAGAAGACTCGCTGCTACAGACCTTCGAGCCTTACTACAACTATGACAGCGATGTCGAGCGTAAACAGACCGCCAGGTTCCTGCACGACTATCACAACGGGATACCTGGACTGCCCTTATCATACGTCCATATCATAGCCGACCGGCTTCATCTGCTCTATCAGACAGGAGTGATGGATACTCCTGAGTACAACGACATCTGCCGCGACTCTACCAATATGGTGCGTGTGGTGACAGGCAACAAGGCGCAAAGCGTACAAGTCAACAGCATCTACTCCACCCTTTCGGCTTACGAGCAGCTCTTTCTCTACACGAAACTCGCACAGCAAAGACAGATTCTGCAACGCTGCAATCTGAACAACTATATAGAGCCGAACCTCATATACGACAAGGAGCGCAGCGAGACCGAGCGCAACGATTTGCTAAGCAGTATCCCGCCTGCCAGCGGAATGGTAATGGCCGGACAGAAGATTATCGACCGTGGCGACATCGTCGACGAATCCACCTACCGCGTGCTCAACTCTTTCGAGAAAGAGATGAAGCGGCGCAGTGCCACGACAAAGGAGATAACCAACACGCTCATCGGACAGACCATCTACATCACCCTTCTGGTGATACTGTTCACAATCTATCTGGGACTGTTCCGCCGCGACTACTTCAACAAGCCACGTAGCATCGCCATGCTCTACGTGATGATAACCGTATTCCCGGTTATCGTCTCGTTCATCATGCGCCATAACTTCTTCAGCGTCTACATCATACCCTTCGCAATGGGGCCGATCTTCATACGGGTGTTCATGGACTCGCGCACTGCCTTCATTTCCCATGTCATAACAATCCTGACATGCACGGCAGCCGTCCGCTACCAGTATGAATTCATCACCATACAGCTGGTGTCGGGACTGGTGGCCATCTACTCGCTGCGCGACCTCACCCGACGAGCACAGGTGTTCAAGACCGCCCTGCTCGTTACTTTGGCCAGTGCTATCGTCTACTACTCCCTGCAACTCACCCAGAACAACGACTTCATGAACGTCGACAGCGAGATGTACGTCCATCTCACAATCAACGGAGTGCTGCTGCTTCTGGCCTACCCATTGATGTTCATTATCGAGAAGACGTTCGGATTTGTTTCTAATGTCACACTCTTCGAACTATCAAATACTAACCGGGGGCTGCTGCGCGACCTTAGCGAGATAGCACCAGGCACATTCCAGCATTCCATCACCGTGGGCAACCTTGCAGCCGAGATTGCCAATAAGATTGGAGCCGACGCGCTGCTCGTTCGTACCGGCGCACTCTACCACGACATAGGCAAGATGGAGAACCCCGTGTTCTTCACCGAGAACCAAGCCGGGGTGAACCCTCACGACAACATGTCGCCGAAGGACAGTGCGAAAATAGTCATAAGCCATGTCACCGAAGGTGTGAAGATGGCCGAGAAGCAGAACCTACCCACCATCATCCGCGACTTCATAGTCACCCATCACGGCACCGGACTTACAAAATACTTCTATATACAGTACTGCAACGAGCATCCCGACGAGGATGTCGACGAGTCGGCATTCCGCTATCCCGGGCCCAATCCATTCACCCGCGAGCAAGCCATACTGATGATGGCTGACGGTGTAGAAGCCGCCTCACGGTCGCTCTCCGAGTATACAGAACAGAGCATCTCCACCCTGATCAACAAGATTATCGACGACGACGTGGCCGGTGGGTTCTTCAAGGAGTGTCCTATCACATTCCGCGACATAGCCCAAGCCAAGCAAGTGCTAATCGAACGCCTCAAGGCCATCTACCACACGCGCATTTCCTACCCCGAGCTGAAGAAAGACAGGGCGGTAGAGAAAGGATAAGCAGACTCTGCCCCGAGCAGACCGGCATACAGTAAGAATGTAAAATACTCAAAAAAATAATTCCAATTATTTCATACAAACGGTTTCATGGTAGAATATCTTGACAGTCTGGACAAATCGCTGCTGCTGTGGCTTAACAGTTTCCATACTTCTTTTTTTGACAATTTCATGTTCCTTGTATCTGACAAAATTGTGTGGATTCCGTTATATCTGGCCATCTTCACTGCCTTGGTAATGCGTTTCGGAATGAGTAAGAAACTGATTGCCGCATTGGGCGTATTCGCCTTGGCGATAGCCTTCACCGACACACTGTGTGCCGAAGTAATACGTCCGATTGTCTGCCGTCCGCGTCCGTCCCATGACGACAGCGGCATAGCCATGCTCGTGCATATCGTCAACGGCCAGCGTGGAGGCCACTACGGCTATCCTTCATGCCACGGAGCCAACTCCTTCGCACTGGCCATAGCACTCTCTTTGATTATGAGACTACGCCGGATTGTACTGTTCATCTATGCCTGGGCCATAGTCCATTCGTACAGCAGGATATATCTCGGAGTGCATTATCCCGGCGACATTCTCACTGGAGCCATCATCGGAACCTGCGTGGCAGCAGCCGTCTACTACGGCATGAGCCGTATCGCCAGCATGAGTAGCGGACAACGCGACATTGAGTCGTCCAATGTAGTGATTATTACAGGGTGCGTCATTATCGTGCTGCTCCTGGCTGCTTCTTACCAGCCGGTGTTCGAGTCGGTACACGCTTTGCTCAAATAAGCCTACTAAAACACATTTCCACACTGTAATGTGGAAATATTCTACACTCGCTCCACAGCATTCCACACCGCAATCTGGCGGCGTTGTCTTCATAACAACCTTGTTTTCAAACGATTACACCGTATCCATCAGATATGGCACGAGGTTTGTAATATAAACTGTGTAACATAAAGAAAAGACGATTATGAAGGCAACATCAATACTGGCCATAGCAACCATCGCAATATTAAGCGCATCAAACGCTTCCGCCGACAGAAACACTGCGGCGACCTTGCGGACCGTAGCAGCCGACACCGTCGCTGACACTACGGCCACTGACACCCTTATATCCGACACCGTAGCCCACAAGGAATATGCATACGGCGGGATGCACAGCATCACCGATGCACCCGAACAACCCACCACTTACGAGCGCACTTTGCCCACGGACACGGACAGAGCCATAGCTCTGGCGGAGACAAAAACAAGAAACAAACTCAATCAATCTAACTCACAAGACCGCCGTTGATCGGTGACATACGTGGCAGACGGCGCGAGACTAAGCACCGTCTCCACACTTATTAGACAACCAATAGAAGAAAGCATTTATTTAACAAGAATCTGAGAGACTGGGGGAGCATCAGTAATATGGTGCTCTCCCTTTTTGTATTACAGAAGCCGGCTACAGGTAACACATAAAAGGGAGATATTGGGAACGCAGAATCATTTACTCTCTTAACGGATAGCATATTGAACTAAGCGGACGCACGAACCGTGTGTTCCTAAAGGAAACAAGCTGTACAAATATGCAAAACAGTCCATAAAAGCGAATATACTGAACTTAGAAAATGACCAGATGAGCTTCTTAAATGCCCCGTTTCGCATCCTAATCTCATATTACATTCTGATTGCGGCATATCAGAAAAAGCCAACGCCCAATGTGTATAAAAGAGCTGTCTCGACCATATGCCGCTCTATATTTCGCAATTTTGTTTCATCAAGAAAAAGTCACAAACACAAAGCAGAAAACACGGTTACAGACTCAAGTTTCTGATTTAGCATTTAGGCCGTCATTG
>CALBJK010000121.1 GCA_937892695.1 uncultured Prevotella sp.
GCTCCCAAGTGGCACATACAGCTGCCAAAAGCCATAGAAGTAAGACAAGGCGAAAAATTACTGGCCAAGATTGTGACCGGTGGGGAAACGTCTGCCCCATTCACAAGACACGAAATAGAATGTATGCTACAAGGGGTCAACGCTACCCTGCCTATAGAATTAAGAATCACTCAAACAGGCAAAGGAAGCACCGTAGCTTGTGACGAGATAAAAATATATTGAATATGAAATGTAAAGCATGCACTTTTCTTTTGCTATTATTGTTGTGTGGAGCCGTGTCTTCATGCCATAAAAGGATAGAATCGACAACCGTAGCCGTGAAAGACTCGGTTCGTCATTACTATCCGGTGATAGCAGGACAGATACTGAATGTCACATACGAACTGGAGAACACGGGCGATCAGCCCCTTATGATTAAAGACATACAGCCATCATGCGGATGCATCACGCCTAAGCTCAATACCAACATGGTGCTGCCCGGACGCAAGATGCGTATGCTGTTCAAATATGAAAGTGCGAAAAACATCGGCTATGTAGAACACACGATAAGAATCTACGGAAATGTAAAACCGCACGGTATTGTGAAACTGAAATTCGATGTCAACGTGGTGCCCAATGCCGACTACACACGCGATTACGAAGAACTTTACAAAGAAGCAGTCGAGAAAAGCGACATAATACGCGGACTCGTCGACGGAGACGAATCGGAAAAGGGCTATTACGTTGATATAAAGAAGGACAGCCGCTCGCACAAAAAATACTTGTGGAGAGACAAGTAGGACTTACATGTGACTTATAGAACAAACGTGGGGAAACTAATTTATAGAACCCATTTTAATTAATTACATTATGAGAAATAAACATTTAGTTTTGCTTTTTGCTGGAGCGACATTGACGTTGGGAGCTTGTTCTTCTGACGACGATGTCTTGTCAGGAAACAATGCGTCTGGTAAAGACAGCGAGATTAGCGAAAAGGCCGATAACCAGCAAGTAGTCGGTTCAGTGTTCAAGACGGCAACGGTAAACGTAGTGACACCTGCTGCCACATTAGTATCGGTGTATGCCGACCAAGACTGCAAAGAGCCCCTCGTCACCGACTATTACGCTACTACCGACGGACTGAACGAAATCAAAATGCAAAGTTCCTCGGATGCCAAGAGTGTCTACGTGGTCTACTCTTCTAACGGGAAAAAGACAGTAAAGTCGGTCAGTCTGGACAACAATGACAAAGGCGAAATAAGATTGCCGGACAACGTCCAGACTTACACCACCAATTTCGTAGAAGGCACAGCCTTCCATTCTTCAGGCGTGGTAATGTTCGACTCCACATGGCCTTACGGTAAGGACGGCAAGGATGCATTCCAACACGGTGACGACTTCAACGATGTCGTCGTAGACTATGACATGGAGTCGGTCATGCTCAATCCCAGTTTGTCCGATTTTGCAGCCAAAGACTACAAGGAAGGACTCAAAGTGACCATGCACGTAAGGGCTGTCGGCAGCAAATCGCCCGAACAAATCGGGCTGAAGCTTGAAGGTCTTGACCGTAAATTCATCGAAAGCTCAGACTGTACAATCAAGCTTTCCGGCAACGACCATCAAGCAGAAAAGGATATTCCTGCAGGAAGCCTCGGTGTCAGAATCGGTTACGACGGCAACAGCCCGGTTATCTATATAACCAACCTACAGTGGCTGACAAGCAAGGACAACACTCTGAACGTTTCCGGAGCAAAGTACTACAACACAGAGCGACCCAGCAAGGAGCAATGGCTTGAGGACGGGAAAGACCTCATAAACCACGGTGCACCGCTCTTCACCGTAACCGTCAACTTTAAAGGCAAACTGCGTTCTACAATGACCGACTACAAGGCCGCCGATGCACAGGTAGCCGCATACGTCAATGCCGTAACCAATACTGCAAGCCAGAATTTCTTCATAGTTCTGGGCAACGGAAAGGAAATACACGTCGCAGGATATGCCCCACTCGACAGCTACAAGCGTAGCTATAATAGTGAGGTGAACAGAAGAGGCAAGCTGAGCAAGGATGTGACTTACATGTCGACAGACTTCGGTGTCTGGGGCGTAAAGGTTCCGGTTCTTACAAAACACATTTACGAAGGCGAAAGCTTCGCAGACACCTACAAAGAGCTGAAGGCGTGGGCAGAAAGCTACGGAAAGCAGTACACCGACTGGTATCTGACCCAAAAGGCCGACGACACCAACCTCGTAAAGTGGTGGTAATGTCATAACCGATAACGAGTCAGTCATACATATCACTGACAATTTAAAATCGCCTCCATCAGAACGACAGTATTAGTTCTGATGGAGGCGATTTTAATTTAGGTGGGTTCAATAAATTTCCACATATTATCAAAAGTCGTAAGTTCTTTAACGAAAAATTTACAACCGGCATTAAGTAGTTTTCGCCGGTTTGTTGTTCTAAATGCAGACAATCGGGAAAAAAGAATGCTTTTCAGACAACCTAAACTGAAACGGAAGCACAATCCCGGACAATCGCGAACTGCCGAAAAGAACAAAAAAACATACTAAACAATTATGAACAACAAACCATTCAACAGCCGATTGGCCCGTGCGGCGATGACCCTGATGATTGCAGCGGCACCGTTACAGTGGTCGCTGGCGCAGGTGACACTCAACACGCCAAAGACCACACTCGGCACTGTAATCAAGAAAATCCAGAAACAGTCCAAGTACAAGTTCTTCTATGACGACCGCCTCGCCTCAGAGCAGGTCAACGCCGTGCGCGTGAAAGATGCCGACATTCGGCATGTTCTCAAACAGCTCTTCAATGGCAAGGGCATCACTTACACTGTGGCTGACAACGTGATTTATCTGAAACGAGAGATACCGAGCCAAAAACGACAGCCTCAACGCCAGGTACAGAAGCATAAAGTCACTGGACGCATTCTCGACGAGAACGGCGAACCCCTGATTGGTGCTACCGTCACCGTGAAAGGCACTGGCGAAAAGGCCATTACCGACATCGACGGCAACTATGAGCTGATGACTGATGTAGAAAAGCCCGTTGTCCAGTTTTCATACCTCGGCTACCGCACCCTCGAAGAGCAGGCCGGTGTCGACGGCATAGCCAACGGATGCATGACGCTCGACTCCCAAGCCATCGACGAGGTGGTCGTGACTGCTCTGGGCATAAAGCGTGAGAAGAAAATGCTCGGCTACTCGGTACAGGACATCAAGAGCGACGCGCTCAACACTACCGGCGACCCGTCGGTCACAAGCGCGCTCGACGGCAAGGTGGCAGGACTGCAGATGAACACTTCCAGCACCGGTCTGGGCGGCTCTACCAAGATAACCATCCGTGGCAACTCGTCGCTCACCGACAACAACCAGCCGCTGTGGATTGTCGACGGCGTACCGTTCACCGACGACCAGACCTCAGATGCAAGCGCGTATGGCGGTTACGACCGTGGCGGAACATCACTCGACATCAACCCTGAGGACATAGAGTCGATTTCGGTGCTCAAAGGTCCTAACGCTGCAGCCCTCTACGGCTCGCGTGCCGGTAATGGCGTGATTCTCGTCACGACGAAGAAAGGTTTTCGCAAAGGCGGCTTCGGTGTCAACTACAGCGGCAGCTTCACGTGGAGCCAGGTGTCGGAAACGATAAAAATGCAGAAGAAATACGGACAGGGCAGCCGTGGCGAGACAATCTATCAAACCGACGAAAACGGCAATAAGACAGCTCTCACCGGCGACCTGTCGTTCGGATCCGTGCTCGACGGCCATAACGAACCGTCGTGGCTCGGACAGCAGATACCCTACATGTATTACGGCGACAAGCTGAAAGACTACTTCAACACGGGCTTTTCACAGTTCCACACCGTGGCTGTAGGCAACTCTACCGAGAAGTCGCACTTCCGCCTGTCGGTAGGTTTCAACGACAACAAAGGACTGTTCAAGGACGAAACTCTCGACAAGCTCAATATCGACCTCAACACCGGAACTGTCGTGAACGAATGGTTGTCGATGGACGGAAAGATCTCGCTGTCGCGCATGAAGGCCGAGAACAGACCCTATACCGGTCTGAACGGCGAAGTGGCGCAACTGCTCCTCATTCCCGGCAACGTCCGTCTGTCCGACCTCGAACGAAATTACACCTCGTCAGACCGTCTGCACCAGAACTGGTTCGGCCCCGACCAGCAATACTCTAACCCATACTACCTGCGCCACCGCTACAAGAACTCGGACGAACGGTGGAGAGCTTTCGGCTATTACGCTGCCAACATTAACTTGACCGACTGGTTGAAGTTCAACGCCAAGTATTCGTTCGACTATTACCGCACGCGCATCCAGACTTCCGACCTCGGACTGGGCGACCAGGCCATAAGCACGCCCACACAGTCGTGGCAAGAACAGCTTACAAACGACGGCATGACACGCGGCGAAGAAAACCATTTCGAGCAGAACATACAGTTCTTGCTCATAGGCGACAACCAGCTTGCTCCTAAGATTCGCCTGGGCTACACTCTCGGCGCGAACATCATGTATCAGAAATTCGAGCTGCTCGACGCTTCGGTGCAGAACATGCTCGACAAGGACAACTGGATTTTCAACACTGGCAACCGCCTCGTTTCTGGCAACAACGACGGACACGAACGCGCCATGTATTCGGCTTTCGCTTCGGCACAGATAGCCTACGACGAATGGCTGTCGCTCGACCTCACAGCACGCAACGACTGGTCATCGACACTTCCTCAGAAGAACAACTCGTTCTTCTATCCTTCAGCCAGCCTGAGCTACGTGTTCTCCGACTTCATGCGGGCCATGAAACGTCCGTTGCCCGAATGGATTACGTTCACGAAGCTGCGCGTGTCGGCCGCACAAGTAGGTAAAGACCCATCACCATACAACCTCTACAACGTTCGCGGCTTCAAGTTTGAGATGGGCAACCGCATTCCGGTGGTAAACACCATCAAGATGAACAGTGACCTAAAGCCCGAAATCAAGACATCCTACGAGGCCGGCCTCGACATGAAGTTTTTGCAGAATCGCCTCGGATTCGACTTCACCTATTATTATAGCTCTACGAAGAACCAGGCAATGCTCGTCGATGCTTCGGCACCGTGGACTCAGCAGTGGGTTAACGCCGGAAAGATAACCAACCAGGGCGTAGAGGTGATGCTCTACGGCACACCCGTGAGGACCAAAGACCTCACCCTCGACCTCACGCTCAACATGGCGCACAACCGTTCTACCGTCAACGAACTGGCCGACGGCGTGAGCCGCGTTTATTTCGCAGGAGACCCCAACATGCCGGTAAAGGTCGGCGCAGTGTCGGGAGGGAAACTCGGCGACATCTACGCCAACAACCTGATGAAGCGCGACCAGAACGGTAACGTCATCGTCGGAGCAGACGGTCTGCCCCAACCCGTTAGCGGCGACGGTAATCTTGAAAAGTACTTGCTCGACCATCCGATAGGTAACATACAGCCCGACCTGCTCATGTCGTTCACGCCGTCAATAACGTTCAAGGGCATCAACCTCACGGCTATGTTCGATATGAAGTTTGGAGGTGACATCGTTTCGGTTTCCGAAGGTATGGCCACGGCCGTCGGCACATCCGAGCGCACGGCCTATCGCGGCGAATACAAGGAGCTGAACGGCGTGAAAGATTTCTATATGGTCGTTCCGGGAGTCAAGGAAGACGGATCTGCCAACGACATACACGTGAGCGCACAGTCCTACTATTCGACCATCGGTCTGTACAAATCGCAGAAAGGCTATGCCGAAGAGTTCGTACACGACGCTTCGTACATCAAACTCAAAGAACTGTCCTTAGGCTACAGTTTTCCGCAGAGCCTTCTGAGGAAGACACCGCTCACACAGCTTAAGCTGTCGTTCGTGGCACGCAACCTCTGCTTCCTTATGAAGCATACTCCAGGCAATCCCGACGGCGGTTACGACACGACGATGTTCTCCCAGGCTCTCGACTTCGCAGCCGTTCCTTACACGAGGACATTCGGTTTCACCGTCAACTTAGGTTTCTAAGATAATTGGCAACTAAGCCAGAGAAGGCAATCAATATAACATCAAAAAAATAAAAATGACAAACAATATATTCGGCGGTCTGATGACCGCAGCTGCTGTTCTGTCGCTCACATCATGCTATGACCTCGGCGACATGAGTCACGACCCGTTCGGGATAGAGACGAACACCTCACAGCAGGACACTACAAAGATTGAAGACAACACCAAATATGCCGACATCAACATCGACTTCAAGGTGAGCAAAGAAGACTCTGCCGAACTGAAGACAGTCCTGGCAGACGCTCCTGCAACGTTCCGCAACTTTCTTTACGAAGGCTACTACAACGATTACCAGATAACGACCAACCTGTCGCACGACATTTATGGCGGATACGTGGCAAACAACCAGCCCAAACATGCCGGCAAAACGCCCGACTACAGCTACGGCGACGGATGGTCGGGACAGCGTTGGGCTCATTTCTACAACGACCGTTCTACCGAGTACCGCAACCTGCTGAGAGCGTTCAAATTTAACAACAATCCGGAGCGTTACAAGAACATGTTCTACATCACGCGCATCTACTATGCTTTCCTCGCCCTGGCCAACACCGACACTTACGGGGCCATGCCGTTCCGTAAGTACGTGCAGGCCCGCATTCCTGAAACCAACAACGTAGAGTATGACACCCAGGAACAGGTTTACGACGCAATGTTCCGTATGCTCGAACAGGCCGTTGACAGCATCAATCCCGGCGACGCTTCACAGTACAAGATAAGCGGAGACGACATCTGCTATAAGGGCGATGTGGAGAAATGGCTACGTTTTGCCAACACGCTTCGTCTGCGTATGGCTCTGCGCATCTCCAACGTTGCACCCGAACGTGCAAAGGCCGAAGCCGAGGCTGCGCTGAACAACAAGTACGGACTGATGCAAAGCAACGCCGACAACATGGTAACAGTACCGAAATATGCTCCCATCGACCAGGGCGGAACCGACGACGGCGGCAACGAGAACCCTCTGGCCATGTGCTCGGTGGCTTACGGCGGCGAGAGCGTACTGTCCTACGACATGGAACAGCTCTACCGCAACCTTTCTACCGGCGGCGGAACGTATCGCATAAAGACCGGACGCAACAGCTACGAGGAGCACACGATTGACCCTCGCTGTCTCGTTTCATGGTATCGCGCCGGAATGACGGCCAGTTCGCTTGTGGAGGGCGAAGAGAGCTTGCGCGAGGACTTTGCCGGTTGCCATCGCGGCGAACAGGCCCCGAACATAAGCATGGACCAGATAAAGTACAGTCTGACGCGCACCATCAAGTCGACCGAGTCGAAAAAGCTAAACCCCGACTATTGGTTCAACTACTCTCGCCCGACAGTGTGGTTGGGCTATGCCGAATCATTGTTCCTCAAAGCCGAAGCAGTATTGAGAGGATGGGCCGGAGCCGACATAAACAATACAGTCGAAGGATATTTCCGCGCAGGTGTGATGGCATCGCTGAACTACTACGAGATAAAAGCTGACCAGGCCAAATCGTACATCGACGGCCTGAAAGTTCTTACAGACGGTACATTCACAACTGGCGACAAAGAGCAGCAGCTCGAAGCTGTCATAACACAGAAATGGATGGCCGTATTCCCCAACGGAAACGAGGGCTGGGCAGACTTCCGCCGCACCGACTATCCGCGTCTGGAAAACCAGCTGAGCAACTTCTCGGGCGGTGACGTTCCTAACGGAAAGATGATAAAGCGTCTGCTCTATCCTAACAGCGAAGCGTCCAACCAGTACTTCACAAGCCATCCCGAGTTGCAACAGGCCAACACCCAAGGCACACGCCTGTGGTGGGACATAGAGGACACCAACGATGCTGCCGGGAACCGCAACCAGCCAAACAACTTCAGATAGGCCGCTGTCTTATCATAAAATGTTTCCAGAAGAAAGGATGTCGGGAGTCGACCGGCATTCTTTTTTATTAAAATTCATCAATCCGTTAAGTATTTTTCATTCTGCACTTGTTTTATAGGTATGTGTCAGAAAAATGCCCTGTCGCACGGGAAAAGACATTTCCGGCCACGATCAATACCGGACAAAGATGAGACTGATAAATATTACTATTAATAACTTAATCAAATTTTATGAGATTTAAAAATTTTTATGGACTTGCTATGGCGGCATTCCTCTGCTCGGGAACGTCATACGCACAACAGCCATATCAGGGTTGCTGGCATCCGGACGACATCAAGAACTGGAGTCCCGAAACCGACCCTGACGCTAAGTTCAACCGTTCGCTCGTACCTTTGGCCAAACGGTTCAAAGAGCCGACAGTGATGAAGGCCAACAATAACCAGCACTACGAGGGCCAAATCTGTAACGCTACAATCCTTTACCCTACATGTTCAATGTGCCCGTCGCAGGGAGCCAACAACTTCCTCGGCTATCAGCCCACTTACTGGCAGTATATGGACAAGCTCGTCTACTGGGCCGGTTCGGCCAGTGAGGGCATAATCTGCCCTCCGCCGGCAGGCTCTACCGATGCTGCCCACCTGAGCGGAGTAAAGTCGCTCGGCCAGATATTCTTCCCGCCAAGCGCGTACGGAGGACAGCAGACATGGGTGCGACAGATACTCACCAAGGAAAACGGCAAATACGTTTATGCCCAGAAGCTCTACGAGATAGCAAAGTACATGGGCTTCGACGGATGGTTCATCAATGAAGAGACCGGCGGCGGAAGCACATCAGAGTGGGTTGACTTCATAAAGGAGTTCAACAAGGTGGCCGACGAGAACGGTGACACTCAGATGGAAATCCAGTGGTACAACGCTTCCCGCAGTCCCAACGAAGCCATTCTTGCCACCCATAAAAACACATCACAATTCCTCGAATACGGCTCACCGGGCTATTATCGGGGATATGCAGACAATATCAATTGCACTGTAGAAGAAACATTCTCTA
>CALBJK010000122.1 GCA_937892695.1 uncultured Prevotella sp.
AATGCCTTTTGACAACATTTCGTCGATGCCATCTACCATGTCTTTTGCAGGGCGGGTCTCGTGGTTGGCACCCCATTTGTCGAACCATCCGCTCCAAAACTCTGAACACATTTTGGGCGCATCGGGACGCAATTCGCCGAGATGACGGAACTGTTCATCAATGTTGGCACCAGTTCCGAAGTTCATTGTCCAGACCAGATCGTCGAGTCCGTTCTTGGTGAAGTTGCTGGCCCAGTCGCACTGGAAAAGCGTCACCTTGTCGAAACCGGAGTTACGTACAATTTCGGCTATGGCCGAAACGTAAGCTTTGTCCTCACCGTAAGAACCGTACTCGTTTTCTACCTGCACCATGATGATAGGTCCGCCGTTCTGTATTGTCAATGGAGCGAGTTGTTTGCCCACTTCCTTCTCAAACTTACGCACACGGTCCATAAAGAAGGGGTCCAGTTCGCGCAGACGTATGTCTTTCTTCTTCAGCAGCCACCAAGGCAGCCCGCCCATTTCCCATTCAGCGCAGACGTATGGCCCGGGGCGCACTATTACGTACATGCCGTTCTTCTGTGCCAGTCGGCAGAAGGCTGCGACATCATTGTTCCCGGTGAAGTCGAAGTGGTCCATTTGCTGCTCGTGTATGTTCCAGAACACGTACAGACAGATGGTGTTCATGCCGAGAGCCTTGCACATTTTGATGCGGTGCTCCCAGTACTGGCGCGGAATACGCGGATAGTGTAGCTCGGCAGCCTTCACTATGAAAGGCTTGCCGTTGAGCAGGAATGTCTTGTTGCCCACGGTGAAAGTGCCGCTTTTCTCCGCTGCTTGTCCGGCAGCAGGAGCAAGAAGCAACAATGAAGCCATGAATAAGGTCTTCAGCTTTTCTTTTATTTTCATATATTATCCTTTATGTTTGATTCACAAAAATGTCCGGTTTCATCGTGCTACGAACGTAGTCACCGAGCGCGGAACAAGCGTTGTACGACCATCTGTCTGGCCTACATGCTTGAGATTTTCGGTAGAAACTTCACTTGTGCGGAAGATTTGCCATTCGTGTCCTTGTCCGTCGTCGGTCGAAAGGATAAACGGCTTGAAGTTGCCGGAGTAGTTGATTGCTACTACTACCCATGAGTTGTCTTTGTTACGGTAGGCTGAGCACATCACTCCGTGAACGTCGTTGAAGCCTTCGGCTACGTTTTTGCCCATTTCATCGGTAGCTGTCATATCGTATCGCACGGCTTCCGGGCGTATGAAACGGCTGTAGTTGCCGAGTGTCCATAGCAGTTTCGAGTCGGCGACCCATCCTGTATTGCCGTCTTTCGACCAGTAGCCACGGAGTAATCCGTCACGGTAGTCGCCGCCGATAGCCCGCCACCACGACCAACTCTGGGCGTTGGCGAAGACGAGGTCGTGATGGATGATGCGTGCCACATAAAGTGCCGTTTTCATCGAGAAGTCGTAACCTCCGCCTCCTCCTATTTCTTCGTCATTTGACATAATGCAGGTCTCGGTTTGCCAGAAGCCCCGACCGTATTTCTTCAGCGTGTCGCGTAGAGCCACACGAATGTCGCGCATGTATTTCAGCGGGGTGTTTGTCCAGTAGCTGTGTCCTGCTATCACTGGCGCAAGAGTCTGCACGTTGCCGAGCCACGTGCTGGTACTGTCCTTCGAAAACAATGTACGTATGGTGTAACCTCGTTCCCAACTCGTTTGATGTACGTCGAGCAGGCAGCGCAGGTCAGAGCTTTCCGGTATGATGATTTGTGTTGTCAGGTGTTGTTTGCGTAGCTGTTTGTCGGTTTCGCGCACAAGACGTGCTATCTCGCGGTTAGTGGCCGGAGAGCCTTCCTGCTTTGGACCGAGCCAGTTCCAGTGACCGTCAGGCTCGTTGACTGGGCTGAGATAAGAGAAGTGTATGCTGTCGTGTTCTTCTATTCCTTTAAGAGCGGTAGCCATGAAACGGGCGAAATCATCGTAGCAGTCGGAGCGCAGGTTTATTGTACCTCCTCGTCCTGTGTTGGTGGCCAGTCCGTTCTGGGTAAACTGTACAGGTGCCGAGTTGAGGAAAGCGAGAAAATAGGGCACTTTTCTTTTCTTTGCAAGCTTCAGAAAGTTGCGCTCTCCCTTCTGCCGTGTCCAGTCGTAGGTTCCGTCCGGACGAAGCAGACACTGTGTTCGTGTACCGGAATTTATTTGAGAACTTTCACCTTGTTCTTCGCTTCCGGCACCGAGATTGAACCGCCAGAGCGACAGACCGATGCCGAGCGGACTGCCCGAAGCGTCGGTTTTCAGGCTGAACAACCAGTCGGCTATCTTTCTTTGTTCCTTTTCAGGCCACAGTCCTATGGTCTTCATGCTCCATGCATCGGAAGCTCCGAAGTGTTCTACCGTCTGTTGAGGCTGTCTGGTAGAAACGATGAAATGGGTTGTTTTTACTGTTTCCCTTGTATTCCCTGCTGGTTGAAAAGCCAAAGCAGGTATAGAGGTTGCAATCAACAATATTGTTGCTCCTGTAATTTCTTTAATTCTCCTTGAAGTCGGCAAACCGACGATTGACTTTAACATAACAGATTGGTTTTTTGTCTTTGTACGATTGATGTCATTAATAAAGCTTAAGCAACGATGTATACAATCCGGTAAAAACTTATCAATGATTGTCCTTGCTCAGCATTATCAATGCAAAGATAGCTATTTCTAACGTCATCAGGTGTATGGAAATCATTCAAAAAAAGGGCTTAACTCATACAAATTGTCCCGATGACAGTACTTAAGACGCGTCATCGGGACAATCAAGTCTTTGCGTTTCTAAAATAAAATGCAGGTACAACTTATCATAGTTGTAACACTTTGATTTCCTCAAATATCGTACTATAGTAAGGTGTGGTCGGCTGCTTGTTACTTTATTTCTTCCTTCTTTAGTTTGTCGAGAAACATTGTCAGTCCGTAACGTATGGAGCGCAGACCGAACAGTTCGGTGTGTATGTCTTCGGGCTTCAGCCAGAAACACTCTGCCGCATCGTCGCCGGCGCGGAGAACCGTCTCGTCGGCCACCGTGCAACGGAAAAACAAGTCGAGTGTAGGAATATCCATTCCGCTGTATCTGTAAACGTTGGGTACGCTGAACAGATAACTTGTCCCGGTGACGATAAGCCCCGTTTCTTCTTTCACTTCGCGGCATACGCCCTCTTCGGCTGTTTCTTCCATATCAGCAAATCCGCCGGGCAGGTCAAGAGTGCCCTTGGCCGGCTCGTTGCGCCTTTTTTCTACGAGCAGTTCGCCTTTACCGTTCATTATTACAGCCACGTTGGCCGATGAGGGATTGACGAAATACTCAAAGCCACAATTTTCACATTTGCGGCTCTTCTCTGTGCTTTCTGCGAAATGATGGCATCCACATACCGGACAGTACTCAAATTTCTCTAAAGGATTCATATTTGTTTGTTGTTATTACCAATTGTCAGTCCTGAATGGCAACAACGGCAGTCCACCTTGGTTATAGACGTTTCCGAGGAGAAAGTTGCGGTAGCAGTAGCGCACGGCTACGGGATTCTTCACCTCGGGCGAACTCACGACAATGCCGTTGTTCCAGTCGCTTTCGGCTGTGGCCTTGTGGAAAATCTTGTCGCTTCCGGCAATCTCAAAGCCTGTCATGTCGTGGGTCGGTGCAATGCCGTCAAAGGTGTCTTTGAGTTTTATGCGTATCTTGTCGCCCTCCACCTTCATGCTTTGGTATTCAGGTCCTTTATATATCAGTCCGTCAAAACCGTAGGTCTTGGTCAGTGCCCAGAAGGCGAGACGTTCGCCCACCTTGCGTTTCTGTGCCGGATGTATCTGCCTTCCTTCCCAAGGATATACGCAGTCGTTGGTGCATACTATGCCGCTGTTGGGTATCAGCTGTGCAGCTTTGTGCTGCTGTTCGCGCAGGAAGGCTGCACTGGTGCCGTCCGGACCTTCATAGTTGAACGGTGCAATCTCGACAAAGTAGAACGGAATCTGTCCTTCACCGAAAGCTTTGCGCCATTGGTCGACGAGCAGAGCCAGACGGTCGGCATACTCTTTGGGATGGTTGCCCACATTGGCGCAACCCTGATAATAGAGTATTCCCTTGATTGTGTATTTGAGTGCGGGGTTGAATGTCCCGTTGCCCCATACGAGCGGACGTTCCATTTCGCCGCGTTTGTATATAGATGCCGAGTCGAGTGCTTCGTCGGTGTGGGCTTTGAGGTTGTCGCGGTTGAGCCATGCTTCCACCCTGGTTCCGCCTTTGTTGGCCTCGATTACGCCTACGGGTATGCCCAGAGTGCGACTCACCAGCCGTGCGAAGAAATACGATGTGGCACCGGCTCCGCCTACAGTGGCCGGTGTCACTTGTTTCCATTCACATTTCGTGTCTTCGAGCGGAGTCATGCTCATTATCATCGGCAGCCGTGCATAACGCACGCCTTTCGAGTCCTTCGCATCGAGCACTACCTCATTATAGTTCTCCAAGGGGCACTGGCCGAAACCGCGTACTGGCATCTCCATGTTCGACTGTCCGCCGCACACCCACACTTCGCCTGCCAATACATTATTGATAACGGTCTTGTCGCCGTCGTCAAAAGTTATCGACAGAGGCGTATATCCGGCTTGGGGAGTCTTTACTTTCACTTCCCATTTTCCGTCGCTTCCTGTTTTTGCCGTGTAGCGTGCCGACGACCAAGAGACTTTCACGTTGACTGTTTTTCCTGGTTTGTCCCATCCCCAGAGCCGTGCTTGTGTGTCGCTCTGGATAATCATGTTGTCGCTGATTAGGTGAGGTAACTTCACCTTTGCATAGCTGCCCGAATAGAGAAGCGCGGACAGTGCAAACATTAAAATACGTTTATCCATGTATGTTTGTTTCGTTAGTCCTGCAATATTACGAAAAAAATATTACCTTTGCAAACATTGTTTTGATAAATTAGAAAAACCGAATGAAAACATCTAAATTTTTATTGGCATTAGCCTTAATGTTTGCGGCTCTCCCTTTGGCCGCGCAGAAAGTGTTAGACATCGATTTGTGGAACGGCAAGACTCCCAACGACAACGGCGACAGCAAGGACATCGCCCAGGTCAAGGTGTATCTGCCTTCGGAGAAGACAGCCACAGGACGTGCCGTAGTGATATGTCCGGGCGGCGGCTACGCCCATTTGGCCATGGGGTATGAGGGCAACGACTGGGCCGGATATTTCAACAATATGGGTATTGCGGCTGTCGTTCTTAAATATCGTATGCCTCACGGCAACACAGAAGTGCCCATCAGCGATGCCGAAGAGGCCATCAGACTGGTGCGTCGCAATGCCGCTGCATGGCATATCAGCCGTAACGATATCGGTATAATGGGCTTTTCGGCCGGAGGCCATCTGGCTTCTACCATTGCCACACAGGCGAAAGGTGACGCAGCTCCCAACTTCCAGATACTGTTCTATCCCGTCATAACGATGATGCCGGGCTTCACCCATCAGGGTTCTCATGACAATCTGCTCGGTAAGGACGCTAAGAAAAAGACCGAACAGCAATACAGCAGCGACCTCAATGTGACAAGGGTCACGCCACGGGCATGCATCATTCTTAGCGATGACGACCATGTAGTGATGCCCATCAACGGCGTAAACTATTACACCGAGCTGTACCGTCACGATGTTCCGGCTTCAATCTTCGTCTATCCTTCGGGCGGTCATGGCTACGGCATAAAATCGGACTTCAAGTATCATGCCGAGATGCTGCAGAACTTGGCAGGGTGGCTGAGAAGCTTTTAACTAAATGTTTTCTTGTGGTTCTGTAACGTTTCGTGTGGGTAAGTGTGGCAGTCTAAAGAATTATATGCGTCTATCGTTAATCAGTAGGGACGCACTGCACGAGCCGTGCGTCCCTACTGCCCACACCATTCGTTATAGATCCACTATCATGGTTGGAGTTGTTTTATTTCGGAACAAGACCATTTTCTTGAAAAATTCTGGCATACCCTTTGAATAAACTGATTGTCAACGGATTACGAATGACATCAAATCGCGCTCTGAAATGCCGTGTTTTAGCTTCTAATATGCGGCATATTAGAGTCCAATATGCCGCATATTGGAGCGTGAAAACGGCCATATTGGAAAACAGAAAAAAAGATTGTTCTGTTTTTCCGTAAAAGTGTTAAATCCAAATCGGTCTGTGGCGGTGTAAAATAGGCAAACAATAGAATAAAACACAAACCTAGAATGCTGGAAAATAAAACACACACTTAATTTTGAACATACGCTTATTATCATTATCTTTGTGTGCTAATGGTGCATGTACCTACGTGTTGCGTAGCAAACAGAAAGGATAACTGAATATATGAGGAAGTTGGTTTTGCTGCTGTCGGCTCTATTGCTGACGGTAGCAGGGGTGTCGACCAAAATAAAGTCCGGCCAGACTACATTATTGAAAGGAAAGAATATCGCAGTGTTCGGTGACAGCTATGCGCGCAACCATCACGAACCGGTCTCCAATACGTGGCATTACAAATTTGCCAAAAAGTACGGGATGCACTATTTCAACTATGGCATTAACGGCAACTGTGTGGCTCTTGACCGTGCTCAATACGGAAAAGCCATGTATCATCGTTACGGCGAAATGAGAGATTCGATTGACTATCTCGTCATCATTGCCGGCCATAATGATGCCAGTCTGCTCGACAACATCGGCATAGACTGCTACCGTGACAAGGCCGACAAACTTTGCAGGGGACTGAAAACGAAGTGGCCTAAGGCGCAGATAGTGTGGTTCACGCCGTGGAGAGTGAAGGGGTTCCGTGGCGGGAACTTTGAACAGGTGGTGAAGGCTACCAAGAAAGTGTGCTGCAAATACGGCATACCGGTATTCGACTCCGCCCGCGACTATACTATAAAGTCGGACAACGACAAATTTCGTGAGCTGTATTTCCAGAACCAAGGTCACGGCGACAGGGCGCATCTTAATGCCAAGGGGCACGACCTTTTTGAGCCGGTGGCCGAGCGGTTTCTGCTTCGGGTATTCAAATAAACCGGATAACAGACTGACGTTTAAGGATAAAACATGTTCTGATTTATGTCAAAGAAGAAAAAAGTGGCTCTGGTACTGTCTTGTGGCGGTGCACGCGGCTATGCCCATGTGGGGGCGATAAGCGAGTTGGAACGTCAGGGCTTTGAAGTAAGTTCTGTGGCCGGAAGCTCCATCGGGGCTTTGGTCGGCGGTATGTATGCTGCCGGGAAGCTCGAGGAAGTAATCAAATGGGCGTGTTCGCTCGACCGCAAAGACGTGCTCTCGCTTGCCGACTGGTCGATAGGCATGAACCATATAGTGAAAGGCGACAAGGTGATGGATGCTCTCAAGCGCATCGTCCCCGATGTGAATATTGAGGATTTGCCGATACCGTTCAGAGCCGTTTCGGCCGACGTGAAAAGCCACGAAGAGGTTGTGTTCGACCACGGTAGCCTCTATGAAGCCATAAGGGCATCTATTTCCATACCCATGTTTTTCAAGCCTGTCACGATTGACGGAAGGATGCTCATCGACGGAGGTGTGGTAAGCCCGCTTCCTCTCGACAAGGTTGTAAGGACACGTGGCGACCTGCTTGTGGCCGTGAACGTGAGTGCGCCACGCGACATGGACTTTGAAAACCTGCACGAACAGGCCGAATTGCGCCACCGCCACGACTCGGGCGTGCTGCAACGTCTGCTTCCTCCGGCTCCTTCGGCTGGCAGCAACTATTTCTCCTTGCTGGCCAATACTTACCAGATGATGATTGAGGCCAATACCGATCAGGCTCTCCGGCTGTCGCCACCGGACATAATCGCCAATATTCCGATGAACCGTTTCGGCGCGTTCGACTATGACAAGGCCGAGAGGATTTGCCGTTTCGGACAGCACAAAATGGAAGAAGCCATTGCGGCCTATCACTCCGGACAGGCTCACAATGGCTTCTTTGCCAAGCTGAAGAACATGTTCGACAGCTTTTTAGAAAACCGCGTCGGCATAGCCGTTCTCGCTTAGGGCGTAGAACACGGCCTAGGCTCCATGAACGTCGGAGATGGAAGCTTGCTTCTTCCACCTTAATTATATAGTACTTCTACGCCACGTGTTTTCATGTCGTTAGGTACGATTTTCCACATCAGTGCCATGCTTTGCCCGGTCTTGTGAACCAGAAGCGTAGACGTCCCCCGGTCGCAGTCGGGAAACTTCTCGTTTATCGCGCGGCTTATGTCCGAAACCAGAAGGCTGTAGTGCTCGTGGTCGGCAGTATGCTCCATTATCGTGTGTGGGTCGTCCACTCCCATTGGTGCGTTCTGGCTGTTCTCTTTCATGTCGGCTATCTGTGCAGTAGCTGTCAGTTACAGATTGGCTGCGATGAAAACGAGGATTTTAGTTGTAATTTGAGTTGATGGTAATAAGGAATACGGCTTGTTTTGTATGATAATTGTTTGGTTACAGATTGAGTCGTGGCTGGTTGCCGCTTCACTGAAGGCTTTCGGCGAACTTGTCCATTTTCTTTATGCAGTCTCTAAGATAATGCTTGAATTCGTCGTCGCCGAGTACAGTGATGTCATTTGACAGTCCGAGCACGAAGCGTCCTATGCCGAGAAACGAGGCCACTTCAGTTTCGAAAGTCCAGTGACCGTTTTCTTCTTGGCTTGTCATGCCGCTTTCTGATGCCGGATACTCTTCTGTCAGCAGGTTGTGGGAGAGCTGTCCTAACCGTAGACTGACGTGGTGACGCTCTTCTCCGCTGAACATGAACATGTCAGTGAACACTTGTTTGTGCTGGTCTTCGCAAATCCAAGGCACATCGATAATCTCTACATTGCCCATGCGCGAAATCTTAAAAGTCTTGTTGGTGTGGGTCTTTATCTCGTGGCAACGTATGTCGCGGTTGTCATTCATCAGGAAGAAAGGCTCTACTATCCGGTCGCTCACCGTC
>CALBJK010000123.1 GCA_937892695.1 uncultured Prevotella sp.
TTTCTTTACTCGTTTTTTTGTTAAAAGCGTGTAAAGTAAATCTGTATCAGGACACCGGATAAATGCCTTTCGCGTCTTTTGATTGTGAAAGGAAAGATGGACAATGACAGACAATGCCGGTCGCATTCATACAGTTTAACTCAAAACACTTGGCGGAAGACAGAATAATAAGTAACTTTGCAGTCTCAATTGAAAAAGGGGTTATTACATTATTATAAATGTGGAAGAATTTGGCTGCTTGCAACCACACTAAAAAATGCTAAAACTGCGAAATCCTATAGATTTTCGACGGTCATTTGGCATTTTTCCACTTAAACATTTTTGGAAAAATGAAAGAAAAGACAAATTTCACTCAGGGTTCACATGCCCAGACTGAATCCAGAAAAACAACCTATCTGTTCTCATCGGAGTCGGTATCGGAAGGACACCCCGACAAGGTGGCCGACCAGATTTCGGACGCTCTGCTTGACCAGTTTCTCGCCTACGACGAGAACGCCCACTGCGCCATAGAGACGTTCGTCACCACCGGTCAGGTGATAATAATGGGCGAAGTGCGATCTGAAGCCTATATCGACCTGCAGACCATCGCCCGCCGCACCATCAACCGTATAGGCTATACAAAGTCGGAGTACCAGTTTGACGGAGCGTCGTGCGGAGTGCTCACTGCCATACATGAACAGAGTGCCGACATCGACCGTGGCGTGAGCCGCGACAACATCGACGACCAAGGAGCCGGCGACCAAGGCATGATGTTCGGTTATGCCGTCAACGAGACTGAGAACTACATGCCCGTGTCGCTCGACGTAGCCCATCTTATAATGAAGGTTCTTGCCGACATACGCCGAGAAGGGCGGCAGATGACCTATCTGCGACCCGACTCGAAGAGCCAGGTGACCGTAGAGTATGCCGATGACGGCACTCCCCTGCGTATCGACACCATCGTAGTGTCGACACAGCACGACGAGTTTGACAATGACGATGAGCGTATGCTCGCTCGTATCAAGGACGATGTCATCAACATTCTCATACCTCGCGTAAAGGCCGAGATACACAGCCAGAAGGTGCTCGACCTCTTCGGTGACGACATAAAATATTACGTCAACCCCACCGGAAAGTTCGTCATCGGAGGACCTCACGGCGACACCGGACTGACAGGCCGCAAGATTATCGTCGACACCTACGGCGGCAAGGGTGCACACGGTGGTGGCGCATTCTCGGGCAAAGACCCGAGCAAGGTAGACCGTTCGGCAGCCTACGCCGCCCGCTACATAGCCAAGAACATGGTTGCGGCCGGCGTAGCCGACGAGATGCTCGTACAGATAAGCTACGCCATCGGCGTGGCCGAGCCGGTCAACATCTATGTCAATACCTACGGGCGCAGCCACACCGCCATGAGCGACGGCGAGATAGCGCGCTGGATAGGCGCAAACTTCGACCTCAGGCCCAAGGCCATCGAGCGTAGTCTGAAACTGCGCCAACCCATGTATCTTGAGACAGCCGCCTACGGACACATGGGACGCAAGTGTGAGGTGGTAGAAAAGACCTTTACCAGCCACTACCACCCGACACGGAAAGTCAAAGTGGAGTTGTTCACATGGGAGAAGCTCGACCGTGTGAATGAAATACGCAGGGCTTTCTTCGGAGAATAGCGAGGATACAGGTTTCGACGGCGGATGCCGCCGAAACCGCCTCAAACACAAAAATACCGATTATGAACTTTCACCAGCAGTCAGACACAATAGTCTTAGGAGAGAATCACGGCCAGGGTGAAGAAACCCAAGCCAGGGTGAAGAAAGGACACTGGCAGCCGACACCTGCCCAGGTGCTCAGATGGCTTCCTGCTGATGCCACACCGGCGCAGCAGGACTCTGCCATACAGGCCAACATCAAGCCCTCGCCGATACACTGGAGCGAAGAACCCGACACCCTCCATTTGCCCGGACAGCCTATTGGCCACAGTTTCCGCGACATCAACATGCCCAAATACTACCGCGAGTCTTACTTTACAGGCAAGCCTTACTTCAACCCCGACCTCTACGGCGGGAGGCCAGGAGTATCGGGCGACCCAGTGCCCTATAGCGTGAGCCGGGACAACGTCATCACCATCATACTGCTGGCATGTTTCGTTCTCATGGCGGTAGCATTCTCCAAGTCGAGACGTTTCATGACGAGACAGGTAAAGATGTTCTTCCGCTACCAGCGAGAAGATGCCACGGCCATCACCGAAACATCCGACGAGTTCCAGTTCCAGTTCTTCCTCGTTCTGCTCACCTGCCTTCTTACAGGTATGGTCTATTTCTTCTATGTATATTTCTACGTGGCCGACACTTTCATCATCGACCAGAATCTCGTTGTCGCCACGTTCTCAAGCATAGTTCTGGGCAGCGTAGTGGTAAAGGCGTTGCTCTACTGGCTGACGGGATGGGTGTTCTTCGACCACCGACGCACAGAACTATGGCTGAAGTCCTATCTCTTTCTGCTGTCGCTCGAAGGAGTAGCCCTCTTCCCTATAGTGATGCTCCATGCTTATTTCGGAATATCAGTAGTGGCCGCCCTCGTAGCCACCGCATTCGTGATATTATTGTGCCGTTTGCTGACGTTTTATAAGACATACATTATCTTTTTCAGCCAGCGGAGAGATTATCTGCAAAATTTTTTGTACTTTTGTGCGCTCGAAATCACGCCTATGGTTGCGCTTTGGGGCGTACTGACCATGGCAAGCAGCTATTTGAAAGTAAACTTCTAAGACACAAACGATGATAAAGAAGATTTTGGTATCTCAGCCCGAGCCTTCAAGCGAAAAGTCGCCTTATTATGACATTGCTCACGATTTCGGTGTACAGCTCGTATTCAGACCATTTATCAAGGTGGAAGGTCTGAGCCCAAAGGAGTTCAGACAGCAGAAAATAAATCTGCTTGACTACACAGCGGTAGTGTTCACTTCGCGTCACGCTATCGACAACTACTTCAACCTGGCCAAGGAAATGCGCGTGACAATTCCCGAAACCATGAAGTATTTCTGCGTCACAGAGACCATCGCGCTTTACATACAGAAATATGTCCAGTATCGTAAGCGCAAGGTGTTCTTCGGCAGCACGGGACGTATCAACGACCTTCTGCCCACAATGGTGAAGCACAAGACCGAAAAGTATCTTGTGCCGATGAGCAGTGTACACAATGACGACGTACAGAAACTGTTAGACTCGAAGAAGCTCAACCACAAAGAGTGTGTTATGTACCGCACTGTGAGCAACGGATTCACCGAAGAAGAGGTGAAGAACTTCGACTACGACATGCTCGTATTCTTCAGCCCGACAGGCATAAAGACGTTTAAGGAGAACTTTCCCGACTTCAAGCAGGGCGAAGTGCGTTTTGCCACATTCGGACCCGCAACGGCGCGTGCCGTGACTGAGGAAGGACTAAGGCTTGATATCGAAGCTCCCACTAAGGATCATCCCTCGATGACAAGTGCGCTTAGAGCCTACCTGCAAGAGCACAAGAAATAGAACTCCTTTAAGTGAACGCTCATGTCTGCCACCGGCGCGTTGACACTGAAGAAAGAAGAACGGCTGTGCAGCCTGAAACTCATAGACCGTCTCTTCAAGGGCAGCGGAAGCCGTTCTATGTCGGCCTTCCCGCTGCGGATGGTCTATGCGGTCATCGACAGTGACAGTACCGCAGAAGGAGTGCAGATGCTCGTCAGTGTACCTAAACGTCACTTCAAACGCGCAGTAAAGCGCAACCGTGTGAAACGGCAAGTGCGCGAAGCCTACCGCAAGCACAAGCATACCCTGCTTACACTCGCAGCAGGTACTCCCGGACGGGTAGTAGCCATAGCCTTTATATGGCAATGTGACGAACTCTATCCGTCGGAGGAGGTAGAGGCCAAAGTGGAAGGACTGATCGCACGGCTGTGCGAAAAGCTTGGCACAGAATGAAGCAGTTTTTGAAGAACATATCACACGTGGCAGCACTGATTCTGGTGATGCCGATAGTGTTCTATCAGAAATTCATCACTCCCTTCACACCGCCTTCATGCCGGTTCACGCCTACATGCTCCGAATATGCCCGACAGGCCATTCTCAAACACGGCCCCATCAGGGGACTGGCTCTTGCAGTATGGCGCATACTCAGATGCAATCCGTGGGGAGGCAGCGGATACGACCCGGTGCCGTAAGCCGTCAGATGGAAAGACCACCGGCTTCAAGATTAAAGCTCCCCACTTCTGTTAATTTTTCGTGGGAAATCTTAGACCCACCTATAATGAGAATCCTCAAGCCCTGATAAAGACAAGACAATAATAATGGAAAAGAACTTTGTTGAAGAACTGCGCTGGCGCGGAATGCTTGCGCAGATAATGCCGGGAGCCGAAGAGCTGCTTCAAAAAGAAATGGTGACAGCCTATCTCGGTACCGACCCTACTGCCGACTCGCTTCACATCGGTCATTTGTGCGGTATAATGATGCTGCGCCATTTGCAACGTTGCGGGCACAAGCCCATCATCCTCGTAGGCGGTGCTACTGGCATGATTGGCGACCCTTCGGGTAAGAGCCAGGAGCGCAATCTGCTCGATGCCGACACCCTCTACCACAATCAGGAGTGCATAAAGAAGCAAGTGGCCAAGTTCCTCGACTTTGAAGGAAAAGAACCCAACGCAGCCGAGATGGTGAACAATTACGACTGGATGAAGGATTTTACATTCCTTGATTTCGCCCGCACCGTAGGCAAGCACATCACTGTCAACTACATGATGGCAAAGGAGAGTGTGCAGCAACGTCTCAACGGGACATCGCGCGACGGACTGTCGTTCACCGAATTCACTTATCAGCTGCTTCAGGGTTACGACTTTCTCCATCTCTACGAGACTAAGGGATGCAAGTTGCAGCTCGGAGGAAACGACCAGTGGGGCAACATGACCACCGGAACTGAACTGATACGCCGAACACTCGGACAGGAAGCTGAAGCATACGCCCTGACATGTCCGCTGATAACCAAAGCTGACGGGAAAAAGTTCGGCAAGACGGAAAGCGGCAACGTATGGCTCGACCCAAAACGTACTACACCATACAAGTTCTACCAGTTCTGGCTCAACGTGAGTGACGATGATGCCGAACGTTACATCAAGATATTCACCAGCCTCGACCGCGAGACCATCGAATCGCTTGTAGAAGAGCACAAGCAAGACCCCGGCCGCCGCATTCTCCAGAAACGCCTGGCCGAAGAGGTGACCACCCTCGTACACTCGGCTGAAGACCTTGCAACGGCTCAAGAAGCATCGAGCATACTTTTCGGAAAAGGAACAAAGGAAACACTTCAGAAATTTGATGAAGCAACGTTGCTGAGTATCTTCGAAGGTGTGCCTCATTTCGATTTGCCAAAAGATCAGCTCGGCCAGTCTGCGGTAGAACTGTTCACCCGCGACGACGTGAAGGTTTTTGCCAGCAAAGGAGAAATGCGCAAGCTCGTACAAGGCGGCGGTGTATCGCTGAACAAGGAGAAACTCGCTGCTTTTGACCGTCCTGTCACATCCGACGACCTCATAGACGGCAAATACCTGCTCGTGCAGCGCGGCAAGAAGAACTATTTCCTCATCACAGTGAAGTAAGAAAGTCAGTATTCTGACAATATAAAAAATGCATTCCAGTAGACACACTCCGGTGTGTCTCTACTGGGTGTTATCTGAAAATTCTGAAATAAAACCAGACATATTTATTGTAGATAAGTTGGAAGTGATAGACCAACGGATTTTGCCGATAATGGCGGTACGGCGTTACCGACTTGTGAATATTGCTCAGCCATATTGCCGCTGAACACAAAATGGTTTGGGAACGATTGTATCCTTGCTGCTTCGCGCACAGTGAAAGAACGGTCTTGGGAATAGTGGAAGAATGCTCCCCAATGAGAATCGCATTTTGTAAGTATCGTGGATGCCAATCCGTCTGGCTTACCCTACCATAGCGCATGGTGTGATCAGATCTGTGGGCAGTCTGCATTCCTTTTAAACGAAATATATAATCTGAATCTTTATTTTTCTTAATGCTAATAAATGACACTTGCCACTACCATACTTTCACTTCTTCCTTATTACTGTCAGTCCGTCACGCAAAGGTAGAATCACCTGTTCTACACGTGAGTCGGCGGCCACAAAGTCGTTGAAATCCTCTATGCCGACGGTCTGGCTGTCATGGTCGTAGGCATGGTCGATGACATGACCGTCCCAAAGAGTATTGTCGGCGAGTATGAATCCGCCCGGACGCAACAGTCCTATTACCGTCTCGTAGGTCTGGACGTATGTGCGTTTGTTGCCGTCGATGAAGGCCATGTCAAACGTTATTCCGAGTTTCGGGGCTTCGACATTGGCATCGCCGATAATGAATTTTATCTTGTCGGCCACTGCCGAACCTTCTATCCACGGACGGGTAAAAGGTTCCTGCTCGTCGTTTATCTCGAATGTCCATACCATTCCGCCCTCATCAAGCCCCTCGGCCAGACATATCGCGCTGTAGCCCGAGAATGTGCCCACTTCGAGGATGTTCTGCGGCCGTACCATCTCCACTAACATTTTCAGAAGACGGCCCTGCAGATGTCCGCTTGCCATGCGTCCGTGTATGGTATGGATGTTGGTAGCGCGGTAGAGCCGATGCAGATATTCGCCTTCCGGTTCGCTATGTGCCAAAATGTAGCGTTCCAAATCTTCTGTCATAACCAGACTTTTTGCTTTTCATATTATTCTCTTTCGCCCATTCACTTTCTCAAGAACGCCTCTATGGCAAGCCTGTATGAATCGAGTCCGAAGCCGCAAATCACGCCACGGCACGCACACGAAATCATAGAACGGTGGCGGAACTCCTCTCGCCGGTGAACATTGGAGATATGCACTTCTATCACAGGCGAAGTGATGGCCCTGATACAATCTTGCAGGGCGATGCTCGTATGGGTGTAGGCTCCGGCATTGAGCACTATTCCGTCAACCGAAAAGCCTTCCTGCTGCATCTTGTCAATCAGCGAGCCTTCGACATTGCTCTGGAAATAGTCTATAACGACATCTGGATATTCTTTGCGCAGTTCCGCAAGATAGTCTTCAAACGAGCTGCTGCCGTAGATGCCCGGTTCGCGGCGACCTAACAGATTCAGGTTGGGACCGTTTACAATCAGTATTCTCATTGTCTTCAATTATTGTTCTCGCTGCAAAGTTACAGCAAAAGAACAAAACAAGGACATTCCATTTTGTTTTTGTTGGTCATTCTACAATACTCCGTTAAATTTTTCGTAGTGGCATTTCAGCACACATAAAATCAGA
>CALBJK010000124.1 GCA_937892695.1 uncultured Prevotella sp.
ACTTCATAATAAGGACACAAAAATGTACCAAGTTATTTTTTAATCATTACTAAGCAGAATAATTGTCGCTTAAACGAACAGCGTATTCAGCACAGCGGACGCACGAGCCGTGCGTCCCTACAGAAAACGGGTTAAATCTAAATCAGAAACTTGAGTAATGTAACACTTTACAGTGGGTGAACTGTTTATTTACATCTGACAATTTGGACGGAGACTGTCAAATAATTGCATAAAGATACTAACCGCTTTATTATACATGAAAAATTTCTTTTATTCCACCGATTATTTGTAAGTTTGCAAAAGAAATACTTAAATAAAAGAAATGAAAGAATTTGTGCTTTCCGAAGTAAAGGCTGAAACCGCCGTGCTCGTCGGACTGATAACCAAGGAGCAGGACGAAGCCAAGACCAAGGAATACCTCGACGAACTGGAGTTTCTTGCCGATACGGCTGGGGTTGTTACCGTTAAACGGTTCACGCAGAAAGTGGGCGGTCCCAACAGTGTGACGTATGTCGGCAAAGGCAAGCTCGAAGAGATTAAAGAATATATAAAGGCTGAAGAAGATGCCGAACGCGAAGTGGGGATGGTCATCTTCGACGACGAACTGTCGGCTAAGCAGATACGCAACATCGAGAAAGAGCTGGGTGTGAAGATACTCGACCGCACATCGCTCATACTCGACATATTCGCCATGCGTGCCCAGACGGCGGCGGCCAAGACACAAGTGGAGCTGGCACAGTACCACTACCTGCTGCCACGGTTGCAGCGTATGTGGACCCACCTCGAACGTCAGGGCGGCGGCTCCGGCTCCGGTGGCGGAAAGGGTAGTGTAGGTCTGCGTGGCCCGGGTGAGACACAGCTCGAAATGGACCGACGTATAATACTGCAGCGCATCAGTCTGCTCAAACAGCGACTTGTCGAGATAGAAAAGCAAAAGAACACGCAGCGCAAGAACCGTGGGCGGCTCATCCGCGTGGCACTGGTGGGTTATACCAATGTGGGCAAGTCTACGATAATGAACCTTCTGGCCAAGAGTGAGGTGTTTGCCGAGAACAAACTTTTTGCCACTCTCGACACTACAGTACGCAAGGTGGTGATAGAAAACCTGCCGTTCCTGCTGGCCGACACTGTAGGATTCATCCGCAAACTGCCCACCGACCTCGTCGATTCTTTCAAGTCGACGCTCGACGAGGTGCGCGAAGCCGACCTGCTGGTGCATGTAGTAGACATCTCACATCCCGACTTTGAAGAGCAGATAAGCGTAGTAGAGAATACTCTCAAAGACTTAGGCTGCGCCGACAAACCGTCGATGATTGTGTTCAACAAGATAGACAACTACAAATGGGTGGACAAGGACGAGGACGACCTCACACCGCCCACAAAGGAGAACATCACTCTCGACGAGCTGAAGCGTACATGGATGGCACGGCTCAACGACAATTGTCTTTTCATATCGGCACGCGAAAAACAGAACATCGACGAGCTGCGCGACGTTTTATATAAAAAGGTGCGCGAACTTCATGTCCAGAAATATCCTTACAACGATTTTCTTTATCCAGACAACAACGAGGTATGACAGACTACAGACAACTGAACGAACAAGAGATTCGCATTCTCGAAGACAACAGCTGCTGGGCAGAAGACTGGACAGCGGTGCTTGTGACCGACGACTTCCGTCCCAACTATTACCACCGGGTGCTCTTCTACGGCGAGGTACGTCTCGGCACTTGCGACAGGAGTGTAGAGGTGAGCAAGGGCTTTGTCAAGCATTCGGGCATCAATAACGCCACGCTGCGCAATGTCACCGTAGGCGATAACTGTCTGATAGAGAACATCGGCAATTATATCAACAATTACACCATCGGCGACGATTGCTACATTTCCAATGTGTGCACCATCGAGACTTTAGAGGGCGCGACTTACGGCGAAGGCAATATAATCTCTGTACTTAACGAGGTAGGTAACGGCAATCTCGTGGTGTTTCATGGGTTGACAAGTCAGTTTGCCGCATTCATGGTGAAACATTTCCACGACAAGCCTTTGAAAGATGCAATTCGCAGGATTGTAAACGAGGAGCTTGCGCGCGCCCTGCCCGATAATGGCACTATAGGCAACCGCGTGAAGATTGTCAATACCAAGGAGATAACCAATACTGTCATTTATGACGATTGCGAGATAAGCGGAGCCGCGCGGCTTAGCGACTGCACGATAATGAGTTCGGCTGAGGCCAATGTCTACATTGGCACGGGCGTTATATGCGAGAACTCAATCATCTCGGACGGCTCTTCTATAATAAACAGTGTGAAGATGCAGGACTGCTTCGTCGGCGAAGCCTGTCAGGTGAGCAACGGCTTCACGGCTTCGGCCAGTGTGTTCTTCGCCAACAGCTACATGGCCAACGGCGAAGCGTGTGCGGCTTTCTGCGGCCCGTTCACGGCCAGTCATCACAAGAGTTCGCTGCTCATCGGAGGCATGTTCTCGTTCTATAATGCCGGGTCGGGAACCAATTTCAGTAATCATGCCTACAAGATGGGACCTATGCATTACGGCATAATGGAACGCGGAACCAAGACCGCCAGCGGTGCGTACCTGCTCATGCCTGCACATATAGGGACATTCTCTGTATGTTTCGGCAAGCTGATGTACCATCCCGATACGCGCTCGCTGCCGTTCTCTTACCTCATAGCCTACAGCGACACAATGTATCTCGTTCCGGGGCGCAACCTCACCACGGTCGGGCTATACCGCGACATACGCAAATGGCCGAAGCGAGACATGCGCCCGAAACAGGGATGCAAGAGTATCGTCAACTTCGACTGGCTCACACCGTTCTCTGTCGGCGAGATACTGCGAGGCAAGCAGATTTTAGAAAACCTGCGCGCCGCGTCGGGAGACGACGTGTCGACCTACAACTACCACGAGTACGTCATCAAGGCTTCGGCTCTGCGTAAAGGCATAAAGTATTATGACATTGCACTGCGCATTTATATGGGAGCGGTGCTCAAGCGTCATGTTCTGGAAGAACCGCAGACCGAAGTCGGCATCGGAAAATGGAACGACCTGTCGGGATTGCTGCTGCCTGAAAGCGAAGAGAAGAGACTGGCCGACGACATACTCGCCGGCAACATAACTACCACCGACGACATCATAGGACGCTTCAACGAGATAAACGACAACTATCCCGAATATCGTTGGGCTTGGACCTATCGCATGATAAAAGACTACTACGGACTCGACACCATCACCGAAGAGGATGCCGAACGGGTGAGAGCCGACTACATCACGGCGCGGCGGGCTTGGATTGCAGAGATAAAGAAGGATGCACGCAAGGAGTATTCGCTCGGAGACATTGAAGAAGAAGTGTTCCGCGACTTCAACGAGCAGCTCGACCGCGAGGTCGACTTCGAGGATCAGAAGCTCTATATGTGACAGTATGTATTCAACAAACATACACATATTCAACAAACATACACAACAATAATAAAAACATGAGAATAAAACTTTTATTAGGAGCATGTCTCGCTGCCTTCTCCATGGCAGCGCAGGCTCAGAAGTACACCTACGAGACCGTGCCGGGCGACCTTACCGCCACGCGTATCTACACGCTGAAGAACGGGCTTAAGGTGTATCTGTCGGTTAACAAGGAGAAACCACGTATCCAAGCCGATATCGCCGTACGCACCGGAAGCCGAAACGACCCGGCCGAAACGACGGGTCTGGCCCATTATCTTGAGCATCTGATGTTCAAGGGCACGAAGAAGTTCGGCACTTCCGACTATGCAGCCGAAGCTCCGTTGCTCGACTCTATACAGAACCGCTTCGAGATATACCGCACGATAAAAGACCCGGCACGCCGCAAGACGTTCTATCACGAGATTGACAGCATCTCACAGCTTGCAGCAAAATACAACATTCCTAACGAGTATGACAAGCTCATGTCGTCGATAGGAGCCGAAGGTACGAATGCTTACACCAGCACTGATGTGACTTGCTACACAGAGAACATTCCGTCGAACGAGATAGAGAACTGGGCGAAGGTACAGTCGGACCGTTTCCAGAACATGGTGATACGCGGTTTCCACACCGAACTTGAAGCCGTCTATGAGGAGTATAACATCAGTCTGACCAACGATGTGCGCAAGGTGTTTGCCGCAATGAACGCCAAGCTGTTCCCCGGTCATCCGTACGGCAACCAGACTACTCTCGGGTCGCAGGAGCATTTGAAGAATCCGTCAATTGTGAACATAAAGAACTATTTCCATCATTACTATGTTCCGAACAACGTGGCCATACTAATGGCAGGCGACTTCGACCCCGACAAGACCATCGCTGTAATCGACAAATACTTCGGCTCGTGGAAGAAGAGCGACAATCTTACTTACCCGCAGTTCGCCCCGGTTCGCAATCTGACTGCTCCGACTGATACTACCGTCGTAGGGCAAGATGCCGAAATGGTGTGGCTCGGATGGAAGTTTAAAGGGGGCGACTCATTCCAGACCGACACCCTCGATGTCGTATCAAACATGCTGTCTAACGGTACGGCAGGACTGTTCGATCTTGATATAAACCAGCCTATGAAATGTCTGCAAGCCAGTTCCTTTCCTTACGTCAACCGCGACTATTCGTCATTTCTGGCCTACGGTATGCCGAAGAAAGGACAGAGCCTGGACGAAGTAAAGAGTCTTATTCTTGCTGAAATAGACAAACTGAAGAAGGGGGAGTTCAGCGACGACCTTCTGCCTTCGGTCATCAGTAACCTCAAACTCGACTATTACAACTCTATTGATAGTAATGAAGGTCGTACCGACGAGTTTGTCGATGCCTTCATCAATGGTGAGAAATGGAGCGACGTGGTCGGTCGTATCGAACGCATATCCAAGTTGACCAAGAAGGATATCATGGCGTTTGTCTCGCGCTACTTCCACGATAACTATGCCGTGGTATACAAGAAAACCGGCGAGGATGCCAGCCAGAAGAAGATAGACAAGCCCCAGATTACCGGCATACCTACTAACCGCGACAAGCAGAGCACATTTGTCACCGACATAATCAACTCTAAACCCCAGCCGATACAGCCGCGTTTCGTCAACTTTCAGACCGACCTTCAGAAGGGTAAGACCAAGAAAGGACTGCCCGTACTGTATGTAAAGAACCCGACCAACGGCCTGTTCCGCCTGTCTTATTATTATAAGATGGGAAGCGAAGCCGACAAGTGGCTGCCATACGCCACCGAATATCTCAGTTATCTCGGTACTGACAAGCTTACGGCTTCGCAGCTCAAGCAGAAATTCTACAAGCTCGCTTGCTACGTCAACTATTCGGTAAATAACGACAATCTGTTCATCAATCTGAGCGGACTCGACGAGAATCGAGCAGAAGCTATGGCTCTGCTTGAAGACTTCCTCGCCAACGCTAAGCCTGACAAAGAGGCTTATGACAAATATGTAGAACTGGTAGAGAAAGCACGTTCGGACAACAAGCTCAACCAGCAGACCAACTTCCAGGCTCTATACAACTACGGTGTGTACGGTCCGTACAACCCCATGCGCAACGTACCCGACAGTGTGGAGTTAAGAAACGAAGACCCCCAGAAGCTCATCGACAAGATAAAGGCTCTTCGGGGCTACCAGCATTCTGTGCTATACTACGGTCCGGAAAGCGAGAAGAAGATGATTGCGCTTATCGACAAGCTGCACAAAACACCCAAACATCTGGCACCTGTTCTTCCCAACCGCGAATATAAGACCACACAGACCCCTGCCAACGAGATTCTGCTCGCGCCATATTCGGCCAAGAACATCTACATGCGCCAGTATCACAACGCCGGCCGTCCGTGGAATGTCAACAGTGTTCCGGTGATAGAGATGTTCAACGAGTACTACGGCGGAGGCATGAACACAGTTGTGTTCCAAGAGCTTCGCGAGAGCCGCGCCCTGGCCTACAACGCATGGGCGGCCTACTGGTATCCGTCAGACAAGAACTCAACCGAGTATGCCGTCACCCACATCATCACCCAGAACGACAAGATGATGGACTGCATACGTACGTTCAAGGAGATTATCGACACCATTCCCCAGTCGGAAAAAGCCTTCAGTCTGGCTAAACAAGCCCTCACTAAGCGTATCGCTTCGGAGCGTGTGACCAAGTTTAACATCATCACATCATACCTCTCTGCCCAGAAACGGGGCTTAGACCGCAGTCTCAGCGAAATCACATACAAGGCTCTGCCTTCCATAACTCTGAAAGATGTAGTCGACTTTGAGCGTCAGACCATGGCAGACAAGCCTTACCGGTACATGATTCTCGGCGACGAGAAGAACATAGACATGAAAGGTCTGGAGAAGATAGCTCCGATAAAACGTCTTACAACAAAGGAGATATTCGGTTACTAGAACAAGGTCTTGACCATTTACTAATAACGTCATAAAAAAGGCGCGGCACAAACCATTATGGTCTGTGCCGCGCCTTTTTGCATAAATATGATTCGTTTTAAAGGTTTCCGACATGTATAATCATATTTTTTAGGTATTGCAGGACATCGCATTTTCGTCTAATTTTGCATTCAGGAAAAAGATAATGACTATGATGCAGACCGAAATTTGCCCTACAGACATGAAGGTTCTTATGAACCATATCTACGAATATCAGAAGGGAGTGCGCCGGATGGTGCTGTTCACGTTCAACAAGAAGTATGAAGAGGCTGCCGTCCGCCGACTTGAAAGCCAGAACATCAGCTACATCATCCAGCCTGTGGGTAACGACCGTCTCAACCTTTTCTTCGGTCGTAAGGAGTGTCTTGACACGATCCGTATGATGGTGACACGTCCTCTTAACGAGCTTAGTCCTGAGGAAGACTTTATTCTCGGCACTATGCTCGGTTACGACCTCTGTATGCAGTGCGAACGCTACTGCGAACGGCGCGGTCGGTGCAACAAGCTGCGCCAGGCATAACCCCCAATTGGTCATTAGAACGTGATGTCGTCATAAATAGATTAAAAGTCCGACTCTTCGTCATTTTCCGGCAATTATATGTCAAGTTAGTGTCGCTTCTGGAGAAGCCTGTCATACGAGGGCACCGATGGCAAAAAACCGACAAACAGAACAATCTTTTTACCGATATTCAATATGCCCCTTTTTATAATTTGAAATCAATGTCTTTGCAACTCTCTGAAAATCAGTTTGTATAGAAAGCAATACCAAGAATTTCATAAAATGGCATTGTTCGCAAAAAGAACAATGCCATTTTTTAGTACGCTCGGCATGAGCATTATCTAACGGGTGCAAGTCCCAAGTAAGCCCTA
>CALBJK010000125.1 GCA_937892695.1 uncultured Prevotella sp.
TTCTGATTTTATGTGTGCTGAAATGCCACTACGAAAAATTTAACGGAGTATTGTTGTGAGTGAGCAGATTTTTTTGTTACTTTGCACCAAATTCGGTATGTTAGTACCTGCTTGTAAATGAAAAAGAAACGCAACAAGGCCCGCGACCGTCACGGATTGCAGGCTGTCACTCTTTGTATCAGCACTGCTCTGGTGCTTGTTCTCTTAGGTTTGGTGGTGTTTGCTGTGCTTACAGCTCACAATCTGTCGGAGTATGTCCGGCAGAACATTGTCGTGACCCTGATGCTTCAGGACGACATGACTCCGTCCGAGGCACAGACCTTCTGCTCTCACCTCAAGACGAAGCCGTACATCAACCATCTGGAATATATAAGTAAGGAACAAGCCTTTAAAGAGGGTGTCAGGACTCTCGGAGCCGACCCTCGTGAGTTTGTCGGCACCAACCCCTTCCTCAGCTCTATCGAAATAACGCTAAAGGCCGATTATGCCAACAACGATTCCCTGTCGTACATATCGCGCGAACTGAAAGGTTATCCGAAGGTGAGCGAAGTGCGTTATCAGAAAGATCTGATTGAGCAGGTCAACGCCAATATTGCCAAAATCAGCATTGTGTTGCTGTCATTGGCCGTGCTGCTGACCATAGTCTCGTTCTCGCTCATAAGCAATACCGTGAAGCTGGGCATCTATTCGCGCCGCTTCTCCATACATACAATGAAGCTCGTTGGAGCGTCGTGGGGATTTATCCGCCGTCCGTTTGTGCGTCAGGCCGTCGTTATCGGCCTTGTAGCCGCCATTCTGGCATGTGCCGTCTTAGGCGGAGCCGGTTATCTCCTCTATGTCTATGAACCCGAAATCCTCACCATACTCACTCCCGAAGTTGTCGTAATCACTGCTCTGGCAGTGTTCTTCTTCGGCATTGTCATTACGGCCATCTGTTCTACAGTGTCGGTGAACCGGTTTCTGAGAATGAAAGCCGGCGACCTGTACAAAATCTGACAGCCATTCCGGTAACTGTGTGTTTGAAAGGAAGTCTATTTGTAGACAACATTTATGACGGATGCTCCGACTAAGTTGTGTCTGTACTTTAGAATAAAAAACAATGGACAAAAGAAATTTAGCATTAGGTAAAACCAATTTCGTTCTTCTTGCTGTAGGAATGGCTATCGTCATTCTCGGCTTCGTGCTTATGGGCGGTTCGGGTTCTGACGAACATGCCTTCAACCCCGACATTTTCAGCACAATGCGCGTGAAGGTCGCGCCTATAGTGTGTTTTGTGGGATTCGCCTCCATCATCTATGCAGTCATACGCAAACCCAAGGATGACGAAGACACAAATGTAGAAAACAAAAAAGAAGCATAATGGATATTTTTCAGACAATTATTATCGCCATTGTCGAAGGCCTGACCGAATTTCTTCCGGTGTCTTCTACTGGCCACATGATTATCGCCCAGAGTCTGCTCGGTGTGGAGAGCACACCGTTTGTCAAGGCCTTTACTGTCATTATACAGTTCGGAGCAATCCTTTCGGTTATCTGTCTCTACTGGCGTCGGTTCTTCTATCCCGACTCGGTAGGTATGGGTAAGAGTTACTGGCGCGCTATGTTCGATTTCTATGCCCGCCTTGTAGTGGGTGTTGTGCCGGCAGTGGTACTGGGGCTCATATTCAATGATTTCATCGAGTCAAATCTCGGCAATGTCAATCTCGTGGCCGTGATGCTCATAGTGGGAGGTGTGTTCATGCTCTTTTGCGACCGCATCTTCAACCATGGCAGCGAAAAGACTCCCTTCACATACAAGCGAGCCTTTGTTATAGGTCTGGTACAGTGTATCTCGATGATACCGGGAGTGTCGCGGTCTATGGCTACGATAGTCGGCGGTATGTCGCAGCGTCTAACCCGTAAGGCTGCAGCCGAGTTTTCTTTCTTCCTTGCTGTACCGACGATGTTCGGAGCGACATGTCTGGAGACTTACAAGCTGATGAGCCACGGCGGCGGTTCGCTTCTGACCGAGGGCGACAATCTGTTCACGCTCTTGTTGGGTTCGGCCGTGGCCTTTATTGTCGCCATACTCGCCATCAAGTTTTTCATCAACTATGTCACAAAGTACGGCTTTTCCGCATTCGGATGGTACCGTATTGTCATAGGGCTGATAATAATCGTTTGCGCGATTTGTGGTGTCGACTTGAAGATGGTAGACTGACGGCGCATGGCTCTCAATTTCCGTAAAGGCGAGATTCTTGCCATAAACAAGCCTTACCGCATGTCCAGCTTCGGAGCGTTGGCCAGAGTGCGCTATCTCATTTCCCGTAAGATGGGAGTGAAGCGTGTAAAGACTGGCCATGCAGGAACACTCGACCCTTTGGCCACAGGGGTACTGATTCTCTGTACAGGTCGTGCCACAAAAATGGTGGAAGAACTTCAGGCTCATACCAAGGAATATACTGCTACGTTACAGCTTGGAGCCACTACGGCCAGCTACGACATGGAACACGAGGTCAATGCGACTTTCCCCACCGGTCATATCACCAAGGAGCTTATAGACAGTGTGCTGCGCCGTTTTGAGGGCGACATCGACCAGGTCCCCCCTTCTTACTGCGCCTGTAAGATAAACGGAGACCGTGCCTACAAGCTGCGTCGTGAAGGTGAAGACGTAAAACTTGCACCGAAGCATGTACACATAGACGAAATAGAGCTTATGGGATTCGACCCGGAGAAGATGGTGATGGACATACGTGTCGTTTGCGGCAAGGGTACATACATCCGCGCTCTGGCCCGCGACATCGGGCGTGCTCTCGACAGCGGAGCATACCTTACAGCTCTGTGCCGCACACGCTCAGGCGACGTGCGCATAGAGGACAGCATCGCGCTCGACGACTTCCCGGCATGGCTTGACAGTCAGGAAATAGAAGCAGACGAATAGTCAGTTATTTAAATAGACACTTAATTTAATTAAGGAGAAACAAACTAATGAAGCTATCACAGTTCAAATTCAAATTACCGGAAGAGCTAATCGCACTTTATCCTCACAGTATCGAGCGCGAGTATGTCAATGCTGACGGCAAGCTTGTGAAGTTCCATGCCACACGACGTGACGAATGCCGTCTGATGGTGCTTCACCGCAAATCGCAGACAATTGACATGTTTCACAAAGATGCTAAAGGCAAACCAATTAAAGGTGATTATCTTGACTTCCGAAATGTTCTTGACTATTTTGACGATGGTGATACCTTCATCTTCAACGATACCAAGGTTTTCCCAGCACGCCTTTACGGCACAAAGGAGAAAACCGACGCAAAGATAGAGGTGTTCCTCTTGCGTGAACTAAACGAAGAAATGCGTCTTTGGGACGTTCTCGTCGAACCGGCACGCAAGATACGTATCGGCAACAAGCTGTTTTTCGACCAGAGCGGTACGATGGTTGCCGAGGTCATCGACAACACTACCAGCCGTGGCCGTACGTTGAGATTCTTATACGATTGTCCGCACGACGAGTTCAAGCGTGAACTGTTCGCCCTCGGTGAGGCTCCGCTGCCCCGGTACATTATAGACCGTCGCGAAAACCATCACGCCACGGAGGAGGACTTTACCGAATTCCAGTGTATTTTCGCCAAGAACGAGGGCGCGGTGACAGCTCCGGCTTCAGGATTGCATTTCAGCCGCGAACTGATGAAACGCATGGAAATAAAGGGCATTAACTTTGCGTACATCACCCTCCACTGCGGATTGGGAGTATTTCATGACATCGAAGTGGAAGACCTTACCAAACATAAGATGGACTCTGAGCAGATGTTTGTCGAAGCTGATGCTTGCAAGAAGGTGAACAAGTCGAAGACCGAAGGCCATCATGTGTGCGCTGTCGGTACGAGTGTGGTAAAAGCTACGGAGACTGCTGTAGGCACAGACGGTCTGCTTAAAGAGTATGAAGGATGGACACAGAAGTTCATCTTCCCGCCTTACGACTTCGGACTGGCCGATTCTATGATTGCCAACTTCTACCATCCCCAGTCCACTCTGCTCATGGAGACAGCTGCCTTCGGCGGTTACGACCTCGTGATGGAAGCCTACAACATGGCCGTGAAGAACGGTTACAAGTTCGGATGCTACGGCGATGCATTGCTGATTCTTGACGACTGATTGTGACTGCTATGGAGCGTCAGCTGCAGATTGCGGTTGATGTCCGTTTTTACTATTGTCATGCATAAGGCTTATCTTTCGCTCGGAGCCAACATCGGCGACCGTGAACACAATATACGCGAGGCTGTCCTTCTTTTGGACAGCCTCGCAGGTCATGTGACGAGAGTGTCATCGTTCCTGGAGACGGAGCCATGGGGGTTCAGTTCGTCTCATCGTTTTGTCAATGTGTGCGTATGCCTGATGACATCCCTTTCACCTATGTCCCTTTTAAAGGCTACGCAGAATATTGAATCCCGTCTGGGGCGTAGTGCCAAGTCGGTTGAAGGAAGGTATGAGGACCGCGTTATAGACATTGACATTCTTCTTTATGACGACCTTACTGTCAACCTTCCCGAACTTCAAATTCCCCATCCGTTGATGTACGAACGCGATTTCGTAATGATACCATTGAGGGAAATACTGCAATAATATGGTTCTGATGTTTCCTTCTTCTTATAAAATTCAGTAACACATTTGTCATTTCTTGTTAATCCTTCATTAAAAACTTTGTAATATCGTGTCTTTACCTTTGCAGCCGAAAAGGTAAAAGTTTTTTATGATAACGACAAAACGAATAATTGCCGCTCTGCTGTTTTTCATAAGCGCTATGGCTGTCGAAGCACAAGGCATTGTTGGCAAGGTAATTGACAAAAGTGACAAGTCACCTCTTGCAGGAGCGACAGTTCAAGTAGAAGGTACAAAAGCTATGGCCGTCACGGATGTAGACGGCAATTTCAAATTGACAGGATTGAAAGCCGGCAATTGCAGACTTACAGTCAAATATATTTCTTATAAGACAACTACGGTAGGGCATACGGTCAAGTCAGACCCTTCTGAAACTGACAGTGTGGTCATTGCCCTCGTTCCTGACGAGCAGGTGCTCAAGGAAGTGGCTGTCACAGGATTGGCTCGCCGAAACACAGATGTTGCAATGTTGCAAGTGGCCAGAAATAGTTCTGTCATAGTGAGCAACATCTCTGCACAGGAAATCAAACGTACTCAGGACTCAAATGCCGGCGAGGTTATACGCCGCGTACCAGGTGTCAGTATCATCGAGGGCAAGTTCGTGATGGTGCGCGGATTGTCACAAAGATATAATAATGTATGGATCAACGGAGGCGCGACCCCGAGTAGCGAAGCTGACTCTCGCGCTTTCTCATTCGACCTTATCCCAAGCTCGCAGCTTGATAACATGCAGATTATCAAGACCCCATCTCCTGAATATCCGGCCGACTACAGCGGCGGATTCATCCTCATCAACACAAAAGACATTCCTTCAGAGAACACTGTCGACATACAGGTAGGTGCTTCTTGGAACGACGCTACTGCTTTCTCCTCATTCTTGTACGGTAAGGGTTCATCTACCGACTTTCTCGGTTTTGATGGCGGACTGAGGAGATTGAACGGTGGCATGAATGCAAAATTGTCCACTATTGCCAGCGGCATCAACCTTGCCGGAAACGGACTGAACAACGACTGGAGTGTAAAGTCGATGAATCCATTAGGCGATCTCAAGCTTGCAGCCAACTTAGGACGTAGATGGAAGATAGGAGAGCAACAGCTCGGAATGATTGCAGCCCTCAATTACACAAACGAATACCGTCGTTACATAGACATGGAGAACAATCTGTTCGGCGTGTACAATACCCAAACAGATAACTCAGTGTACTTCCGCAAATCTTACGACGACCAGTACAACCACAACGTTCGTCTCGGAGCTATGCTCAATTTCACGATGCTCTCCCCGTCGGGCAATAACAAGTATCAGCTGAAGAATATCTTCAACCAAATCGGAAACGACCGTTACACATGGAGAACCGGAATCGATGCCCAGGACAACAATGAGGAAAGTGCCGAATACTACTACCGCAGCCGTACCACTTACAACGGACAACTGACCGGTAAGCATACTGTAGGAGATAAGGACGTGATAGACTGGAGCGCGAGCTATTCGTACGCCAACCGTGACATGCCCGACCGCCGTCGCTACGTTATGAACGACCAGAACAACAGCGAAGGCATAATAGAGTGGTCGGCAGCCAACGACACCCACCGCGAGTGGACCCGTCTTGACGAACATATCGTGTCGGCCACATTGAACGAGGATCACAAGTTCGTATTCGGCTCATGGGAGCCTTCGCTCAAGGCCGGGGCTTATGCCGAGTACCGCACGCGCAAATACAACACGCGTCAGTTCTATTACGGATGGAACGAAAGCAGTTCTCTGATAGATAAGTTCCAAAGCAACGACATTACTTCTACGCTGAGCAATCCTGACTACTACGGTGCCGATAAGCTCTTCCTCATAGAGGATGTTAACAAGCTTAACGACTACAAAGGCAACAGCACTATCGGTGCCGGCTATTTTGCCGCTACGCTTCCCGTTGGCAATCTGAGCATATATGCCGGACTTCGCTACGAGTACAGCAATACCGAATTGATAACAAATACCAGAAAGGATAAGGACAGTCCCCGTTCTCACCGCTACGAGTACAACGACCTTTTCCCATCAATCAACGCAACTTATAAGCTAAATGAGGACAATCAGATTCGTGCTTCTTATGGTAAGAGCGTAAACCGCCCAGAGTTCCGTGAACTCTCGCCGTCGGTATTCTACGATTTTGACCTTGCTTCCAATGTCGAAGGCAACTCCCAGCTTAAGCCTTGCTACATACAGAATGTCGACCTGCGCTATGAATTCTATCCCTCTAAGGGTGAGGTTATTTCTCTGGCTGCCTTTTATAAACATTTCGACGCTCCTATCGAATCAACCTACACCCTCGAAGGTGGCAACGGTTACACCTACTCTTTCAACAATGCCAAGTCGGCCTACAGCTACGGATTGGAGCTGGATATCCGCAAAGATTTGTCTTTCATCGGCCTGCGTGGCCTGAGCTGGTCGTTCAACGGTTCGCTCATCAAGAGCCGTGTACAGTTTGAAAAAGGTTCGACCAATCGTGACCGCACCATGCAAGGACAGTCGCCATACCTTGTTAATACCGGCCTATTCTACAAGAACGACAAGGCTCAGTGGGAAATCTCTGCACTTTACAACCGTATCGGTAAGCGCATCATCGGCGTTGGCCGCTACGCCGGAACTGCCGGAGATGTGACTCTGAATGTGCCTGACAGCTACGAGATGCCCCGCGATGTAATCGACATTTCGGCCTCGAAGCGTTTCGGTTCTCATTGGGAAATCAAGCTTTCTGTTCGCGACCTGCTTGCCCAGAAAGTGTTCTACAAACAGTTTGTCGAGGCTCACTACTCCGACGGACACAGCAGAGAAATCACCCAAGTGACGCGTTCGTTCAAGCCCGGACGCAATTTCGGACTGAGCGCAATATATAAATTCTGAAACAAACCATTTTCAAAACAATAACAAATGAATAAGTTGAAATTTATCGGATGCTACGGCATCCTTGCACTTGCAGCTGTTTCTTTCAGCGCGTGCAGTAACGACGACAACAATGAAGACAATGGTGGTGGCAACAACGGAGGTGGTACAGCAAATATTGTTTGGACTACTGACGGGAACTTCGATGCCTGCAACCACATTCTTTTCACCAAAGACGGCAAGGATAATGTCAGCGACGACGGCAAACAGATCGGTAGCGGCGACCAGAACTTCGTCTTCAACGGCAAGCAGACTCTTGCCAAGGGCACATACGAGCTTAAAGGATGGGTCTACATTGCCAAGGGCGCAGAGCTGACCATAGAGAAGGGTTCAATCATCAAAGGTGACAGTGCTACTCAGGCTGCCATCATCGTTGAACCCGGTGGCAAACTCATTGCCAAGGGCGATGCCCAGAACCCTATCGTCTTCACCTCTGAGCAGCCAGCAGGACAGCGTCGTCCCGGCGACTGGGGTGGCGTAATCATCTGCGGAAACGGTCCGAAGAACGGAGCTGAGCAGCAGATTGAGGGTGGACCACGCACCAAGTTTGGCGGTGGTACTGCTGACGCTAACGACAATTCCGGCATTCTGAGCTATGTCCGCATTGAGTTTGCGGGCTATCCATTCCAGAAGGATAAGGAAATCAACGGACTCACTCTCGGAGCTGTGGGTGCAGGTACACAAATCGACCACGTGCAGGTTTCCTACTCTAACGACGACTCTTTCGAGTGGTTTGGTGGTAACGTCAATGCCAAGTATCTCATTGCATACAAGGGATGGGACGACGACTTTGATACAGATAATGGCTTCAGTGGCCACGTTCAGTTCGCACTTTCAGTACGTGACCCGCGTATTGCCGACAGCTCGATGAGTAATGGTTTCGAGAGCGACAACGACGCAAACGGAAGCACAGCTACTCCGTTCACTCAGGCTGTATTCTCCAACGTTACATTCGTTGGCCCGAAGGCTACAGCCAAGGCTCAAGGAGAAACATTCGTCAATGACAAATCTTACATCACTGCAGGCAACATGCGTCCGAAGAACACTTCTGCTCTGGGACGTTTTCAGGCGGCTATGCAGATTCGCCGTAACTCCCACCTCAACTGCTTCAACTCTGTAGCTGTGGGCTGGCCTGTAGGTCTGATTATAGAGAACGACAAAGGTAGCACCACTCAGGATGCAGCTGGCAAGGACTTCTTCATCAACAACGTATGGTTCTGTGACATGGATGCCGTAGGCCGCGATGCCAACAAGAAGCTTGACGAACCAGTAGACAAGAACGCCTTCTCTTACAAGTTCTTCCTTGCTCAGGACGGCAACAAGTATAACGAGAGCTACGCCGACCTGTTCGATGCAAAGACTCTCTGGTTGCCTTCTGCTAACAGCGCACTGCTCAAGGCCGCTGCTTGGACCAACGCCAAACTGTCTGACTGGTTCCAGAGGGTAGACTATGTTGGTGCTTTCGCTGCCGGTGACAACTGGACAGAGGGATGGACTAACTTCGATCCTGAGAATGCCAAATATTAATAATAAAAACACATGATAATTAATGTCGCGTTCACGTAGACATTAAAAATAAGAAAGACCCGCCTCTCTGCAAAGAAGCGGGTCTTTTATTTACCACGCATAAGACGGTCCTTATTTTATGAACCCTTGTTGTTTCAGCGTTTCTATTAGCCGGGCGGATATTGCTTCATTGTCTTTCTTGGTGTACCGGCAGTCTGTAAACACTTGCGCCAGTGTCTGCTTCCCGTTCTCTGCAACAGCAGCCTTGCTTTCTGGCAGAGCTTCCTTTCCGGCGTAGAAAAGGTCTATCGACTCTGGTGTGTAATCGTGGAAGGTCTCGTCATGGACTATAGCTTCAATAGGCAGACGGTCTGTCTGTTGCGGATTCTCGTCGGGCCATCCCAGTGTTATCGTGGCTATCGGCATCACCAGCTGGGGCAGTTTCAGTATGTCTACAATCATCTGCGGGTTGTAAATGGTCGTGCCCAGAAAGCAGTAGCCCATGCCTTCTTCGTCGGCCAGATTGCAGAACGTCTGGCAGTAGAGCAGAGCATCGGTTGCGGCGTTGACAAACGACATGAAGTTGCCGTAGCCGGGCGCGGCATTACGGTTCTCGGCCCAGACGGAAGTACGGCGGTAGTCGGCGCAGAATGTCAGCACTACGGGTGCTCCAGTCACCATGGGCTGGTTGAAATGTGCCTTGGCAAGCCTCTCTTTCATTTTCTCGTCGCGTGTTACGACAACGCTGTAAAGCTGTAGATTCCCCATTGTCTGGGTGCGCTCAGCTTCGGTGAGCAGACGGCTGACAAGCTCTTCTGGTACGTCCCTGTCTGAATATTTTCTTATACTTCTTCTGTTGTCTAATGTTTTCATTTTTGAAAATTTTAGTTATTGGCAAAGTTAGTGAAATTTTCCAAAATGGGAAAGTCGGGCGCTTCTAATCTCTCCGAATTTGTTTAAAATGTTTTTCTGTGTGGAAATAAAATCGTAGCTTTGCAGCGCGAAAAGCGATAATCATAATTTTAATGGAAACAAAAAAAATATACACCTACGACGAGGCGTTCAGCTCGTCGCTTCGCTATTTTGACGGCGATGAACTGGCGGCCCGAGTATGGGTGAGCAAGTATGCAATGAAGGACAGTTTCGGCAATATCTTCGAACAGTCGCCCTGCGACATGCATCACCGTATTGCGCGTGAGATTGCCCGCATTGAGAACAATTATCCCAATCCGATGAGTGAAGACGAGGTGTTCGGTTTGCTCGACCACTTCCGTTATATCGTGCCGGCTGGAAGCCCCATGACCGGCATCGGCAACGACCATCAGGTTGCTTCGCTGAGCAACTGTTTTGTCATCGGACTTGACGGCAATGCCGACTCCTATGGTGCCATCATGCGTATAGACGAAGAGCAGGTGCAGCTGATGAAACGCCGTGGTGGCGTGGGGCATGACCTCTCACACATTCGTCCGAAAGGTTCGCCTGTCAACAATTCGGCACTCACCTCTACCGGACTTGTGCCTTTTATGGAACGCTACAGCAACTCTACGCGCGAAGTGGCTCAGGACGGACGGCGCGGTGCGTTGATGTTGTCAGTCAGCATCAAGCATCCCGACAGCGAAGCTTTTATCGATGCCAAGATGGTCGAGGGCAAAGTCACCGGAGCAAATGTCTCGGTGAAGATAGACGATGCCTTCATGGAAGCCGCCCTGAACGACAAACCCTACGTTCAGCAATTCCCTATAGATGCTGACGGGCAGGACGTAAAGGTGAAAAAGGAAATTAGAGCAAGGCAGCTCTGGCAGAAAATCGTTCACAACGCATGGAAGAGTGCAGAGCCGGGAGTGCTGTTCTGGGATACTATTCTTCGCGAGAGCATCCCTGACTGCTATGCCGACCTCGGCTTCCGTACCGTTTCTACCAACCCTTGCGGCGAGATACCGCTGTGTCCGTATGATTCCTGTCGTCTGCTCTCAGTCAACCTCTACTCGTATGTCGTCAATCCGTTCACCAAGAATGCCTATTTCGACTTTGATCTCTTCCGCAGTCATATCCGTGCCGCACAGCGCATGATGGACGATATCGTCGACCTGGAAATGGAGAAGATAGACAAGATAATGTCTAAAATCGAGTCGGATCCTCAGACATGGGAAGTAAAAGGAGCCGAGTATCACTTGTGGGAAAAGATAAAGGACAAGACCGGAAAAGGCCGCCGCACCGGTTTGGGAATAACAGCTGAGGGTGACATGCTCGCTGCTATGGGGCTGCGCTACGGCACTCAGGAGGCTACCGACTTCAGCGTAAGCGTACACCGCTCGCTCGCTCTTGCTGCCTACGGCTCATCGGTCGAGATGGCCAAAGAGCGAGGGCCATTCTCAATCTATGACGCAAACCGTGAGAAACAGAATCCGTTCATTCTTCGCATAAAGGATGCTGCGCCCGAACTCTACGCCGACATGGCCGCCCATGGACGACGCAATATAGCCTGCCTGACAATCGCTCCGACCGGTACGACAAGCCTTATGACCCAGACGACAAGCGGTATCGAACCGGTCTTCATGCCCGTCTACAAACGTCGGCGCAAGGTGAATCCGAACGACACCGAGGTACATGTCGACTTTGTCGACGAGACCGGCGACTCTTTCGAAGAGTACATTGTCTACCATAAGAAGTTCCTCACATGGATGAAGGTCAACGGTATCGACACGGAGAAAAAATACACTTCGGCCGAAATAGATGCCTTGGTTGCCAGTTCTCCTTATTATAAAGCCACTGCCAATGATGTAGACTGGCTTATGAAGGTGAAGATGCAGGGCGAAATACAGAAGTGGGTTGACCATTCTATCAGCGTAACCGTCAACCTTCCTAACGATGTCGATGAAGCCCTTGTTGCGCGTCTTTACGCCGAGGCTTGGCGTTCGGGCTGTAAAGGCTGCACCATATATCGTGACGGCAGCAGAGCCGGAGTGATGATTTCGGTGTCTAAGAAAGACAGGAAAGACAAGAAGGAACAGGAGAAAAGGGCATCGAAGGAATCGGTCGATGAGGCCGCTCTGACAGAGAAGCGTCCCTACGAGCTGCAGTGCGACGTGGTGCGCTTCCAGAACAATAAAGAAAAGTGGGTGGCCTTCGTGGGCTTGCTTGACGGTCGTCCCTACGAGATATTCACGGGCTTGCAAGATGATGAAGAAGGCATAGTGCTGCCCAAGACTATCACTCGCGGAAAGATCATAAAACAGACCAATCCTGACGGAACACACCGCTACGACTTCCAGTTCGAGAACAAGCGCGGCTACAAGACCACAGTCGAAGGGCTGAGCGAAAAGTTCAATCCCGAATACTGGAACTATGCCAAGCTCATATCCGGCGTTTTGCGCTACCGTATGCCTATAGCCAATGTCATCAAGCTTGTAGGTTCGCTCCAGCTAAAGAGCGAGAGTATCAATACGTGGAAGAACGGAGTGGAACGCGCACTGAAAAAATACATTACTGACGGCACCGAAGCCGAAGGCCAGGTCTGCCCGGTCTGCGGCCACAAGTCGCTGGTCTATCAGGAAGGTTGCCTGATTTGTAAGAACTGCGGCGCGTCTAAGTGCGGATGATTAAGTTTGTGACTTGTCATGACAAATATTGTGCTTTCGTCGAGCCGCATATTCATTGACGACATACGTATTCATGCCTACCACGGTGTGCTGCCCCAGGAGCGTACCGTCGGAGGCGACTATACGGTGTCGGTGAGTGCAGACTATGACATTTCAGATGCTCTTGAAACCGACGATGTGGCCGATACTCTCGACTATTCGGCTCTTTCCGATATTGTGAGCGAAGAGATGGCCGTTCCGTCCTTCCTTGTCGAACACGTGGCCGGGCGCATCGCCCGCCATGTCCTGCGCGAGTTTCCGGCAGTTACTTCGGTTACAGTGAGAGTGGTCAAGCTCAATCCTCCTATGAGAGCCGACTGTGCCGGGGCAGGGGTGGAAATAAATTTAATAAATGAAAAAACTCTATGATTGCTTGCGGTTTTTCTGATAAATGTCTACCTTTGCCGTGCTTTTCTATTGGTAATATGGCAAGAAGACTACTCGCAGCACTGATTCTGTTGGTTGTCCTCGTCCCCACTGTTAGCGGCGAGGAGCGAAAATTTACGCTTTGCATCGATGCCGGACATGGAGGACGCGATACAGGTGCACCCGGCACATATTCCAAAGAAAAGGACATCAATCTGAAGACCGCTCTCGCTTTCGGCCGTTATGTCGAACGCAACTGTCCTGATGTACGTGTCGTATATACCCGTAAGACCGACGTGTTCGTGCCTTTGTACGAACGTGCCGAAATTGCAAATCGCAACAAAGCCGACCTCTTCGTTTCTGTACATACGAACGCGCTTGCCGGAGGACATGTGGCACGTGGCTTTGAAACCTATACTCTCGGCGACGGACGGTCGCATGCCACTAAAAAGAATCTGGAAGTGGCAAAGCGCGAGAACTCGGTCATCCTGCTCGAAAAAGACTATCGTCAGCATTACGTGGGCTTCGATCCCAATTCGCCCGAAAGTAATATAATGTTCGAGTTTGTCCAGGACAAAAACCTGGCTAAGAGCATCGACTTTGCCAAGATGCTTCAGAAGAACGTATGCAGCATGGCCAACCGTCCGGACAAAGGTGTCCATCAGCAGAACCTTGCCGTGCTTCGTCTGACATCTATGCCGGCATGTCTGATAGAGTTGGGCTATATCACCACTCCCGACGAGGAACGCTTGCTCAATGATGCCGGACGTATGGATTTGGTCTCACGTGGCATATACAATGCCTTTGCCGAATACAAGAACAAGTACGACCGGAGATTCTCTGTCCCATACAAGACTGAGTCTGCCCCGTTGCCAGATGCTTCTGCAGGACAGGCCGAAGCGGTAGCGGGCGGTGTGAACGACAGCCCTACGGCTACCCTTCAAGCCGATACCGCCGCTGCGCCTAAGTCCGATACCGTCCCTGTACAACGTAAGGTAGAACAGCAGTTGCCCCGAAGCACACGCAAAGCTTCACAGGCTTCTGTCCGGCGCAGAGTGAAACCTACCGTCAGAGTCGAGACATCGTCGGCGGACGTTATCGGACAGCCGGTGTTCAAAATCCAGATACTCGTGAGCAGCCGGGTTCTGAAAGCTGATGCTCCCGAACTGAAAGGTCTGGAAGGATGCACCTTCTTTGACGAAGGTGGAAAGCACAAGTACACCTACGGCGCATCGACCGACTACAATGTGGTCTACCGCATGAGGAAGGACGTGATCGAGAAGTTTCCCGGTGCGTTCATCATAGCGTTCAAGGACGGTCAGAAGATGGATGTCAATCAGGCCATACGCGAGTTCAAGAAGAATCGAAACAAATAATTCCCATAATATGAAAGTTTTTACGAAGGAAGTGAAGATAGCCATTGTCGCAATTGCCGGCTTAGTCATTCTGTTTTTCGGAATGAGTTTCCTCAAAGGTCTCAATCTGTTTTCTTCCAGTGATGACTACTACATCGAGTTCAGGGACATAAGCGGTCTGGCTCCTTCCAGTCCTATCTATGCCGACGGATTCCAGATAGGAACAGTGAAGAACATCATCTACGACTACAAGAATGAGCGTCCCATTCGCGTACAGATAGCGGTCAAAAAAGAAATGCGCATACCAAAAGGCAGTTCTGCCGAGATTGTAACCGACATGATGGGCAACACCAAGGTCAACATTCTTCTTGCCAACAATCCACGCGAACGTGTACAGCCGGGCGGTATCATCATCGGTGACATCAATGCCGGAGCATTAGGACAAATTTCAAATATGGTGCCGGCAGTTGAGAAGATGCTCCCCAAGCTGGATAGCATCATGACGAGTCTGAACACAATTCTGGCCGACCCTTCTATCAAAGCTTCATTGCACAACGTACAGGCCATAACGTCTGACCTTACCGTATCTACCCGGCAGCTCAATACCCTCATGCATACTCTCAACAGCCGTGTGCCGGGAATGATGGCCAAGGCCGACGGAGTGCTTGACAATACCAACCGCCTGACAGCCAACCTGGCTGCTGTCGATGTGGAGCATACTATGCAACAGGTCGACCAGACCATAGCCAATGTCAAGGAACTCACAGCCCGTCTGAACAGCAACGACGGTACGCTTGGACTTCTGATGAATGACCCGTCGCTCTATAACAACCTCAACACGACTATGCGCAGTGCCGACTCGCTGCTCGTCAACCTGCGACAGCACCCGAAACGTTACGTCCACTTCTCCCTCTTCGGCAGGAAAGACAAATGAACAGAAAATAAAATCATAGTTGTATATCATGCGGCTTCCGGATACGTCTGGAGGCCGTTTCCGTTTTATGACAGAGCTGTCATTCATTTTACTATTTGCTCAATACAATATTTTTTACTAATTTTGCACCGCCGAAAGCGTGTGTGTCCTTTTGACAACCCGCAATATAGCATAAATGACAATGATTGAAGGTAAAGAAAATCCTTGGAAAAAATGTCTCGAACTGATACGCGAGAACGTTTCGCCGCAGCAGTTCAGCACTTGGTTCAGCCCTATCGTGTTCCATTCGTTCAACGAAGCTAAGAAGACAGTGTTTGTGGGTGTGCCGAGCCATTTCGTCTACGAGTATCTTGAAGAAAACTACGTAGATCTTCTCACCAAGGTGCTGACCCGTGTGTTCGGGCCGGAAGTTAAATTGTCCTACTTCATCATTGTCGACAAAGAGAACGGTAAGGGCACTCAGGTAGACGGTGGAGAACCAGCCGAACCCGGGATCGGAAACAAACAATCCTTCAGACCAGACTCTGCCGGACAGGCGGGCGGTACGCCCAGACCACAGGACATAGATACCCAGCTCGACCCACGCATGACCTTCAAGAACTACATCGAGGGCACGAGCAACAAACTGCCCCGTTCGGTAGGGCGTTCTATTGCAGAGCATCCGCAGAACATGCAGTTCAATCCATTCTTTATCTACGGACCTTCCGGATGCGGCAAGACACATCTTGTCAATGCTGTCGGCGTACTCACCAAACAGCTTTATCCCCAGAAGCGTGTGCTATACATCAGTGCACGACTGTTCGAGGTGCAGTACACCAACGCTGTACTGCAGAACAAAATCAACGATTTCATCAACTTCTATCAGACTATTGACGTTCTAATCGTAGACGACGTGCAGGAGTGGGAGGACAAGAAGGGTACGCAGAACACCTTCTTCCATATCTTCAACCATCTCTTTCGCAATGGTAAACGCATTATTTTGGCCAGCGACCGTCCGCCTGTAGAACTGAAAGGCATGAACGAACGGTTGCTCACCCGCTTCTCTTGCGGACTCATAGCCGAACTGGAGAAACCTAATGCCGAACTGTGTGTAGAAATACTGAAGAACAAAATCCACCGTGACGGATTGTCCTTTCCCGACGACGTGATACGCTTTATAGCTTCGACGGCTAACGGTAGCGTGCGCGACCTTAACGGTGTAATAAACTCGCTCATGGCTTACAGCATCGTCTACAACAGCAACATCGACATGCGGTTGGCCGAACGTGTTATAAAGAGGGCAGTGAAAGTTGACGACGAACCCCTTACGGTCGACGATATCATCAATGCTGTCTGCAACCATTACAACGTCACTCCGGCTGCTGTGAACGGACGAAGCCGTAAGCGCGACTATGTAACAGCCCGCCACGTTTCAATCTATCTGGCCCAGAAATACACCAAGATGCCTGCAAGCCGCATTGGCCGACTTATTGGCGGACGCGACCACACGACTGTGCTCTACAGCTGCAGTCAGGTAGAGAAACGCATCAAGGTAGACAAGAAATTCCTCGACGACCTCACAAGCATCGAGAACTCTTTCAAGCTGAAAGGGTAGGGCTTAAACAAAATCAGATATCCTCTTGAAGGGTCGCACGGCTCGTGCGTCCGTTTCGTTATGCCATCATCTATTATAAGAGTGGAAACAAATCTACTTTCCCAACGAATTCCTTTTATACGTTTTATATTGTTGCTGCGGATGCACAAGCCGTGCGTATTGGCAGAACGCAAAGGATAATATATACGCTGGAATAAAATACAAATCCGAAACTTGAGCAATATTAAAATTCAGATTATAAAAAATCCCCGTCAGGTCATTCGGCCTGACGGGGATTTTTTATAATGTTAAGATGGCTTCGCTTAGTCCTTTGTGTAGAACATACCGCCGCCTACCTGTATCAATCCTTTGTAAGAAGTGCGGTAGCCTATGATGGTAATCTTGTCACCTTCTTTCAGTCCCATCTTGGCAGCTTGTTTCGATTCTCCGTTCCACCCGGTCTTCAGTCCATAGACGTAAACCTGGCCGGTGGCATCCTTCAGGGCGAAGTTGCCGTAGGTTTTGAGGTCGAATTTAGTCCCAGATTCGGTCGGTTTCATGATAGTTCCGCTGATAAGATAGAACTTGTCCTTGTTTTCAGCGGCGGCACGGAAGTCGGCAACCGACAGTTTCTGCAGACTTGAAGCGGCATAATGCTCTACGTACTGGCTCTTGGCAGCCTGTGCCTCACCTTTGTACTCGCCACGCTGTGCTATGATGGTAACGATGTCACCTGCTTTCAGACCCAGCTTAGAGAAGTCACCCTTGGCTCCCAGACCGTGGACATAGATGCTGCCAGAGTAGTCGGACAAAGTGAAGTTGCCGTAGTCGGTATTCTTCACGTCGCTTATCACGCCTGTCAGACGGTACTGCGATTCGCCGACCTCAGCCTTGTTGAACTCGGCAACGGTCATCGGAACGATTGCACCTTCCTGGCTGATTGTCGCAGAAACGGTAGAAGTCTGTCCGTTTGCGCTCGATGTGAAGTTGACGGTCGAAGTGCGTGCACCTCCGGCATTGGCTTTAGCCTTTAGCGTTACGACGGCCGATGTGCCCGACGTTGTGAGACCCTTCATTGACAACCAGTCTTGGTCGGCTTCGGGGATATCTACTGTCACGCCACCGCCTTTTACAGTAAGCATGACCTTGAGGTCTCCGCCGTTCTTTGGCAGCTGTCCTTTGTTCTCGACAGAGTCAACTTTTACCAGCGACTTTGTGTGGCTGAGAACAGTGACATTGACCAGTTCGACAGTCGAACCGTAGGTTGTCTTAGGACCTTGCACTGTCACTTCGTCGCCTTCTTCAATGCCGAGGCTTGCGAAGTTCTTCTCGCCTCCATTGGCGTCGAGCGTACCGTAGATATAAATTTCGCCAGTTTCGTCTTTGAGATACCAGTTGCCGTAAGTGGTGTTGGCAATCTTAGTTACTTTACCTTTCACCTTGTATGTGGCACCGTCGGCACCGGCTATTACTTCCTTACAAGTAGAGAAAGGAGGATTGAGTATGCCTTGTACCACATTGACATACTGTACCTGTCCGTTACATGCCAGCATGATGGTACTTGAGTTTGCGCCATTTGTAGGCTTGGCGGTCAGGTTTACAGTTGTTTCACCAACCGAGCCGTGGTCGGGCGTGGCGGTCAGCCAAGCGGGTATAGAGTCTTTTAATTCACCTTTCTTGTTGTATGTCTGTATTTTCCAGTCTCCCTTTGCCTTGACTTTGAACTCTACGCTGCCACCCTCAACAGGAATAGACAGTTCAGACTTTGACACCTGGATGTTGTCAAGTCCTTCAAGTTCCTGATCTTCACTGCAGCTTGACATCAGTCCGAGAACAGCGATACAGGCTGCGAAAATATGTTTCAGTTTCATATTGTCTTTGTTTTAAGATTAGAAAATGTAACGGAGACCTATCGATGCGTACCAGCACTGGCCGATAGCATGGTTGAGAACAAAGGTTTTCGTGTCGCCGTTGATTGACGTCGGGGTCGAGAACGTGGCGTAACCTTCCTTGTCAGTGCCTTCATATTTGAGGATACGAGGGTCTGAACCAATCTCCGGATTAAGATATTTCATCACGCCCCAGTTAGAGTTGAACAGGTTGAGCACGTTCTTAACGTCGAGGCTCAGCTGCAGAGTGTTTGTGTGCTTGCCGGTGTTGAACTTGAAGTCGTGCTTGTAGCTCACGTCAACGCGGTGTACCCAAGGAGAGTACAGAGAGTAAGCCTCGGCGTATTCGCCCTGATGGTTCTTCAGATAGCTGTTGTTGTGGACGTAGTCCATGAAGCGCGTACGGTCGTCATCGGTCTTGAAGCGGAACTGGTTGTCGGCTACTTCCTTGTCTGTCGGGATGTAGATGGCATCATAGTTGTAAGAGTCACCGTTCATGTCGTTGACTGTCATATAAGAGTAGTTGTAGCCACCGCGCCATCCTTCGTAGATGATGCTGTAGTGGTTGTTGCTTCTGTCGTGCAGAGTCATGGCTGCGATGATTCGGTCTGGTGTGACGTTCTGTCCGTTGTGCAGCTTGATGTTGTTCGGACCGTAGATAGTCGAAATGTAGTTGAGCACAGACGAAGCGTTCGAGCCGGGTAGAGATGTCAGCTCCTTAGACACTGTGTGAGTGTAGGCAGCCATGAGGTTCATCCATTCCCAGGGCTGCGCGTTGACCTGTGCGCTGAACGACCATCCGTAGCCTTTTGATGTGTTCTCAAGGACGTAAGCCGGAACGTTGCTGCGGAAGTCGCTCGGGAATATAGGACGGTTGTCAGCACCGTTGAGACGGGCGAAACCACGAACGTCCTTCACGCTCCAGTCAGAAAGTGTTGCAGCCTGAAGGGTCTTGTTGAATATTCCTTCGAGAGTGACAGACAGCGGGAAGTCGACCGGTACTTGATAATCTACAGCCAGAGAAGTCTTCCACACCTGTGGCATCTTGAAGTCTTTGTCAACGGCTGCGATAGAGGAAGGCTTTGTTCCGTCTTTAGGAGTGATGGTAGAGGGGAAGCCCATGCTGATGAGCTTGTCGCGCAGGGCTGCAGCGGTGGGTTTGCCGTTTGCATCTACAACGAGTCCTCCGGCAAAATCGTTCATGTTCACAGTCTTGTCTGTGTAGGGTATCTTTGATTTTGAGTTGAGCTGTGCCTGATACTGCACCATACCAGAGTTTGTGGGCAGATTGGTGAAGAACACCAAAGGAATATGACCCTGGAAGAAGCCCGAACCACCGCGTATCTTCAGGCGCTTGTCGCCGAACACGTCGTAGACGAAGCCGATACGGGGAGATACTGTAAGAGTAGAACCTGGCCATTTGCCTGTGTCGATGTGGCGGCCATTGTAGTCGAGAGCCTTAATTGCATTGTTTGTCATCAGGTCGTCGTTGTTGAAGAACATTCCGTCCAGACGCAGACCGTAGGTGAGCTTGAAGTTGCGGCTCATCTGCCATTCGTCCTGTGCATATACTCCGGCGCGACCGTACCGTACGCGTGCAGCAGGAGCCTTCTCGCCGTTGTAGCCGTAAGTGAGGCATACAATCTCTGGAGCAGCACCTGTGAGGAAGTCGTCCATGCTCTTGTACCGGTAGTAACCAGTCCCGTTACGCATATAGACGTTGTCGGCCATCTGATGTTCGAAGCTGATACCACCTATAATCTTGTGGTTGCCGAGATTGTAGGTCACGTCGTCCTTGATGTTCCATACGGTGTTGTGCACGCCGTTGTTCAATGTGAACAGCTCGTAGCCCAGAGCCATGTAAATCTGGTCGCCGGTCGTAGCTACACTTCCGTCAACGCTATGCTTGCCGCCGTCGAGAATGTCGATGAACGGGAACTCAGAAGAGTTTGTGCCGCGCACGTCGTCAAGTTTAGAGTAAGTGAATAGTAACTGGTTTGAAAGATTGTTGGTGAAACGGCTGTTCAAGTCGACAGACCAAGAGTTGACGTTGTTGTCCTGAGCATACATGCTGTTTGCGAACGACATGGAGTATTGTGACATACGTGCTCCGGACATACGCGAACCGCCGTCCATAGAAGAAGCGTTGGGGGAGTTCCAAACTCGGTTCTTTGTATAATTGTAGCGCAGAGCCAAATGGTGCTTGTCGGTGATGTTCCAGTCTAAACGGAGCAACAACTTGTAGTTGCTTTCGTCGGCAGGGAATTTTGTGTATGAACCGGTGTCGTAACCGTATTTTTCCTTGACAAAATCAGAAACCTTCTGAAGGTCGGCTGCTGTTGTGCGTGATATATAGCTCTCGGCATCTCCGATTCCGTCTTGTGATGCTCTCCATCTGTTGGCGATGGTAGGAGTTTTTATCATTTCACCGTTGGCGAAGAAGAAGAGCTTGTTCTTCAAGATTGGTCCGCCGAAGGTGAAGCCGTATGTGGTCTGCTGGTCCTTGTCGCGTGCGCCTGCAATCTGCTGGCGGTCTACTGCGTCGCCGCGCATGTTCTCGTTGCGGTGATAGACGTAGGCAGAACCCTTAAAGGTGTTGGTACCCGACTTGGTGATGGCGTTGATACCGCCGCCGATGAAGTTGGTCTGGCGGACGTCGTACGGAGATATTACGACCTGCATTTCCTGGATTGCGTCGAGAGAGATAGGGTTGCCGCCTCCGGGGAGCTTGTCGGTCAGTCCGAAGTTGTTGTTGAAGTTGGCACCATCAACAGTGAAGTTGGATGTACGTCCGTCAGCTCCGGCAAACGACATTCCGCTTCCGCCGTAAGGAGACAGACGCGAGATGTCGGTGATGCTGCGGTTGACTGTCGGCATATTCACCATCTGCGAGTTGGTGATGTTGGTCGACGCTCCGGTCTTCTCTACGTTAAACTTAGAGCCGGTGGCAGTCACTACAACTTCGCCCAATTGTTTGGAGTCTTCGTTGAGCTTGACGTTGAGGTTGTAGGTTTCGCCGAGCTGCAGCGTCACCCCCTTCACTACTTTGGTCTCGTAGCCGATGTAGCTTACTTTGACCTCGTAGGGGCCGCCCACACGCATACCGTTGATGGTGAAGAGACCTTTTGCGTTGGTTACCGCATTGTAGCGAGTACCTGACGGCACGTGGGTGGCTTCGATAGTAGCCCCGATCACGTTCTCACCGTCGGCAGTCACCGAACCGCTGAGACCAGAGGTTGTGATCTGCGCCATTGCCGTTGATGTCAGAAGCACCAACAAGACAAAGAGTAAATGCAATCTTTTCTGCATACCTTTTTTAATTAGTGAATAAAACTTTAATAGTTAT
>CALBJK010000126.1 GCA_937892695.1 uncultured Prevotella sp.
GGGCAAGGTTCTGCCAGTCGGAGGAATAAAGGAAAAGATACTCGCTGCCAAGCGGGCCGGCATAACAGATATAATAATGTGTAAGGACAACCGGAAAGACATAGAGGAAATTCCGGCTGTATATCTGAAAGGAATCGAATTCCACTATGTCGAGAACGTGCAGGATGTGTGGCGTTTCGCCCTTACCGATGAAATGGTGGCTCATCCTGTAGACCTGACAGTGAAGGAAGATGACGAGAAGAAAAAAGACTGATAACGGACAAAAGAGAATAAGCGATGACATTTGAATTGCAACATACCGACGATGCTTCGGATGCGCGTGCCGGACTCATTACCACAGCCCACGGACAGATAAAAACCCCGATATTCATGCCTGTCGGTACATGCGGCACGGTAAAGGGTGTGCATTTCGCCGAGCTGCGCGATGAAGTCAAGGCTCAGATTATTCTCGGTAATACGTATCATCTTTATCTCCGACCCGGACTCGACACTCTGCGCAAGGCCGGCGGACTGCACAAGTTCAATACATGGGAGAGGCCGATATTGACCGATTCGGGCGGATTCCAGGTCTTCTCGCTTACAGGAATACGCAAACTAAGGGAGGACGGATGCGAATTTCGTTCACACATCGACGGCTCCAAACATTTCTTTACACCGGAGAATGTAATGGATACGGAACGTGTAATAGGAGCCGACATTATGATGGCTCTTGACGAATGTCCTCCAGGGCAGAGCGACTATCAATATGCAAAGAGAAGTCTCGGGCTGACCCAACGCTGGCTTGACCGGTGCATAAAACGTTTCAGCGAGACCGAACCGCTCTACGGGTACGAACAAAGTCTGTTCCCGATAGTGCAGGGATGCACGTTCAAAGACCTTCGCCGCGAAGCAGCAAAGTATGTCGCAGACAAGGGAGCTGACGGCAACGCCATCGGCGGACTGGCCGTAGGCGAACCTACTGAAGTGATGTACGAAATGATTGAGACGGTGAACGAAATTCTGCCCAAGGACAAGCCTCGCTATCTGATGGGTGTGGGAACGCCGCAGAACATACTTGAAGCAATAGAACGCGGAGTGGACATGTTCGACTGTGTGATGCCGACCCGCAACGGTCGCAACGCCATGCTCTTCACATACAATGGCACGATGAATCTGCGCAACAAGAAATGGGAGCAGGACTTCACTCCGATAGACCCTGACGGATGTTACGTAGACCGTATTCACACCAAAGCTTACCTGCACCATCTGTTCAAGGCGAAGGGGCTGCTTGCATTGCAGATTGCGAGCATTCACAATCTCGCTTTCTATCTGCGACTGGTGACGGACGCGCGCGAGCATATTCTTACTGGTGACTTTTTGAGCTGGAAGGCGAGTGTGATAGACCGTCTGGGACAGCGCATCTGACAGGTTGACGACACACTGAGGGTAATAAGAAATAATATGGATAGAGGAAAAATAAGAAAG
>CALBJK010000127.1 GCA_937892695.1 uncultured Prevotella sp.
GGTCTGCACCAGCCGAATCGTTTATCTTATGATAGCTGAACGTGTCGTGACGGCGATAACGGTCTATCTGCGTCTGTATGAGCGGACCTTCGTTGAGGTTCTTGCCCTCTTCTTCGTCCTCGTCGATCCACAATTCTGGGAACATCTTGGCTATCTGTTCGGGCATGAGTCCGCTGAATATTGCATTACGGGCATACTGTGTGGCTGTGGGAAGAATGCTCATGTACATTTCTTCGTCTATGTCAAAGGCATCGCCAATCTCCTGTTCAAATACGCGCCACTGGTCGTAACGGAAGTTATCTATGACGATAAGGAATACTTTATCGCCATGGTCGAGAGATGGAAAAACCTTGGTCTTAAAGATATCAGGACTCATGACAGGACGTTCGGTGTTGCCAGGCGACACCCAGTCGAGGTAGTTGTTGCGCACAAACTTGGCAAAACCGTTGTCGGCATCCTCTTTCTGCATTGACAACATCTCGGCCATAGAGCTGTCAGTTTCGCTCAATTCCAGTTCCCAATGTACCAGTCGTTTGTACACATCCATCCAGTCGCGGCAAGATGAACATTCGTCTATCTGCCGTGCAATGTCCTGGAACGACTGTCTGTAACCTGTCCGGGTAACTTCTGTGACAATCTGTTTTTGGTGTACGTTCTTCTTGAGTGTGAGCAGAATCTGGTTGGGGTTGACCGGCTTAATGAGATAGTCGGCTATCTTTGAGCCTACGGCCTGGTCCATAATATTCTCTTCTTCACTTTTCGTAACCATTACGACGGGCGTGGCGGGCGATATTTCCTTTATCTTCTGAAGCGTCTCCAGACCTGTAAGCCCGGGCATCATCTCGTCCAGAAGAATGAGGTCGAACGTCGTGTTACGGCATTTGTCTATCGCATCGAGACCGTTAGTGACGGTCACGACCTCATAGCCCTTCTTTTCAAGAAATATGATGTGAGCCTTTAGAAGTTCTATTTCATCATCGGCCCACAATAGCAATCCGTTGTTCATTTGTATAAAGTTTTCTGTTCATAAATCGCTGTCAGCATGTTACGGCGTCTCCGTCCCGATGCAAGAAGCTCTATTCTGTAGCGATGCAAGCCGCGAAAGATGATTCGCCTACGGTTTCGGGTCAGAAACCTTCCAAGTCATAATACTCGTCGTCGACAACGTCTTCCTTTTTCTTTGTCTTGTTTTCTTTGCCTGATTTCTTTTCTTCGCTCGCGTCATCGCCAAAATAAAATTCGTCTTCGAGCTTCTTTGCAGGCTGTTTAGGCGTGTTTTCTGCCTGTTTCTTCTTTGTAGCCTGCGGCGTTGTCGTTGCTTTCGGAAGGGCTGGTTTGCGAGTAGCCGGTTTGGCGGATGGTGTTGACGGCTTTCTGACTGCTGTGGTGTCAGTCTTTGGCGTAGCCGGTTGTTCGGGTACATAGACATTGCCCTCCGTTTCGGTCGGTGCCTTGTTGCCGGCATTGCCTGTGCCTGTACCGTCAAGAGGCACTACAGTTTCGGTTGTCGGAGTGGTCGTCCGTACATTGTCTTCGGGTATGACGGTGGTGCCTTGTCCTTCCTCCGATTTTGTAGAAGGTTCTACGGGAACGACAGTCTCTCCATTATCTGTATTCTTTTTCTCGGTATTTTCTTCCGGAACAACCGTAGTTGTATTGTTGTTCTGGCCTTGTTCTGACTCTTTATCACCGATGAATGTTCCGTCGTCAGTCATGCCGTCACTTTCGTTCTCGTCACCGTCAATGCTGCGTCGCTCTGGCTTCACAGTTATGAAGTCAGGTTCAGAGAGCAACGGCTTATTGCTTATTTTCAGTGGGGCGAAATGCAAATTATAGAATTTGTCGTAGTCGTCATAGCTATATTGCGTTCCGAGCAACGGCATATTCTGCGTGCTTATGATGATGGTACGGCTGTGTCCGGTACGCTCTGTCAGGCTTCGCTGGCTGTGGAACTGACGTGCGTACTGAATAGCCTCGTCATAGTTGCGGAATCCCGACACCTTCATCCGATGTATTCCACCGTCGTCGTCGATGCTGATGTCGAAGTTTCGTACCATGTAATTAGTGAAATTATATCGGGCCAACTGATATAGTAATGCATTCTCATTGACCGAGTCGGGGCTATAGGCGATGATGAATACAAAATCGGTATTGCGTTCGGCGGATAGTTTCTGCACTTTCAACGAGTCGTTGTCATTGAGAACCACAGTGCGGCGTTGCCACAAATTGCCGATGTCAAAACGTCCGCCGCGCAACCGGCGACCTTGGTTTACGCCGTTTACAATCATTCCTGCCATTTCGCCAAGACGGCTCTGCGGATACTTCTCTACGAGAGTCTTCATATCGGCGAAACATCCGTCGGCATCGCCGTCATTGAGCTTGGCCAATCCTCCGATAAACAAGAACTTGTCACGATTGGCTCCGAAGGGGAAACGCGAAGCCGAGATTCCTACGTTAGCTTTCACTTCTGCGTCTCGACCGTTCTTGAACGCATCGTAGGTCGAAGCGTATAGAGAGTCTTCAATGTGTTCGCCGAATCGGGCGTTTTCCTTGAAGTATGGGTCGGTAAGCAGTGTTGTCCACTGACTTTGCGGATATTCTTTCTTCAGACGGTCCACGTAGGCCTGGGCCACGGCCGGCTGATTCTTACGCGAATAGAGCAAGAACAGATGATAGTAGGCATCGGCCATTTTGTCGAAGTCGGGGTAATTGTCGGTCAGACGGCGAAGGGCTTTCTCGGAGAGAGACAGGTTGTCAAGCTTGTCTTTGAAGATTACGCCCGAATTGAACAGTCCGTCTTCGATAATCTTGTTGCTTGCGGCGACCTGTTCCGCACTGAACGGAATCTGTGCAAGATAGTATTCTCGTCTGTGGGGGTCGTTCTGTGCACTGTCGGTTATTTGTGCCAAAGAGTCGGCCACGGCTTCGGCATGGGCGATAGAGTCGAGCTGGGTGTCGGTCAGTTCCGTCGTTTGTCCCTGTCCGGCAACCACGGTCTTGTTCACACGCTGCCAGTTGTCTACGTTTTCACGCTTGCCCCACAGTCGCTGGAATGCGGCCTTTCCCTGGTTCACGGCCATTGGATTATAAAAGTACCAAAGACCGTTCTCCTTGTTCTGCATGTTGTTCTGTCTGGGGTTCTGCTTGTTTGCCGACGCATCGTTGTCTGTCTGTCCTCCGTTCTGTGCCATAACATTTTTGGCGTTTTGTTCAGCTTGTCGGTCGCGTTCTTCCTTCTCTTTCTTTTTCAGAGCCTCTATTACGCGGTCGATAGCCTCGTTGCGTTCTTTCTCGCCCATCTTGGCGAGCGACTGAAGCGAGTCTTGCAGATGCACCGCATCGGTGTAAGGAACGAGCTGATCCAACACTTTAGAGCGTTCGGACAGCTGTTTGTAGTCTTTGCGCTCCTTATCGAGCAGACCGATAGCCTCGCCGTAGCAACGCTGTGCATTGTTATAACTCTCGCGCTCCCAGTAAAGGTCTCCCAGCTTCAACAGCAACACGCCCTTCTCTATTCCGCTTCGGGTAGAGCCTGTATTGCCTTTTTCGTATGCCGTTATGGCTGCGGTGGTGTCTTTCTGACTCAGATAAATGTTGCCGATTGCGTAATATACCTGATCAAGAAAATCTTTGTTTTTGTCTGATTTTGCCATACGGCGCAGCCTTCTTATCATCTTGTGTGACTGTCCTTCAGACAGCACTTCGGTCATGGCGATACGTGCGTTGAATTCAAGTTCGTAGGGAGGACTCTGGCGTATTACATTCCGGTAGGCTCGTGTAGCCTCGGCCTTATTGCCCAGAGCGGCCTGAATCTGCCCCATCAGAAACCATTCTCGTGCTTTTTGCTTGCGTCTCATCTCGTGCTTTATGACCTGTCTAAGATAAGGCACGGCCTTGTCATACTCGCCAGTGTGGATATAGTAGTCGGCGTAGGTGTAATCCCATTCCTTGCGTGCCTGCCAGCTTACTGAGTCGCGCTTCATGTTGCGTATCACGTCTTCGGCATCGTACAGCCATCCTTCTTCAATGTAGCACTTGGCAAGCCATGCTCTGGCACGGCCATATATGGCTGGTTGGGTGTGATAAAGACGGCTCATATAAGAAAAGGTAGAAGCCGCCTCGTCAAAGTCGCCTTTGTAGAATTGGGCACGCCCCATCAGCATCCATGCTTTCCACAAGAACGGATTGTACTCTCGACGGCTTAGCCACTCGATATCCTTCTCGGTCTTGCGGCGTTTCTTGTCCCATATCGGACGACGCTTGATGCTGTGCAGCTTTATGGCTTTCTGACATTTCTCTATAGCGCGGTCGAAGTTGCCTTTGCCCAGGTCGCGGCTGGCTTTGTTTCCTACAGTATAGAGAGGAATCATCTCCGTGAAGTTGTCCTTGTTGCCGTTCTCCTTTTCGAGCGACCCGTCAATATAAGCCAGCGACCCGTTGTAATAAGTGTTGTAACGTGCGTTGAACGAATGCCACCAACGCGATTTGGCGGTATTTTTCTGCGTAGAGCATCCTGTCACAGCCATAATGACGGCCGCGATGACAACAACGACGGAGTATGATTTAAGCAGCTTCACTATTATAAAACTTGACAGAAAGCGTTTTTATTGTCTTTGCAAGGCCATAAATCGCAATGCTTGCGAAAATGATAGACGCTCCAGACGGTACATTCAGCCAGTAGGACATGAAGAGTCCTGCCACACAGTCGGCCCAACCGATGACGATGCTCAGGAGGATGATGCGTTTGAAGCTGAATGTGAACAGGTTGGCTGTCATCTGCGGAACTGTAAGAAGGCTTAGGGCAAGGACAATTCCCACCATCCGCAACGTGGCTACAATGGTAAGGGCGATAAGAGCCATCATGGTGTAGTCGACCAGACTGACAGGAAGACGCTGTGACCTGGCAAATTCGGAATCGAATGCCACACTTACTATCAGTCGTAAGAAAAAACCGAAAAGCAGCATAACCACGATGCACAGTATGGCCAGTGTCCACAACGTGGGAACGTCGATAGCGAGGATGCTGCCGAAAAGATAGGACGGAAGATCGGCTACAAACCCGGGTGTAAGGTAAGAACACAGTATGCCTACGCTCATCCCGAACGTCCAGAAAAGGGCTATGGCCGAGTCTTCGCGCACGTCGCTACGATCGGCCATCCACTGTATGCCGAACGCGCTAAGCACCGAGAACACCATGGCAGAGACTACTGGATTGACGCCCAGCCACACGCCCAGTCCTATACCCCCGAAAGAGGCATGGGTGATGCCACCACTGATGAACACCAGCCGGCGGCTTACTATGTATGTTCCGACATAGCCGCAGACTATGCTCGCAAGAAAAGCTCCAAGCAGGGCATTCTGGAAAAATGGATATTCAAGTATGTTCATCGTTTATTATCATTGTCACTTCGTCCTTCAGCTGGTCGGGCAAAGCAATGCCACGCAGATTCAGACTGCGGCACCACCCGGCCACTTCGTCGGGACGCATAGTGTAGAGAATTTCTCCGAACTGTTCTACCTCGCTGTCCTTGTAAGTGTCTGACATCCGGCCGGCGTAAGCGTCGAGTTCTTCGTCGTCGTAATACTCTATCGGCTTGGTGGCCGCTTCCATCATGCACACTTGTTCGCACCGGCTGTCGCTGCCAGAACACGTAGCACACGACGAACCCTCTTTTACTATGTTTGCGGCACCGCCCTTGCGGTCAGAAAGCCATCCCAGCAGGGCTGCTCCCAGCCCGATAACGGCAAGCATTATCAAGAGTACAATCATTATTCGGTATGTTTGTGGCTGATTCTTTATATTACAAATTTACTGTCATACTTCCTCTATGACAAACCCTGCCCGTCGCATGTCGTCCCAGAAGCTTGGGTACGATTTGGTGACTACATGCGGATTGTTCATTGTCACACTGCCGAACTTCATTGCTGCCGGAGCCAGTGACATAGCCATGCGGTGATCCTCGTATGTGTCGAGTGGCTCGCCCGTGGGCATCGAGTGGAGTCCGTCCCATGACAGCACGTCTGTACCTTCGTCGGCAATGGCATAGCCGAGCTTCATCATTTCTCGTTTCAGTGCAGCTATACGGTCGGTTTCTTTTATGCGCAGACTGGATAGCCCAGTGAAGCGGAACGGTATGTCCATCAGCGCACAGCATACAACCACTGTCTGTACAAGGTCGGGTGAGCTGACAAAGTCGTAGTCGAGTCGAGGAAGCCGTGCTATGGTCTTCTTCAGCGTCACAGTAGTAGGACCGTCGCCGTCGCGTTCGGCAAACAAGGTTCTCACCCCAAGCAGTGAAAAGATGTACTTCACGACCGAGTCTCCCTGTTTCGACCCGTCCATAAGCCCTTCAAGCTTTACCGACGAATCGCGGTCGGACGACAAGGCAAGCATCTCGTACCAATATGAGGCCGAGCTCCAGTCGCTCTCAATCAGATAAGTGTGAGGCTCGTAAGGCTTATGGCTGACGGTGACAGTGTCGACTTCAGTCCAGTCGGCTTCGGCACCGAACACACGCATCATCCACAACGTCAGGTCTATATAAGGCCGCGACACTATGTCGCCGGTCATCTTCAATTCAATGCCGTGTTTGAGCATCGGACCAATCATCAGCAGTGCTGAAATATACTGAGAGCTGACATTGGCCGGCATTTCTATGTATCCTCCGTCCAGCTCCCGTCCACGTATGCGTAGTGGGGGAAAACCTTCGTCACCCAGATATTCGATGTCGGCACCAAGATAGCGGAGCGCGTCGACAAGAATTGCAATAGGTCGTTCCTTCATACGCTTCGTACCAGTTATGACATGCTCACCACTTGTGGCGGCATAGTAAGCTGTCAGGAAACGCATGGCAGTTCCAGCCCCTCCTATGTCTACGGTCGAAGGATTGTCGCGTAGGGCAAGCCCCATCACTCGTGTGTCATCACAGTCTGACAGGTTGAGAGGGGTCACGTTCCCTCCAGACAATGCATGGATTACGAGTGCCCGATTGCTTATGCTTTTCGAGGCAGGCAGAGGAATTGTTGTGTCTAATTTTTTAGGTGCGGTTATTTTAATTGTCATCTTGATAGACTTTTTGTTTTCACCACGTTTCTCTGTTTCTAATATCAACATCACTTTTGTGAAAGATGCTGACATTATCAGAAGCAGTAATTGCTTTTTATATACCGTGTGAGACTTATCACCTACAAAAATACTGAATTTATTTTTTATCCGCAAAAATGTTAACTATGATTACGGTTAGTAAGTAGCTGTTCAGAATTAATATACTACCATTTTTTGTCTGCTTCAAGCCATCATGATTGTTATAGGCAGTAGGGACGCATGGCTCATACAATTCTTTAGACAGCCACACTTACCCACACGAAACGTTACAGAGCCAATAAAGTGGAATTTTTCTTTTTGCTAAATAAAATAGTGCATAAGGATCTTAACAGATTTGCATCTGTCAGATTGTTCTTTTTGAGAACAAATCAAGTCTGATACTAAATTTCTGGTATGCTTTTTTAATCTTCTGATTTTCAATGGCTTATGATAAAGGCAAAACTGATTTCC
>CALBJK010000128.1 GCA_937892695.1 uncultured Prevotella sp.
ACCGTTGTAATCGACCACTCTACCATCTCTCCATTACGTAAGACGTAATATTTTAATCAGATGCTCTTGTGTGAAAGCGAGTGCAAAGGTAGCGTTTTTTTATTTACCGTGCAAATTTTTATCCAACTTTTTCATTATTTGCCTAAAATAAAGTAACTTCGCACTATGATTTATCCAGATAATTTTGAAGATAAGATAGGATTTTCGGAAATCCGGGATTTGTTGAAGGCAAAATGTCTTTGCAGCCTTGGACGTGAAAACATCGACAAACTGTCGTTTAGTGACAATGCAGACACTATAAATGAGCGACTGAAGCAGATAAAGGAGTTCCGCAGGCTTCAAACGGAAGCTGACGATTTTCCTCTAAGATATTTTTTTGACATGCGCCAGTCTGTAGCGCGTGTACGTCTTGAAGGTACACATCTGGATGAAGACGAATTGTTCAATCTGAGACGGTCGCTTGAAACTGTATCGGACATAGTCACATTTCTGCGTCGCGGCGACGGTGATGAAGGTTTTGTTTATCCATCTCTTTGTCGGCTTACTGACGGAGTATCGACATTTCCGAATATCATCAGCCGTATTGACGGCCTTTTGGATAAGTTCGGTAAGGTGAGGGACAATGCTTCTCCCGAATTGGCTGCCATACGTAATGATATGGCCAAGACGGCTGGAAGTATATCGCGTACATTGAACGCAATATTGCGTTCTGCGCAGACTGACGGACTTGTCGATAAAGACGTGACCCCTACCTTGCGTGACGGTCGTCTGGTAATACCTATCGCGCCCGGATTGAAACGTCGAATAAAAGGAATCGTTCACGACGAATCGGCTTCGGGCAAAACCGTGTTTGTTGAACCGACCGAAGCCGTCGAGGCCAATAACCGTATAAGAGAGCTGGAAGCTGAAGAGCGGCGCGAGATAATCCGTCTGTTGACGGAGATTTCAAACATAATCCGGCCACATGTCAGCGAAATTCTCAGTTCATACAGTTTCCTGGCCGTTATTGATGAGATACGTGCAAAATCAATATTCGCCGACAGCATTCGTGCAATTGAACCAACAGTACAAGATTCTCCATTGATGGATTACATCGAAGCCCGACATCCGCTGTTGCAGCTTTCGCTTCTAAAGCAGGGAAAGAAGGTCGTACCGCTCGATATAATGCTGACGACCCAAAAGCATATTCTTATTATCTCAGGACCTAACGCAGGAGGTAAATCAGTATGCCTTAAAACTGTCGGTCTTATCCAGTACATGCTTCAATGTGGCTTGTCTGTACCGATGAGTGAGCGTTCTAAAGCCGGAGTATTCAAGAGCATTATGATAGATATCGGCGATGAGCAGAGCATAGAGAACGACCTTAGTACATATTCCAGTCATCTGAAGAACATGAAGAACATGATGCGCTATTCTAATGAGCGTACGCTGTTGCTTATCGATGAATTCGGAACCGGCACGGAACCACAGATAGGAGGTGCACTAGCCGAAGCGGTATTAAAGAAACTGTGTGCCAAACATGCATTTGGTGTCATCACAACCCATTATCAGAATCTCAAACATTTTGCTGACTGTCATGAAGGCATTGTCAATGGTGCTATGCTGTATGACCGTCACGAGATGCGTCCTCTTTTCCAATTGGCAATAGGCCAACCGGGAAGTTCGTTTGCCATTGATATTGCCAGAAAAATCGGTTTGCCCGAAGATGTCATAAAAGATGCAAGTGACATTGTCGGAACTGATTACATTCAAAGCGACAAATATCTTCAAGACATTGTAAGAGACAAACGATACTGGGAGAGTAAACGACAAAACGTGCATCAGCGTGAGAAGGATTTGGAAAAGGCAATAGCCCGTTACGAGGCGGAGATAGGAGATGTCGAGCGACAACGTAAAGAAATCATAACAAAGGCAAAGGAGGAAGCTGCCGAGCTTCTGCGCCAGAGCAACAAAAATATAGAAAATGCAATTCGCGAAATACGTGAATGTCAGGCTGAAAAAGAAGAGACCAAGCGTATACGTCAACAATTGAACGCGTTTAAGGCGGATGTTGACGAAGTAGACCATAAATCGAACGATGAATTCATTGCCAAGAAGATGCGACAGATACAGGAACGCAAAGAACGTCGTGAGAAACGTAAGCGTGACAAGGAAAAAGAGCGTCAGAATCAGCCAGCTGCAACTTCTGGGCAGAAGATGCAGCGTAAGGGTGGGGCAGACCCCATTCTTATCGGTGACACAGTACGGATAAAAGGTCTCACTTCTGTCGGGACTGTGGAAAGCGTCGATGGTAAAAATTGTACAGTTATCTTTGGCGATATGCGTACTAAGATGCCGGTCAACCGTCTAGAACACGCCACAGCTCCTGTTAAAAAAGAAGCAGCGTCTGCCATAAACGTCAGCCGCGAAACCCGAGAGACAATAGATAGCCGCAAATTGAATTTCCATCAAGACCTTGATGTCCGAGGCATGAGAGGCGACGAGGCTATAAACGCGGTAACCTATTTTATCGACGACGCAATTCTTGTGGGAATGTCGCGAGTACGTATTCTACATGGAAAAGGAAATGGCATTCTTCGTCAGTTGATAAGACAATATCTTGCTACTGTACCCAACGTGACTTCTTTCCGTGACGAGAACGTACAGTTTGGCGGAGCAGGTATCACGGTTGTCGATTTGTAATATGGATTTTGTTGAATACTGCTTGTCTTTGTCAAAATGTCTGTTCGATAGGGCTATAGTCACGGAGTTTTAATATGCCCCTTATTGCGTTTTAGTTTGCCCCTTATTGCGTTCCAGTAAGCGGCATATTGGACGCTAATATGCCGCTTATCAGAACGTGAAAAATATCTCTATTGCAACTTTTGCAATCAGACACCTAAGGGCTTCACGTGTTTTGCTCAATTCTAAATGGAAGATTCTTATTCGTAGGAGCATTAGAGAAAAATTTGAATATAGTTCTGATGACTCGATTAAACCACAATCGGTCATGAACGTGATATGCGGTCATAAAGAGATTAAGACATTCACTCTTCGCCATTTTCCATACTCTTGCCGTCCATCTTTCATTCGTTTTTCCTCGACGTCGCCCGCTAAGCTTTCGTCAAAGCCCAAAAACTGTACTACAATAGCATGTAAAATGTCTGATGTCTAATGACTGATTTGGGTTAAGTAACAGTTAAAAAATAACTTGGTACAAAAATGCTAAGCAGATTTGCACC
>CALBJK010000129.1 GCA_937892695.1 uncultured Prevotella sp.
TGCAAATCTGCTTAGCATTTTTGTACCAAGTTATTTTTTAACTGTTACTTAATAATTTTATTACTGATTTTTTCGTTTTCAAGCTGCGACCCAGTACAATATTGTATTTACTCAAAGGCTGATAAAAATGCGAATGTTGTTTTAGATTTAAAGCGATTGGGAGGATTTTGTAATCTTTTCATCGACATTAAAGAACTTTCTGTCAATGATTCAATTTGCGTTGACAGTATTCAATTATTTTCTACTGATGGAACTTTGTTGAATAAAAAAATAATTTAAAGCTTTACATTGATACGTTAGAATGTAAAGAAAAATTGTCAGAAACCGTTCGGAAACCCACATTCCGTTCTTCTTATGCATTCTTAATGGGGGCAAAATGTGTTTCAAATTTAAAGCTTCAAAAAGGGAGTACATATAAATTGATGTTGGATTTCCATTGCTGGAAACACAATTTTAGAATAAAAAATGTGTTTTTAGGAGATTCAGTTATAAAAGATGATTTGATAACAAGATAAAGTAAAGTGAGCTCAATGAAATAATTTTAATAACAGATTCTAAATGATTAGGAAACTATTATTCTGTGTTTTGGCATGCGTTTTATTTACATCATGCCATCCGGCACTTTTACGCTTCAATGAGGGTATTTACGACGTCTATCATGTAACAAAGAATTTTGACATGCATGTAAGAGGACGTGCTATTTATGACACTTATTCTGTGTTTTTTGAAATAAACAATGTCAAATGTAAGGATACACTATTTTTAGATAGTGTTTAAGTTAAAAATAGCATGGGAAAATCTATGAAATTTTCTATCTCTAATCGTTTCAAAAAGATAGATCACTTAATATTAGAGAAGGGAAAGACGTATGGTTTTCGCATCTTTATTAAAAAGGTCTGAATAGAGAGGTTATTGTTTATGACATATTTGACAATAGAAATTTGTTTCCTGATACGTTAAGATGTCACTATCCGTGAAAATCTGTGTTATCTGTGTTATCTGTGGGAGCTTTAAAATTTTAATCTGCGAGATTATAATATTCTCCCACAGATTCCACAGATTTTCACAGATGAATACGGCGTACAGAGTATTCCTTCCGTTTAAGTTCCGTCTAAGTTCAGCGGATGTTTGTCATTGGATTATTTATTCAAGTTTCGGATTTAGTATTTAACTTGTAGGGCACGTGCGTGATTGTTACATTTTACGGACACACGAGCCGAGTCCCTACAGAGAAACAACTTGAATGATAAATACGAAACGTGAGTTATTATAGTGGAAGGGAGACGCACCGGAGTGGCGTCTCTACTGCTTGGGTGCTATCGTGAGACGCACCGAAGTGTCGTCTCTACTGCGTGGATGGCAATTCCGTTTAATATTGGTATAATGCGGATGTTCGTTGTCTGATATTAAACTAATCGGATATTTCTTCGTGTTCTGTTAAATTGGTTAAATAATGTATCTGCTCTTGGATCTTCTTGTTTTAAACAATACCTTTGTGAGCAATTAAAGATAATGTAAGAAAACTAAATCTGTGAGCTGACTTTCAATGGTGACACAGTAGTTGGACTTTTGAAAGACTGCTTGAATACACTAATGTTATTGAAAAATATGACACGACTAATAAAAGAATTCTCTTTATTCGTCATCCTTGGCTTTGCAGCGGTTGTTTGTGCCAGAGGCCAGCAGATGACGGTACACGTAGACAAGGCCGGAAGTCTCGCTACGCTTGTTTCGGGCAAGGACATGTGTACTGTGAAGAGTCTGACAGTGACGGGATACGTCAACGGTACGGACGTACGCTTCATACGCAATCTGGCCGGAGGAGGCGTGACGCGTGACGGCAGCTACGAGAACCGCCGGCTAGAACGGCTCGACCTGTCGGGAGCACGGATCATGGCCGGAGGCGACTATTACTTGAAAGACTCGATGAGGGTGAGCGAAACACCGCCTTACGACTACCATTATTTCTATGACCGCACGAAGAACAACACTGTGAGCGACCGGATGTTTTATGGCTGCACGGCCTTGCGGTCGGTGCGGTTGCCGGAGAGCGTGACACACATAGGCAGCTGTGTTTTCGGGCTGTGTAGTGTCGACTCTGTGGTTATACCCGGCAGTGTGACATCGGTGGACGATCGCGCGTTCACGATGACAAAGATTAGATATACCCGGCTGGGACGTTCGCTTACCTACCTGGATATAGACGTGCTCAGTCCTTGGACTGAGGCGATAGACGTAGACGAAGCCAACCCCAGCTATGCGTCGGCCGACGGTGTGCTGTTCGACAAAGCTATGACGACGCTCCTGCGTTATCCGGAGAATAGAACCGGGACGGCGTACATCGTGCCTTCGACGGTGAAGACGATAGGCGACGAAGCCTTCTATATGAATCAGAATATTACGAAAATAGATTTGCCCGACGGGTTGGAGACGATAGGCCGGTGGGCTTTTCACGGCTCGACGGTCGTTTCGCTCACACTTCCTGAAAGTTTGAAATCGATAGGCTCTCAGGCTTTCGACGACAATCTGCTGTGGCTGCGCAGCGTAACGTGTCAGTCTGCTACTCCGGCCGACTGTGCCGACGATGCTTTCCCCGAATGGTACGACTTCATGCCGGGCGAGGCCGAATGGGACAACGCGGCTAATATAATATTGTATGTGCCGAAAGGTTGCGTCGACAGGTATAAGACGGCGCACGGTTTCGACAGGGTGAAGGACATACGTGAGATAGGTTCGGCTACGGGCATCGGGCTTGTGAGCAATGGCGAAAAGCCCACAGTTACGGCTCGCTATGCTACGGACGGAACGTTGCTGGATAAGCCTCGGCGGGGTGTGAACATCGTGCGCATGAGTGACGGAAGTGTAAAGAAGGTAACTGTAAAATGAAGAACAAGATGAAGAGAACATTATATGCTGTAGCACTGCTGCTGGCCGCATCGTCGGCTTTTGCGCAGAAGAGCCTTGACGTGACAGTGGCCAGGGCCGGAACACTGTCGTCGTACATCGCCGATGCCGACAAATATTCGGTCACATCGCTCACTGTGAAAGGTGAGCTGAACGGCGACGACATACGTCTGATACGCGACATCGCGGGCGGTTCGCTCGAAGCCGACGCATCGGAAGAGGGTGTGTCTACGCCCGGAAAACTGCAGGTGCTGGACATGAGTGGCGCGCGCATCGTCAGAGGCGGCGATGTCTACTATGCGATGAACCTGACCACATCGACCGACACTGTCGGGACGAGCATGTTCAAGAACTGCCGGTCGTTGGAGAGCATAGTGCTGCCACGGTCGACAAAGTATATCGGTAATGTTGCATTCTCCGGATGTAAGGCTCTCAGGACGGTGGACATGCCGTCGGGAGTGGCCGGTATCGGAGCCTGGGCGTTTGACGGTAGCGGCATAGAGACGATTGTCTTACCTCAGACTATGAAGAGCGTTCAGACATCGACGTTCAGCGATTGTTCCCGTCTGGTGTCGGTAACAATACCCGAAGGCGTGACTGCGATTGGTAGTTATGCTTTCTCTGGATGTTCGGCTTTGAGGAACGTGACGCTGCCCTTGTCGTTGAAGACCATTCAGCCTGGGGCATTCAGAAATGGCGGCTTGCGCTCCGTTGAGTTGCCTTCGGCACTTAGTTTTATCGGTATTGATGCGTTTGCCTCTTGTGCCGGTATGGAGAGCGTCACCATCAGCGGCGACTTGACCGGGTTCGGACGATACGCTTTTGAGGGCTGTGACGGCATAAAGGCGATACATTTCAAGACATGTACGCCTCCGACATTTACCTCTGACATTAATCCTTTCTACAACATAGACATCGAAAAGTGTACTCTTTATGTTCCCGAAGGGTGCGCCGATGTTTACCGTTCGGATGCACTCTGGAGCAGTTTCAAGAATATCGTAGAAGAAAATCCTACAGCCATCTACGGTATCAAAACCGGAACTGACAGGACGGAAACTGTCTATGACATGACTGGGCGTAAGCTTCCTACATGTAAAAAAGGACTGAACATCATTCGCACTAAGGACGGAAAGACTGTAAAATTGCTTGTAAAATAGAAGTCGCAGGTTTATACCTCTTTACGAGACGGATTTATTAATGTTTAATATTTAATTGGTGAGCGCATCCTCGAACATCCAGCGTAGAGACGTCACTCCGGTGCGTCTCCCTCAAAATACGCGTCTCTCCCCCAAACGACGCGATTCCGGCGTGTCTCCTTTGCGTAATGTCATTCATCATCTATAATCGTTGCAAGACAATGATACAACTTCAGGAAAACAAGGGCATTCCCCGTTCTTTGCTTCTCATGATGGCGGCTATGGCCGGTCTGACAGTGGCAAATTGCTACTATAACCAGCCTCTGCTCGAAGTAATCCGGCGCGATTTGTCGGTCTCGGAAGTTGAGGCCAATCTCATAACTGTTGTCACACAGATAGGCTACGCACTCGGTCTGTGCTTCATCATCCCGATGGGCGACCTCTATTCGCGCCGCCGTCTGATAACAGTCAATATGCTCGTGTCGGCACTGATGGCTGCTTTGATAGCTTTGGCCGACAGCATAGTGCTGGTGTGGGGAGCGTCAATTGTGCTTGGAGCTTGTTCTGTAATCCCACAGATATTCATGCCGCTGGCCGGGCAATACTCGCGTCCGGAGAACAAGTCGCGCAACATCGGCATTGTGCTTAGTGGACTGCTCACGGGCATACTCGCTTCGCGGGTGGTTAGTGGGTTTGTGGGCGACTGGCTTGGATGGAGAGCTATGTTTCTCTTCGCTTCCTTGCTTATGCTTGCGTGTATGGCCATAACCTTGGCGATGATGCCACGGGTGAAGAGCAATTTCAGCGGAACTTACGGGTCGCTCATGTCGAGCGTTTGGCATATACTGCTCACCCATCGTGTCATACGTCTGCGCTCTTTACGTGCTGCGTTCGGATTCGGGTCGATGCTGGCTATATGGTCGTGTCTGGCTTTCCGTCTGGCCGAAGCCCCATTCCATGCTGGGTCAGACATGGTAGGTGTGCTCGGACTGTGCGGCATAGTCGGCGCGGTACTGGCGAGCGGTATGGGCAGCTACATTCCCCGTTTCGGCATACGGGTCTTTAGCATCGTGGGAGCTTTGCTTCAGCTTGTGGCTTGGACAATATCCTATCTGTTCGGTGATATGTATGCCGGACTGATCGCTGCCATCATTCTTGTTGATGTCGGACTGCAATGCTTGCAGTTGAGCAACCAGAGCGGATGCATTGAAGAAATGCCCGAGGCTTCGAGCCGCGCCAATACCATATTTATGACAACCTATTTTGTCGGTGGTTCCTTCGGAACATTCTGTGCCGGAGTGGGGTGGGAGACTTTCGGATGGACAGGTGTCTGTTCGGTAGGAGTAGTGTTTGCGCTACTTTCGCTTTCCGTTACTTTATGCTTTAAGAAATAGGCTTTTGTCATTTCTGACATATATTATAATGTAACGCAGCATTCGGGAATAAAAACAAACGAATGTCCGCATTGTGGCAATGTCAAAAAGGAATGCCACCCACCTGTAGACGCCACTATTGTGCGTCTCACAAACGGAATGCCATCCCGATTTATTCTTGAGCAGAACCTGAGCAATGACCATTGAGGAGACGCACCGGAGTGTCG
>CALBJK010000130.1 GCA_937892695.1 uncultured Prevotella sp.
AAGTCGGTTAGTAAATAACATCATTTAGTGTAAAGTAAATTCAGGCATAGTCAGCCAGTTAAAAAACGGTGCATTTTACGCTTCAATATGCCGCATATTGAAGCGTAAAATGCACCGTTTCAGATAGCCAAATGCGCCATTTCAGAACTCGAAATGGCGCATATTGTGAAACATATTTGTCAATCTTTTTCAAAGGATCGCTTTTAATTTGTACATCAAAACTTTATACACCGAATTTAGCAACAAAAGGGGCTGAAGTTTTTTGGTTTTTAGAAAACCAGTACTGGCCTTTTCCTTTCGTCATCCATCCGTATTCAATGGCATGGACAGGACAGTGGTGATAACATGCAAAGCAAGTAAGACACTTATGGTTATGCTTCCAAACAGGGAATTCCCCCTTACCACCTTCAATGTCATTGACCGGACACTGTTTTGCACATATTCCGCATTTGATACATTTGTCTGTATCAACCCGGAAATGTCGATCTGTAATGAGACAGTGCGTGAACATAAATCCTAGCAGACGAGTGTTTATTTTACGCCATCTTCCAAGATTTGGAAGTTTTATACATTTTCGTCTTTCTACAATTTGTGGTATATATTCTTTAATAAGCCTGACTGCAATATCTTTCTTTCTTCTCTCTTTCTCAATAGGGTCAACATCCATGAATGGTAGTCCGACGTATGATTCTGGCATCGCCAAGGAGAAACAACTGTCCACCGTAATATTTCTTGACAGCAAATCTCTGATTTGCATATTTATAGCCTCCCCGACTGTATCTCCTGCCGTACATAATACAAAGCAATAATTCTGATGAAAGTTTTCCAAATGTAGTTTTTTGATAAATTGCCTCAATAACATAGGAGGTCGCCAACCATGTACAGGAAAACAGAAACCGATACGTTCATTGCCTGTCAGAGCATAGTTTGTCTGTTCAGACGAACAGACATTTACCAATCGGTCGTTCGTAGCTTTAGCAATTTCACCTGCAACCCACTCTGTATTGCCTGTTCCTGAAATATAGAAAATCATTACCTATCTTATTTATTATTTAGTTCATAAAAAATATCCCTGATATTGCCACACATGCAATTATCAGGGAATTTCTTATATTTAAGTCAACACTTACTTGACTTCGTTCATTGTACCTTCAATATAAAGGCGAACCATTGGAGGTGTACCGTTTGTACGTATTGTGACACTTTTCTTGAAATGTCCGGGAAATTTTCCTTTGCCGTTATATGTAACTTTTACCTCACCCTTTTCGCCTGGCTTAATCGGTTTCTTCGTATAAGAAGGAACGGTGCAGCCACAACTGGCTATGGCCTGATTTATAACCAAAGGAGCGTTTCCTACATTGGTAAAACGGAAGACACAAGACTGCACGGGGTCTTTTTCTGAGAAGGTGCCATAATCAATAGTACTCTTCTCAAATTTTATTTCTGCTTGTTTCTTTTGAGCTGACGCAAAGTTTACGCAACCTAGCATCATAAGCATGACAATAAAAATCTTTTTCATTTTTCATTTATTTATCAGTTGCAAATTTAATAAAAAAGGTACAAAGTGAGCCGAACTATTTATTTTTTTTTGTTTTTTAATACAGACGACATTCTGTCAATAGAATATGTCGCGGTAACACTAAAATAAACGAATATCCGTCGCCAAAATTTCATAAATAAGGTGTTATCTCAGAATTAATAGTTAAATTTGCAGTTGTAATGCATATTAGCAATGGCTCATTTATTAATAGTTGAAGATGATTTAACGTTTGCCACAATGATGCAGACGTGGTTGAAGAAAAAAGGGTTCACTGTAGATAAAGTCAGTTCGGTTTCATCTGCAGCGACCAAACTCTCGAGCAATGAAAAGACATACGACTTGATCTTGTCCGATTTACGACTTCCTGACCACGATGGGCTTTTTCTTCTAAATTGGATGCATAAACGCGGTATGACACAACCTTTCATAATCATGACAAGCTATGCAGAGGTTCAGAATGCCGTCTTGGCCATGAAGTCGGGAGCATGCGACTACATAGCCAAACCTGTACAGCCAGACATATTATTGCAAAAGATAAATGATGCCATTGCATCTTCTTGTAATGATATATCGGCAAACAAAGTAGAAAGCCAGTCGTCAGACGACAAACAACAGCATCAAAATACATCAAAAAAGGTGCCGCGCTACATTGAGGGAACAAGTCAGGCTTCACGCCAACTTTATGAATACATCAGCCTTGTGGCACCTACACCGATGTCCGTTCTTATCTTAGGTGCCAGCGGTACCGGCAAAGAATACGCTGCCCGCCGCATACACGAACAGAGCAAAAGGGCGGGTAAACCGTTTTTTGCCCTTGACTGTGGAGCCATACCTAAGGATGTTGCCGCTTCCGAATTTTTCGGATATACTAAAGGAGCATTCACAGGAGCAATGGCAGACAAGAAGGGGGCTTTTGAAGTAGCAAACGGAGGTACACTTTTCCTTGACGAGGTCGGTAATTTATCATACGATGTTCAAGTGCAGCTGCTACGCGCTCTTCAAGAACGACGTATCCGCCCACTAGGTTCTACAAAAGAAATAAAAGTAGACATCAGACTTGTGTGTGCTACTAACGAAAATTTGGCAGAACGAGTATCTGAGGGTTTGTTTAGGGAAGACTTGTACCACAGAATTAATGAGTTTACCATTTACATGCCTGAATTGAAGAACCGCGATAACGACCTTTTCCTTTTTGCCGAATTATTTGTGAAGCAGGCCAACGAAGAATTAGGAAGAAATATTATTGGATTTGATGCAAAAGCTTCAGAAATGCTTGCTCGTTACGACTGGCCTGGCAATTTGAGAGAACTGAATAATGTTGTCAAACGGGCAGCCTTATTGACTAGGGGCAATTATATTGGTATTGAGGAGTTGGGAAAGTCAATTTCTCCTGTAAAGCAGGAAAGCATTCCATTACGCGACGAGACGGCAGAACAGGCGCGCATCAGAGCTGCGCTCCGTTCAACTGGAGGAAACAAGACAAGGACAGCTATGCTATTGGGTATTGACCGTAAAACTTTATATAACAAAATTCAAAAATACGGAATCAAGCTGTGATAAAGTTAGGCGTTTCTTTCAAGGTCACATTAGGGTATGTACTTCTTGTTTTCGTGTTATGTTTTGCTGCATGGCTGATTTATGGAAATACGAATTCTTATATAGAAATAAACAAAGCCGAAGAAAACTTTATGCGTCGGCGCGGAATTGCCGACAGTCTTGTCTATTGTATTCTGGACATCAACAATCATGAACGCGCCCTGTCTCTCGGCATCTATGGAGAATTGGATGAGTTTGACCGTTCGGTAAATAAGGCGGTAAGGTTAGCTGATACCTTTAAATCTCAAGTCGGTGACTCTGTACAGAAGGAAAAGATAGAAACGCTCAGGACGCTGCTTTTACGTAAAAGGGATAATACGATAAAAATATTAATGTCAGCCATAGCTATGGGTAACACTGACATTTTCTTTAAAAATAAGGTTGACAGTCTGCATGGTGGTAAAGACTCTGTCATTGTTCACCCTCAGGCATTGGAAATAAAAGAAGACAAAGAAGTTGTTTATGAGGTCGTAAAGCGTAAGAAGAGTTTCCTTTCAAGATTGGCCGATGCGTTTAAGGGTTCAAGAAATGATACAGTAAGTGTCCGACAGAATAAGAGTTCGGTCGTAGATTCATCAAAACGCAATATAAATATCGCAGATACGGTTGCAAACCTTCTTACAAACATAAAACAGGAGCAAGACAAACAGCGTAAGTCAAAGTTTTCGGAGCTAAAACAACGTGAGAAATCTCAACGACGAGTAGGTGTTCTGCTGGCACGACGTATCGAACAGATATTGAAAGACATACGTGTTGAAGAGTACAAGTCGCTTCAGACAGCACTCAACAATGATATAGAAGCACGTCGGAGCATCATGGGAAAGATAGTGTTTCTGGCGTGTGTGTCGGTATTTTCAGCTATAATACTGATGTTGTATGTGTCGCGCGACATCCGCCGCGACAAACGTTATCGGCAGAGCCTCGAATCGGCTAAAGAAGAAACCGAAAAACTGCTGGGGCAACGTGAACGTCTACTTCTCACCATCACTCACGACATAAAGGCTCCCGCTGCTTCAATATCCGGTTTTATCGAACTGCTTGGCGAAATTGTTGATGGGTCAAAAGCAAAGACTTATCTCAACAATATCCGTAGTTCGGCAACTCATCTTCAACATCTGGTGAGCGCACTTCTCGACTATCATCAGCTTGAAAAGGGTAAGGTCGAAATAAGACTGATAAGTTTCAGTGCGGCGCAGCTCGTTGAGAGTTGTGTTGAAGAACTCCGCCCTCAGGCTGAAGCTAAGGGATTGCAACTTATGTCTGATACTGACAAATGTCGAGACCGTATGTGTAGATCCGATGCCTTCCGCATCAGGCAGATACTGGAAAACCTCATAAGCAATGCGGTCAAATATACATCAGAAGGCTATATTAATGTCAGTGCGTCTGTAGCTGACGGATTGCTCCGCATCAGTGTGGCAGATACAGGACAAGGAATGAGTCCGGACGAATGCCGAAGGGTTTTTGATGCGTTTACCCGACTGCCAGGAGCGCAGGGCGAAGAAGGTGTCGGACTGGGATTGTCTATTACGCGAGAACTCGTAACGCTACTGAATGGAACTGTAAAATTGGACAGTAAAAAGGATGAAGGTACAACGTTTCACGTCACTTTGCCCGTGGTCGTAACCGGAACATCTGATGATACTCATAGCAGCGAAGACACAGCCAATATCGAAAATAACAGCTTATCTCATATCATTGCAAGTCATAAAATACTGATTATTGACGATGACGACTTGCAGCTTAAGTTGCTTCAGGAAATGCTTTTGCGCATTTCAAAACAATGGGAAATACGCACGTGCCGCCACGTAAAAGAAGGTTTAGAAGAATTACGTACCGGACATTTTACGATATTGATAACTGACATTGAGATGCCGGAAATGAATGGCTTTGAAATGATTAAAAAGATTGACCATAGCCATATTTTCGTTTTGGCAATGACGGCACATGAAAAAAGCATCGAGCCAGATTTGAAAGAGGCTGGTTTTGACGCTTGTCTCTTCAAACCGTTCAAAATAAGACAATTGGCTGAAACCATTTGTACGGTGACGGGGGATGAATTGGAAAGCAAAGAAAAATCAGAAAATCGCGACGAGGAGAAGCAAGCAGATTATGGCCGTTTCTCTGGAATAACGGCGTTTGCAGCCGACGATAAAGATGCAACTCAAGAGATTCTTTCCAGCTTTGAGCATGAGTTGTCTGGATATTTGGACGGACTCTGTGCTGCAATAAAGACGATAGATAGAAATAAAATTGCAAATCTCGCTCATAAGTCACTGCCGTTACTCGATATGGTTAAAGCCGACTGTGTGGAGGTTCTGAAATATTTGTCGCCAGAGCATATTAATGAGCTTGACGATGCGACTGTCGTGTCTTATTGCCGCCAAGTAGCAACAGACATCCAAGATATAAAGAACCAATTGGTGTCATACATTAAAAAAGTTTCTTAGTTATGTAACAGTTAAAAAATAACTTGGTACAAAAATGCTAAGCAGATTTGCACC
>CALBJK010000131.1 GCA_937892695.1 uncultured Prevotella sp.
CTTTCCATTTCGAAGTTGGTGATTCGGAGTCCGCCGTATTCAAAACTTTCTATCTTTTCGTTCTGGTTGGGATCGGTCAAAGGCAGTCGCAAACAACGCCCTTGAGGACCATAAAATCCGCCACAAGAAACAGTTATGCCACGAACCATGCCATCAGATATACGAGAAGTCAACTCTTCATCAGCTGCAGCAACATAAGGCGCAGGAGCACACATATTTCCGCTCCAACCGAGATGGTTGAGCAAAGCACGCTCCATTTGTAAATCGCAAACAGCATTGCGACCAGCATAGAAATTGAGGAGGCCATCAAAGCCTACAGATTTGACAGAACAGACAAAAGTGCCGCTCGGAGTGTAGGGCTGTAACCCTCCACATGTTCCAATTCTTACTATCTGAAGCTGACGGAACGTGTCTTTCTCTTCACGCTTGTCAAAGTTGATATTTGCCAACGCATCAAGTTCGTTCACAACTATATCGATGTTGTCACACCCGATGCCTGTAGACACGACTGTAAGTCGCTTGCCCTTGTACGTACCAGTGACCGTCCTGAACTCACGGTTTTCAACCTCGGCTTCTATGTTGTCAAAATGAGCAGAGACTCGAGACACACGCCCGGGGTCACCCACCAGTATTATCTTATCGGCCAGCTGATCGGGTCTTAGATGCAGATGGAATATGCTTCCGTCCTGATTTATTATTAGTTCTGATTCTTCAAAATATCGTTTTGCCATATCCATGATGCTATTATTTTGGTGGATAATTATTTGCTGTGTCTTACTACTTCTGCTCTGCGTAGCGACTTTGTCTCTGTTACTAAGCGGTTGCGCAATTCATCAATCTTATGTTCGGCCTTTAATATGGCTTCACGTTTTGAACGGCGTTCCGCCTCCGATGAGTTGTGGTAGTCGATACGTGCATTGTCAATTTCTGCCAGTGCTCTTTCGAGTAGCAGTCTGGTATCTTCTATCGATTCGTATTTTGCGTAATTGCCTGTGGCAAAGTCATCAGGACTCGTATAGACAATATTGTCGGTGACCACAAAACTAAATGACGGAGATTGCTGTGTATGTAATGTACTACGCTGTTTGAGCTGTTTAACTTTTTCCAGTGCTTTGTTGCGCATTTCCGGAGTAGTCCATGTGTCACTAATACGTGTTATCAAGGCCAGACGTTTCACTTTCTCTTCACCGAGTTCGTCAATGTTATAATTATGCCGCGTCTGCGATGTGGATATGGTATACACACACACCTTACCTTCAGGCTGACGACGCGTGGATGCAAACCAAGCCAGCCCACTGTTGTCATCTACGACATAAAAATAATCGTCGCTATGTGAATTGAAAGGTAGACCTATATTATCGGCTTTGAGAAATCTTCCGTTGTCCATGTCATAGGTTGTCATATAGATGTCGTAGCCGCCTAATCCTTCGTCAGATTTGGCCGCGAAATACAGCGTTGTTCCGTCAGCACTCATGTAAGGGTATGCTACATCCTTGAGTTTATCGCCAATACCACTAATCGGTATGGCTTTGCCCCACTTACCTTCGAGCTTGTCACGCGTATAAAGGTGCGAGTTTCCAGACGCATCTTTTTCTGAATAAAAACATTTGTTTCCCCATCCATTGACATAAACGTATGATTCTGGCTGACTCCCGGTATTAAAAAAGTTATTATATGGTACAATGCTGCCATAATCAGGCGGCAAGGGAATTGCTCCTACTACTTTACCTTTGTCTACCACTACGCTGTCGATTATGAAAAGTGATTGCGTGTTCGGAAGCATTTCTTCGAACAACGCTTTTTCGCGTTCGGCCTTTGCAACATCCTCAGTCTGTACTTTTGGCTTTACTTTTCTAGCCTTGCGTGTCTGTGCCGACACGCCGCCTATCAGTAAGGATAAAGCGACAAGAGCATATATTTTACGTTTCATTTTGTCTTAAATATGAGAAGTTGAGGTAATCCGTATATTACAAACAAAATTACGAAATAAAACTGACTTTCACAAGTTCCGTCGTGTATTTTAACATTAATGTCAGGATTTACAATCAAACCGATTTTAGTTTTAATCTTACTGCATTATTATTTGTACTGGTGCTGACATATCCTTATGCCTCTTTCGTTTGGGAATTATAGATTAGGTATAGTAAACGACTAGCAATTTGGTCTAATTGTTACGAGTCATGCATGTACGTCAACGGTTTCTTTTAGAAGTCTTTGCCTTTTTCGTAGTGTTGTTCTCTGTACTGTAACGCTTCAATATACTATAAGCCTCATACAGTCCTAATTCCCCGGCCTTGCTCAAGTCAGAAATAGCCGCTTTTACATCATTTGCTTTTATACGTACCAATCCTCTATTATAAAAAGCTTCGGCAAGGTTGGAATCAAAGGTTAGAGCACGAGTATAATCATCAATAGCCTTGGCATAATCTTTCATTTCAGCCAACATATAGGCACGATCGTAATAAAGATAAGAATTTTCAGGATCAAGTTTTATAGCCATGTTTATGTCATCCATAGCACCGGCTCGTTTGATTTGTACATCAACTCCACGCGAAGCATCGAAATTGCAGGCCATGTCCAGACAATAGGCGCGCTGCCAATAAGCCAAAGCCCATGTAGAGTCTATGCTCAAGCATGTATTAAGATCGGCCAAAGCCGATTCAAGATTTTGTGTGATGCTATAGGTCACAGCCCGCTCTAGCAGCAGCGATTTTACAGATGAAATATTTCGAGCAGAATCTATATGAGCCGAAAGAGTCTCGATTTGCCGAAGATATCTATCCGACGATCCCGAATCCAGCGACCGACGACTACAATTCACATATATATGATGCATTGGCTTTTCCTTTGCATTGAAATTCTCTACTTGAACAGAAAAAGCCTGATAGCTCTTCATGCCATTGTCATATTGCATCAACGACAAATGGTACATGGGCATATAATCCATATCTGCTTTACGGTCCTGCACCCGTCCACGGTATTCGCTCTTATATTCGTGTTCGACATTGTTGTCGTCGGCGACTACAATCTGATTGTATTTGTCAAGATTGATTTCGCTACGGCGTCTCATCTGCCTACGTTTACTGCGACTCCAACGAGGCTGAATGCCCTGCTGCTTGTTCATTTGCGCCTTGAATATTTTAAACTCATCAAGCTCGGCTTTAGCCGTCATACCCAACCGACGGTAGCAATTGGCACGTCGGGCTAATCCTGTCCAGAAGTTAGGGAACTGCCTTATCACGCTAGTATAGTCGCGGATGGCAGCACGCAGATTTCCTGTTTGGTCGAGCAAGAGAGCGCGGTTGAATATAGCCATCACGTTGTCCGGCTCCATCTTTATGACATAGTCAAAATCAGTAATGGCACGGTTGTCATCACCAAGCTGCATTCGCAACAATCCTCTGTTGTAATGGGCAAGAAAATTGTTTGGATCCAAATCTATAGCCGTGTCATAATCGGACATTGCTCCACGCAGGTTATTTATGTTGTAACGTGCCAATGCACGGTTGATGTAATTCTGTACAGTCTTAGGCTTTAGATGAATGGCCTTGCTCAGATATGAGTCCGCATCCTTCCATTTATTTCTGGAAAGACTAATCATAGCCCGTGCCATCCATGCATCACCGTTGTATGGGTCTATTGCCAAGCTTTTGTCGAGCCAACGGTCGGCCTGAACCGTATCTTTCTGCATGAGAAAAACTTCGGCTTTAAGAGAATATGCATTGGCCGACTTGTTCCATTTCGTTACCATCGTATCGAGATCGAGCTGTGCCCGGTCGTAGTCTTTCATATCGATGCGACAAAGCACACGATTATACCAGACGCTTTGTTGATGGGGTGTCAGCTTGAGAGACTTATCATAGTCGGCAATGGCTCCGCTAAAATTTTTCTGACGTATACGGCACAACCCTCTCAGATCGTACATGTTCGAGATATAAGGGTTTAGGCTTATCGCTTTGGTCACGTCAGTCTCAGCTCCTACGAAATCGTCAAGATAGTATTTGGCCACGCCTCTGAAAAACCAAGGTTCATAAAGATAAGGCTTGGCGTTTATTACCTGATTGAAATATTGGATGGAAAGAACATAATCCTCATAATACAATGCACTACGTCCTGTAAGCATCAGTCTGTCTGTATTGAACTGAGCTTTCAGCATAAGCACCGACGACAATGTCGTAAAAAACAAGAGGATTATGCGTTTTTTCATTTTCGATAAGGCTTTGTACGGTATGCACACTTGTATCGTCCCTGCAAAAGAGCCTTTACCTTGCTTCTTATCATCTGCTTACGCAACGGTGAGATACGGTCGATGAATACTATACCGTCAAGATGGTCGAATTCGTGCTGCATTACGCGTGCCAGATATCCTTCAACCCATTCATCATGGGCATTGAAATCGAGGTCTTGATAGCGTACATGGATTCGTGTATGGCGCAAAACATTTTCGTGTATTCCAGGCAAAGAAAGACAACCTTCTTCGAGATTTTCCTTTTTCGAAGATTCGTCTATTTCTATAATATGCGGATTAATGTAAGCCTTTCTGAAATCCTTATATTCGGGATAGCTGTCGCTCAGGACATCCAGATCAATTACAACCACGCGGATGCTCTTTCCTATTTGTGGAGCAGCCAGCCCAACCCCGTCGCTTTCTGTCATGGTTTCGAACATGTCATCGACAAGCTTATTCAGTTCCGGATAATCCGGCGTGATGTCCTGTGCGTGTTCACGCAGAACGGGATTGCCGTATGTATAAATAGGTAATACCATTAAAAAACAAAATAAAATTAAACTTTATGAAGGTCGGCTACAGTTGGTGCCAGACGAACTTTCATTACAGCCCCTTGCTGCGGAGATAGCCTTCCAATATTATAGTGGCACTGATTTCATCAACAAGAGCCTTGTTCTGTCGGGCTTTTTTCTTCAGTCCTCCGTCAATCATTGCCCTGTGGGCAAGAACAGAAGTGAATCTCTCGTCAAAATAATCGATAGGTATGTCTGGGCGAGCCTTCTTCCACTGACTCACAAAAGCCCTTACACGTGCAAGATTCTCACTAGGCTGACCGTTGGGCTGCTTTGGTTCTCCTACAACTATCCGCTCGACGTTTTCCCGTTCGAGGTAAGACAACAAGAACTTCATAAGGTCACACGTAGCAACTGTCGCCAACCCATTCGGAATAATCTGTAATGGGTCAGTGACAGCCAAGCCCGTGCGTTTTTTTCCATAGTCTATTGAAACAATACGCGCCACAGGCAATCAAAATTAGTATAAACAGTAATGATGTCGTTCTGCATTTTACATTTACATGTGTGTCAGAACGCCCTGTCGATAATTCACTTTTTAAAAAGAAGCCAAGCGTCCGGATACTGAGCACGGAACTGCTCACGCGAGTTTACTGCATCGGCCTTAGAATCGAATGTCGCTGCCACAACGCGATACATGCGGCGTGCTGAATTAAATGCGATTTGAGCATCATATCCGGCAGCTTTCAATCTTGTCTGCAGACCTTCAGCATTTGGACGTACAGAGAATGAGCCTACAACGACGCTGAAACTTTTCAGCCCTGCACCATTTATAAGGTCTACATTTTCCGAACGTACGGGAACATTGTCTGTATTGTCAACGACAGTGGTCTGTGTCGCAGGCTTCTCCACCAACGGTGTGACAACCGGAGCCTCGGCGTCGGTGTCCTGCTGTTCGCGCTGTGCCTGTGCTTTTTCGTAAGCTTTCTTGTATGCGCTCTCCTTCGATTTACAACTTGTGAAAGCCAAAACTACAGCACACAGTCCGGCACACAAAACCATACATTTTCTCATAGTCTTATTATGTTTTTATTAAACTTAATTCTTTATTGTGCGAAATTACAAAATATCTGATATATAACGCGAAAAAGTGCGCATAAAGTATGTTAAATGAAACACAGCCATAACCTTTAACAAAAAATGACTATCATACCCATTGCCGTAATAATTTCTTTTACTATATTTGCCAACAGAAAGCATTAAAATGCTTGCAACATGTACAATAAAATTTTAAAGCAATGAAAACATTAGGTTACATTGGCGCTTTCATCGGCGGTGCAATCGCCGGAGCAGCCTTAGGTATTCTTATGGCACCTGAAAAGGGAAGCGAGACACGTACAAAAATCGGCGATGCTGTGGATGATTTCTGCAAAAAGCATAACATCAAAGTAAGCCGTAAAGAGGTAGATGACCTTGTCGACGACATCAAGGACGCTGCAGACACCAACGCATAATGGAAATGTTCTCTAACGACAGAAACATAGAGACTATTGCGCAGCTCATCGAGGTGCTAAAACACTACATCGGGCTTCAGACTAAATACATGAAGCTCGATGTAATCGGTAAAGTAGTGCGTCTGATGACTATCGCCACAATGACAGTAGTACTGTCGTTCTTAGTGTTTATTGCGCTGATTTATTTGTCATTCGGAGCTGCCTACGCTCTTGAACCTGTTGTCGGTATGGCAGTAGCTTTTTTCATCATAGCAGGTTTCTACATTCTCGCATTCGCTCTATGCATCGTGTTCAGGAAGCAATGGATTGAGAAACCTCTTGTAAGGGTTATGGCAAATATATTGATGCAAGAATAATTTTCTGATAATGAATACGGACACAACACAGAATATCAAGTCACTTGCCGACTTGCGCATAATCAAAGACAGGATACACAATGAAATCGTCAAAGACGAAGAACACATTGGCATCCTATGGGACGAGCTTTTCCATAAGCATTGTTCTAATGAGGCATCAAGTCCGACAAAACGTTTTTCAAACATGATGGGAATTGGTACGGGCATTATTGACGGCATACTGCTGGGATGGAAGCTGTACCGAAAGTACAAAGGCACTCCAAGCCTGTTCAGAAAGCGTCGACGCTAATCACTTCCCCATCAAATGCCAGTTCGACATCAGAAGGAAGTTTTTTCGATGCCTCTGCATGCAAACCTATCTCATGGCTCTCATGTATGAGGTAAGTATGCTTGGCTTTTAAACGACGCGCAAACCTTATAGCATCTTCCACCAATTGATGGGAATGATGTTCTTTTACAAATCTCAACGCATTTACAACCAATATTTCAACACCTTCAAGATAAGGCAACTCGCTTTCTTCGATCGTCTTCATGTCAGTTATGTAAGCGAATCGCCCGAAACGGTATCCCAATATTGGCATTTTATCATGCATCACCTCTATCGCCGATATAGGTATGTCGCCTATGCGGAAACTCTGATGGGGTTTTATACAGTGAAGGCATAGTTTCGGCACTCCAGGATACAGATGCTCGCCGAAACAGTAAGGCATGGCCTGTTGCACACGCTTTTCCGTTCTTGCATCGGCATAAATGTTGACATCGCCGAACATGCAAAACGGCCTCAAATCATCCAGACCGCCTATGTGGTCATAGTGGAGATGTGTCAACAGCACGCCATCAATCTTTTTGAAAGGTTGCTTCAGCAATTGCTGGCGGATATCCGGCCCACAGTCTATCAAGACCCGTGTGCCGTCAGTTTCAAGCAGAGCTGCACAACGTAATCTTCGGTCGCGATGGTCAACACTCCGGCAAACCTTACACCCACATCCTATTGTCGGGACACCGCAGGAGGTACCAGTGCCGAGAAACGTAACTTTCAATTCCATTTTTAGTAACCGTCAATTTTCTGAACTCATAAGACTAAGCTAAATGACATTCACCTCGGGTTTAATTTTTATTCTGAACTTTTCGTAAACATCATCTATTATCCGTTTGTACAGCTTCACGATATCTTGTCCGGTAGCTCCGCCCCTGTTGACAATAACCAATGCCTGACGGTCGTGAACTCCGGCACGCCCAAGCGAACGTCCTTTCCATCCACATTGTTCAATCATCCATCCGGCGGGGATTTTATCAAGACCCTCGTCTACCGTATAATGGGGCATGCCTTCATACTTCTTTGCAAGATTTTCATAGACGCTACGGTCTACTATAGGATTCATGAAGAAACTTCCGGCGTTGCCTTGTTCTTTCGGGTCAGGCAGTTTCTGCCTCCGTATGTCAATTACAACTTGTCGCAATTGAGCCGCTGTAGGATTTGCAATACCTTTTTCTGCCAACTGATTACGTATGTTGCCATAGTCAAGGTCGGGCGTAAATGTCTTCGAAAGACAGTATGTGACGTATGTTATGACAAACTTGTCCTTCCATTCATGCTTGAAACGGCTGTCTCTGTAAGCATAACGGCAATCTTTATTTGTAAAGCAGACGGTCCTTCCAGTAGCCACTTCTACAGCCTCAACCTTTTCGATTAGGTTTTTAACTTCCGCACCATACGCACCTATATTCTGAACCGCACTAGCTCCTACCTCCCCAGGGATAAGCGAAAGGTTTTCCGCTCCATACCATCCGTTCTCTACGCAAAAAGCTACAACATCGTCCCATGTCTCGCCAGAACCACAACACAACCATACGCTTTTGCCATCTTCCCTGACAAGTGTACGGCCTTTGATAGCCGAATGGAGAACGGTTCCGGGAAAATCCTGTGTAAGCAAAAGGTTGCTTCCTCCACCCAGAAGAAGCAAAGGACGGTCGTTATCATCCAGTGCGGCAACGACATTCTTCAATTCGTCTACTGAAGAAAATTCAACAAAACGACGGCACTTAGCGTCTATCCCAAAAGTATTATGCCCCAAGAGACAGTAGTCGCGGATATCAGTCATATTACATTAACAATTTCATAAGTTTCCAATGTCCGTTTTTCTTACGGAAAGTCAGTTCAGTCTCCAGACCGTTTGCTATCCCCCTGATAACGAAAATTTTCTGTCTGCTCGCGGTGTACTTTTGGCCATAAAGGATGTTGTAAATCATCTTACGAGGCATTTCGGGTGCAAACGAGGGCCATTGTTCTGGAGCGAGAATACCCTCCATGTTGCTGAAATCGTCATCTGGGTCGGGTCCGGAAAAGGCCAGTGGATCATTGATACTGCTCATCTGGAAAGCCGAATCGTTGACAAACTTGTTATAAAAAGCAAGGAACGAGGCGTTCTTACTATGTTTCAGATTCTGGTATTCTATCGAGGTCATCCTCCATTCTCCGTTTATCCGGTTGAAGACATACTGCTTTACAAGGCGTTTAGACAAATATATTTTCTCCACCACAGCATGGTCAATGGTCGTATCCTTTACCACATTCATCTGGCGTACATTGTCGAAAATCAACGTATAAAAGTCCTGACGCATGAAGAAATGCTCCATTTTCCAGCTGCTAGCTTGGAGCAATGTAGTTTTACCGCCCCTCACCACAGGCAATGGGAAATTGATACGTTTGCGCTGCAACTTACGATTGGCAGCAAAGTTAAAGAAGAAATCGTCGAACAGTTCGTCAGCAGCTTTTGGCATCGGTGTTTCAGCGATAATCTGTTCCATCGTGTCTACTGCGGCAGTATCCGTGGCAGATGAGTCAATCCTGTCTGTAACATGGGTCGGCTTTTTGTCTGTGCACCCTGCAAGTGAGCAGACTACTATGCCGAAAGCCGCAGACAAGGCCATAATAACAACATATTTTCTCATACGTACAATCATAGAGAATACAA
>CALBJK010000132.1 GCA_937892695.1 uncultured Prevotella sp.
TGAGATATTTGGATTTGCGGCTGAGGCAGCTTAAATTTTAACGGAGTATTGTAAATGAAAAGAACGCATACGCACAGATGCTTTTTGAAACGGACATAACAGAGATGCATAATATATCGCTTGGCTTGAGCTTGAATTACGATTATCTGGGGCAGCGCATTGATAAAGATGCTCATTTCAAGGATGGTACGACGGAGATTGTGCCTGCACTTTTCCGTCTGAATGAGAAGGAAACGACCCCTGGCGCGTATGCTCAGTACACTTTTGACCTACATCATAAGTTCACGGCCATGGCCGGTGTGCGTGTCGACCATAGCAGTCTTTACGGTACATTTGTCACTCCACGAGTGCATCTGAAATGGCAGCCTAATGATATCATCGGACTTAGGGTTTCGGCAGGTAAGGGTTATCGCACGGTTCATCCGTATGCCGAATACAACTATCTGCTCGCAAGCGGACGTGACGTTGTTGTAAGACAGCTTGACCAGGAAGCTGCTTGGAACTACGGACTGAACGCTTCACTCAATATCCCGGTAGGACAACGGACGCTGAAAGTTAATGCTGAGTATTATTACACAGATTTTGACAATCAGGTCGATATCGACTATGACGCTGACCGAACGAAGATTATCATCGACAACGTGCGCGGTCGCAGTTATTCTCATACGTTACAAATTGACGCTTCCTACGAACTGATAAAGAGACTGACCTTGACTGCAGCCTATCGTCGCAACATCGTGAAGGGCGTGTATGGCGGAAAACTGACAGACAAGCCCCTTACAGGAAAATACAAAGGTCTGTTCACCGCATCATACAAAACACCATTGGGCATCTGGCAGTTTGATGCAACTTTCCAGCTTAATGGTGGTGGCCGAATGCCGACACCTTATCAGAAGGCAGACGGAACGCCTTCATGGAAGCCGACATACAACGCTTTCGGACAGCTTAGCGCACAGGTTACTCGATGGTTTCGTCATTTCTCGGTTTATGTAGGCGGCGAAAACTTAACAGGTTATCGTCAGGAAACACCCATATTCGGTGCTTCTAATCCTTGGGGGCGCGATTTTGAACCTACTCTTGTATGGGGACCGATGAGCGGAGCTATGGGGTATGTAGGCATAAGGATTAACATCGGAAGAATGTAAAAACAACAAAAACATAATGATTATGAAGAAAACAGTTTTATTGATGGTAATGATGCTCACGGCTGTTGTGGGAATGGCAAAGAACATCAAGACCGTAGTGCTCACTACGACCCCGATAATGCATTGCGAGTCGTGCGAGAACAAGATAAAGGGAAACCTGCGTTTCGCGAAGGGCGTGAAACAAATAGAGACGAACATAGCCGAACAGACAGTGACTGTGAGCTATGATGCAGATAAGACCACTCCGGCAAAGCTGGCCGCTGCATTCGGCAAATTCGGATATAAGGCTAAAGAAGTGAATGCCCTAAAAAACAATTGTAAAAAAGATGGAGCAGATTGCTGTAAAGCGACATCGAAAGCCCAATCCTCAAATTCAGACTGTTGTAAATAATAATGTAATAGCGGTGTCGCCATTGTGAAATATAGCGACACTTTTACTTTTATAGTGACATAGTAACGCAAATTTTAGAAAATCATTAAACAGAAATAAATATGCTTATTACAACAACACCTACAATAGAAGGAAGTCCGATTCGTGAATACAGAGGACTTGTTACAGGCGAAACAATTATCGGAGCAAACTTTGTTAAAGATGTATTTGCAAGTTTCCGCGATTTCTTTGGAGGCAGAAGTGGGGCATACGAGGACACTCTTCGCAAAGCCAAAGACACTGCGCTTCACGAAATGGTCAGCCATGCCGAAAAACTGGGTGCTAATGCAATAGTCGGAATTGACCTTGACTATGAAACCGTCGGCGCGAATGGGTCGATGCTGATGGTGACGTGCAGTGGAACTGCAGTAGTAATCTGACAAAACAGATTCTGTAAACTTAAGTCTGAGAAGGGACGATTGCAAACGGCTGTACCGTTCCTCTTATAAGACTTTAATACGACACAAAACTGCGCATACGTCTTCTTTCTTGGCTTTTCTGCCATGTCCGGCGTATGCGCAGCTATGTAATGCTTTGACACGGATGTCAATTGTACCAAATCGAAGAGTCAACCATTGTGTAGGGACGATCGTCAATTTCGTTATAGACATTGTCTAATTCGAAAGCCTCTTCGTCATAAACTTTTTTTACGGTTTTCATATCAAAAACTCTCCTATCGGCTGATAGTCCCGTCTCAGCCTCTTTATTGAACGTGGGGATGCGGAACTTTCATCCCACAGCTTATAGATTGTCCACAATATAAAAGCAGAACTAAACCTCTGCTCACTTGTATGTCTTTATCGCAAAGATAATAAATAAAAGATTATAAGCCCCTTTTATGTGTCATTATTTAAATCTTTTTAGTAAAATACTTTTTAATTGTTTATAAATAGAATATTTTTCTCTAGTTCTTTAGAGAATATGTGATGGTTGTCACAACACGCAGTTTCTTTATGTAGGGTGTGTTAGAATCGCGATCGTCAATTGTAAATTGACCTTGGTCGGCTTCGACAATTTTGTTCAGCTGGCTTTTACTGTTCTTTGCGAACTGTTCGGCTGTCTTCTCGGCATTCTTGATTGCTTCTTCCATCATTTTGGGCTTCATTGCTGCAAACGACACATATTCGTATTTGACTGGGTTCTCATATCCGCCGTCGACAATTGCTATGTCGTCTTTTAGCAGCTCACCTTGTCGGGCTATGATGCTGCGTACAAGTTTCACATTGCGTGATGTGACAGTGATAATGGACGTGATGTTGTATCGGTAAGAGTGTTTGTCGCCCGAATATCGTTCGGCATTTAGATCGATGACAACGGGTGCGTTGACGTTGATTTCCTTCTCATTAATGCCGTTGGCTATCAGAAACTGTTTGATTTTGCGCTGTGTACTTCCGATTTTTTCATACAGTTGAGGCAAGTTGTCGCCAATCTCCTTTGACAAAATAGGCCATGTCACCTTGTCGGCATCTACTTCCTTTTCGGCCAATCCCTTCACTTCTACCTTACGGTCTTTCTCGGCGAAATTATCGATTCCACCCTTTATGCAAAATCCGAGCACGACAATGCTCACGCCTATAAGTGCCGCTTCGACTATGCGGCTGTTCAGATTCAGTTTCATAGTTGTTGCTTTTATTGACTTGCAGGTCGGTTATGTCAAAGTGGTTATGGCCGTGGCATCTAATCTTACTCAGCTGAGATTTTCCTTGCGTGAAATATCCTTGCTGAAAATGCTTCCGTTGGCCTGATGGGTAGCAAGTACGAGCACCTCGGCTATCTGTACATGTTCCGGGGCACTGGCAGCGTAGAAGGCTACATTGGCAATGTCATCGCCCGTGAGAGGCTGTATGCCTTTATAGACGTTGTCGGCTTTGGCCTTGTCGCCGTGGAATCTCGTCACGCTGAAATTGGTTTCGACCAGTCCAGGCTTGATGTTTGTAACTCTGACGCAGGTGTCCACAAGGTCGATGCGCAGACCGTCGGTCAGTGTCTTCACGGCAGCCTTGGTGGCACAGTAGACGCTTCCTCCGGCGTAGGCTTGGTCGCCAGCAACACTTCCGATGTTTATGACATGCCCTTTGTTGCGTTCCACCATTCCCGGAACGACGAGACGTGTCATAGTGAGCAGTCCTTTGACATTGGTGTCAATCATTGTCGCCCATTCGTCTGGATCACCTTCTTGCTCTTTGTCGAGTCCGAGAGCCAGTCCGGCATTGTTTATCAGAACGTCAATTTCTATCCATTCATCCCCCAGACTCTCCATTGCAGCCGTGGCAGCCTGATGGTCGCGTATGTCGAAGGCGAGTGTCTCCACTTCGGTGTGGTTTGTCTTTAGCTCGTTACTCAGTTCATTCAGTTTCGTTTCGTTTCGACCGGTGAGTATCAGATTGTAGCCTCCAGCTGCAAACTTGCGGGCACAAGCTTCGCCGATACCGCTTGTAGCACCGGTTATAAGCACTATTTTCTTTTTCATATTGTCTGTTTGTCTTTTCCCTGTTTCTGTCTGATATTTCTGTCTATTGTTTCTTCCAGAATGCAGACAATGCGTTCGGCCGAGCGTCCGTCCCATCTGTCGGGTATTCCACCTTTTTTCCATCGGCCTGCTGTCATGAGCTGCATCTGTTGCGAGAGTCGTGACGCATCTTCGCCCACAAGCACGTTAGTACCCTGTTTGACTGTCTCGATGTGTTCGGTGTAGCTGTTGAGTGTTATACACGGCACACTGTTGAATGTGGCTTCTTCGGCCACATTGCCCGAGTCGGTGACAATACCGAGGGCGTGGGCGGCGAGATAGCCGAACTCCAGATATTGCATCGGATTTATTATGTGGAGCGCGCTCATGTTCAGACCAAATTCTTTTTCTATCGCTTTGACTACGTTCTCGGCCGATGGACGTAATGGCGCAATGATGGGATGTCCGGCCGAATTGTCGTTCATTGCTACGAGCATGTCCTTAAGATTGGCCTTGTTCTCGATAAGAACTTTACGGTTAAGTGTGAACACGATATATTCGCCGGCTTTCAGTCCCAGTCTGTCGAACACTTCAGGACGACGCAGTCGCGAATGGTTTAGGCGCAAAGTGTCCATCAGAATGTTTCCTACCATGTATACTTTCGACTGCTCTGCTCCTTCGCGGGTGACGGCACTGTTGCTGCCGGTTCCGGCAGTGAAGAGCAGGTCGGACAACCCGTCAATGACGAGACGGTTTATTTCTTTCGGCATGTTAATGTCGAAAGAGCGTGTCCCGGCCACAAGATGAGCCAGGAGAATGCCTTGCTTCTTTGTGACAATGGCTGAAGCCATCGTCGAGGCCAAGTCATCGACCACGATAACCGCATCGGTCTTATGGGCTGAAAGGTATGCGGAAAATGCTGCCATGACATGCCCGGTCAGCTCGTTGAGATTTTCATCGTTGGCTCCGAGATATGTGTCGGGACGATTCATCTGTAGGCTTTCGAAGAGCGACGGCTCTATCGTCGGGTCATCTTCTCGTCCAGTATATACGAGATTGCAGCAGATGTCGCGTCCTTCTTTCCGAGCATTATTGATGGCATGCAATATGGGGGCGACCTTAATGAAATTTGGTCGTGCACCGGCTACGATGCAAATGTTTTTGGTCATTGCTATTCGCTTTTAAACAGGTCTTTTATTCCGCCGATGCTGCCCATGAGGTTAGTTGCCTCGTAGGGCAGATAAACGGTCTTTGTCTTGTCTCCCTGAGCCAGTTCTTCGAGCATCTGTATGTACTTCTGCGCGAGGAGGTAGTTGGCAGGGTTAGTACTTTTACCGACGGCTTCGGTTATCTTTTCTATGGCTATAGCCTCGGCTTCAGCTTTACGTATGCGGGCTTGGGCTTCGCCTTCTGCCCGGAGTATTTCCTGCTGCTTGGCAGCTTCAGCGCGGTTGATAGTGCTTGTTTTCTCTCCTTCCGACTGTAGAATTACAGCCTGTTTCTGTCCTTCAGATGTCAGGATGGTGGCACGCTTGTTGCGTTCGGCCTGCATCTGTTTCTCCATAGCCTGAAGTACGCTTGACGGAGGTGTGATGTCTTGCAGCTCTACCCGGTTCACCTTTATTCCCCATTTGTTGGTGGCGTCGTCCAGAACGGCTCTCAGCTTGGTGTTGATGGTGTCTCTTGACGTGAGCGTCTGGTCGAGTTCCATTTCGCCTATGATGTTTCGTAGGGTAGTCTGGGTGAGTTTCTCTATGGCGTTGGGCAGATTGTTTATTTCGTAGACAGCCTTGAAAGGGTCTACTATCTGGAAGTATAACAGGGCATTAATCTGCATCTGAATGTTGTCTTTGGTGATGACATTCTGTTTGTCAAAGTCGTACACTTGTTCACGCAGGTCGATGGTGTTGGAGTAGACGTAGCGTCCGCGTGTCATGGTGACGATAGTCTTTGTACGGTCAATGAATGGTATGATGACGTTTATTCCCGGTTTCAGGGTGGCATAATACTTGCCGAGACGTTCCACAATTCTGGTTTCGCTCTGCGAGATTATCACTACAGCCATCTTCACAAACACGATGGCCAGCACGACGATGGCTATCAGCACATAGATGATTCCTTCTGACATATTCTTTGATTTTAGGTTATAGATTCAGGCTCTTTCTACTTTTAGGATGATGCTTTCGCGTCCGGTCACTTTCACCTTTGTTCCCTTTGGTATAGCTTCGCCCTTAGTCTCGGCTTTCCAATCATCTCCATCAATCTTGACCCGGCCGAAACCGTCGGCAACAATCTCTTCGCTCACTACGCCGATGCGTCCTTCCAGAGCGTCGGCGTTGCTCTTGCGATGGCTGCCATGGGAATTGAGCATGGCTGTCAACCGTGGGCGCAGATAGTAGATGGAGAGCACCGAGCATACAGCAAACACCACCACTTCGAACCAGAACGGCGAACCTATCGCAGCCGGTATGATGCTACATACTGCTCCGATGGCGAAGCAAGTCACGAAAAAGTCGCCCGAACCCATTTCTATGGTCAGGCAGAGGGCGGCAATTATTGTCCACACCAGCCAGTGGTTCTCTATAAAATACTGCATCATAAATGTTTACGTTTTTGATGAGGTTCGTCTCTCTCGTGTGTGCTTTCGTCCGTAGCTTACGGAGCGTGACTCGTAAGTCACACCGGAAAGTATTGTCGTTGTAAAGATACGTCATTATTTCCGAACCGACAAGAATATTTCCTGATTTTTTATTTTTCGTTATTTTTAGCCACTATGATTTATTCTTTTTACCTTTGTATCCGGTAAGCTGTACTCGGACAATTAAAATGAAACATTCATATTATAAATGTAATTAAACTATTGAAGTAATGAAAAGAAGAACATTAGCTGTATTATCTTTAATGTTGTTCTCGGCAATGGCCGTGGCTCAAGAGAAGGTGCGCGATGTGGGCACCGACCCTGATCTCTATTTCCTTCATCAGGGCGATGTGGCAAGCAGCCTGAAACTTCTCCCGCCGCCCCCACAGCCGGGCAGTGCACAGTTCTGTTACGACGAAGCCCAGTATCGTTGGGGCAAGATGCAGCGCATCACTCCACGTGGCCGTCAGGCTTTCGAAGATGCAAAGATATATGACGGAGGCATAGAACGGGCGTTCTCTGAGGCTTTCGGTATAGAGATAAGCCGTGCCGCAACTCCCGAAATCGACAAACTGATAACCAAGGTCGTGAACGATGCCGGCGACTTGTCTACCGGCGAGGCAAAGCAGCATTACATGCGTATGCGTCCTTATCTGTTCTACGGCGAGCATTCGCTCACTCCTGACGATGAGAAAAATCTTTCTACCAACGGCTCTTATCCTTCCGGTCATACGGCGATAGGGTGGGCGACGGCTCTGGTGCTGACCGAGATAAATCCTTCGCGACAGGACCAGATACTAAAGCGCGGTTTCGAATACGGTCAGAGTCGTGTCATCTGTGGAGTGCATTATCAGAGCGATGTCGATGCCGGAAGAGTAGTTGCAGCCGGTGTCGTTGCCCGTCTCCATGCTGACGATGGCTTCATCCAGCAGATGGCCAAGGCAAAGAAAGAATTTGCCCACTTGTCAAAACAAGGCAAAGTCAGGAAGTGATTTTACGACGTTAGATATAGAACAAATAAAAAAGGTTTAACCTCTATTGTCAAAAAGGACTGGAGAGATTAAACCTTTTTTATTTGTAATGCTTTTAATTAGGATCTGGTCATCTCCGTTCGTTGATGTGGAGACGGCATTAGATCTTTATTATTTGACTTGCTGTTTATTTCCATCCAGGGTTCTGGTGTCCGTCGAGGGCCGGGTTGCGCTGCATTTCATCCTCAGGAATGGGCCATAGCAGCACATATTCGGGTATAGCTCCGACCTTGGTAAAGCCTATGGGCTTGTTCTGTATAGGTGCCGTGGCGAGGTCTACCCATTTCAGCTTGCCTGAATACTTGCTGTCAGCGACTGGGTAGAGGCGGGTACGGCGGATGTCATCCCAAACCTTAAACTCTACCGGAAATTCGTGCAGACGCTCGGTGAGAATAGACTGTATCAGAGCATCGCCAGTGGCAGTCTCGTCGGCCAGTCCGGCACGCTTGCGCACCTGATTCAGATATAGTTTGGCTTTAGGCTCTTTGCCTGTGCGGGCGTAGGCTTCTGCTGCTATCAGCAGCACTTCCGGGTAGCGCATTGTAGGTATGTTGTTGTCACCGTCGGTTCCGCCCAGCAGAGCCTTTTCCTCAAACCACGACCAGATACCGGGGTAGTTGAGCGTATGGGTCTCGCCCGTAGCATCGGTATAGGTGGTGAAAAAGAACTGTTTTTCGTGTCCACGGATGTCCTCGGGGGCATAGCTTTCGAAAATCATGTCGCATGGCTGGTAAGCCTTGTGAGTCATGGTAGTCTTGAAGACATTGTTGCCGTTGGCATCCTTCCACTGGGTTGCGTCAGTTCCCATGCACAGATAGACGTAGCCGTTTCCGATTTTGTTACCGGTGTAGTCGTATTCTTTGGCGAAGATTATCTCTTTGGAACTCTTTGTATTCTTTATCACGTTGAATGCCGAGTTTAGGTCGTCGCTGCTTCCGTCTTTCTGTTCGAGCAGGGCTGTTCCGCCGTTTATCCCCATTTCTGCATACTCGGCAGCCTTTTTATAGTCGTCAGCACCGCCGTTGAGTGGGTATCCTGCCTTTTGCAGATATACTTGTGCGAGCAGTGTCTGCGCCATCGCACGGGTCACGCGGCAATTGTTCTCATAGAAAGATTTTTGCGGCAGGGCATCGCTTGTCGCGATAGGAGTGAGGTCGTCTATGATGTGCTGGTATATCTCGGCCGAAGAACGACGCTCCGAGTACATGCCCTCTGTCGAGGTGTAGGGCTTGTCTATATAGGGTACATCTCCGAATTCTTTCACGAGATAATAATAGGCGTAGGCACGGAAGAATTTTCCCTGAGCAACGTAGTTGTCTATCGTGGCCTGGTCGAGTACACCGGTCATCTTGGGGATGTTGGCCAGAACGAAGTTTGCACGGGATATGCCTTTATAGAATTCATGCCACAGTGTCATCGCAGGTGAAGAGAATTTCTCCAGCGTGTATATGCTGTTCTTGGCCGATTCGGCGAGCTGAGAGTCGCCGTGGTCGTCGTAGAACAATCCCGAAATGATGCCTCCGAACATCGTGGCGTAGGGCTGCCAACCGCCGCCCGACTGGTTCAGGTAAGGCACACCGCCGAAATAGAGTGCAGCCACACCCGACTCGGCGTCGGCTTTTGTCTTCCAGAATTCCTGTGAGTCTTTCATGTCCAATGGCTTCTCTTCGAGGAAAGAGTCGCATGATGTCAGCCCCATCGTCGTAGCGGCGATTAAGCCCGACAGTAATATCTTGCTTATATTTTTCATATTTGTCGTGTTTTGTTATGTTTGGTTTTGTTTAAAACGATACATTCAGACCGAGCGTGAATGTGCGCGGACGGGGGTAAGTGAAGAACTGGCGGTTAGACCCCCAGTTGTTGTCGCCCAGTCGTGACGAGTTGTCGGGGTCGTAGCCGAGATAGTCTTTGGCTGTGACGATGAACAGGTTGTTCACGTTGGCGTAGACGCGTAGCGACGACAGACCTATCTTCTTCACGGTCTTGCTGTCGAAGGTGTAGCCGAGCTGAATCATGTTGCAGCGCAGATAAGAGCCGTCACACACCCAGTCGTCGTCGGCTTGGTTGCTGGCTCCCATACCGAAGTTGTTCAGACGTATGGCCTGCTCTTGTCCGTTGGGGTTCTTTGTCGGGTGCCATGCTTCTTGATACAGCCGGTCCAGACCGTTAGTGAGGAAGCGGGCAACGGTCGAGTGGAAGTACTCTTGCATTATTTCCGCACCCCAAGAAAACTGGAAGTCGAGCGTCAGGTCGAAGCCTTTGTAGCTGAACGTGTTTATGAACGAACCCATCCAGTCGGGCAGTCCGTTGCCGAGAATTTGTCTTTCCTTGTAAGTCACCTTCTCGCCTACTGTCCCCGGTATGTTCATAGTCTCTGCATCCCAGTGTTCTGGCACGCCGTCGTATATTCCGGCACGTTTGTAACCGAAGAACGTAGAGAGGGGTTCGCCTTCGCGTATGAGCATGTCGTAGCCTACGAAGCCGTCGGTCAGAATCTGACGCTTTCCGCTCACGGGGTCGACCGATGCGCCCTCGTCAAGCTTCTCCACCTTGTTACGGTTGAACCCGAGATTTAGGGTCGAGGTCCACTGGAAGACGGCTGTCTGTACAGGGTATGCTGTGACGAGGATGTCGAGACCTTGGTTCGACACTGCTCCGATGTTGTCCATTATCGACGAGTAGCCGGTAGTTTCAGGTACTGGGCGGTTGAGCAGCAAGTCAGAAGTGTATTTATAATAATAGGACACGTCGAAGTTGAGGCGGTTGTTGAACAGTCCCAGTTCTACACCGAAGTCCCACTGGGCTGTCTTCTCCCATTTGAGCTTAGAGTTTGGCATGTTGTCGAGGTAGGACACCTGGTGCATCTGTCCGCCGATGATGGTGGTCGACTGGCTCACGGTTGCCAGTGAGCGGTATGTTCCTATCTCCGAGTTTCCGGTCACACCGAACGAGGTGTGCAGTTTCAGCTTGCTTATGGTGTTGTTATCGCGCAGAAATTTCTCGTTAGAGGCGAGCCATCCCAGTCCAACAGATGGGAAGAAGGCATACTTGTTGTCCTTTCCGAACTTTGAAGAACCGTCATAACGTCCAGTTACTGTGGCCATGTAGGTGTTGTCATAGTTGTATGCAAGGCGAAGGAAGTAAGAGTTCATCTGCCATTTGTCGTAGTCGCTGCTGACCGAAGGCTTCTCTGTACCCTTACCGAAGTTGTAGAACTCGTAGTAGTCGTCTATGAATTTGGTGTCGGTCCCGCCGAAGTAGTTGTAGGTGCGGGCCTGCCACGATGCTCCGGCCATAGCGTTGAGGTGGTGTTTACCGAAGTCTTTCAGGTATGTCAGGTATGTCTCTTCCTGCCAGTATAGGGCATTTGAGTTGCCTGCCGAAGCCTGTCCGTTGGACGACATGTCAATTATCTGATGAGGCGTGAACGGCGTGTACGACTGGCTGCGGCCGTTGTGGTAGTCGATACCGAGCTGTGTCTTCAGGTCGAGCCCTTTCATCAGATGGAAAGTCAGGGCTGCATTACCGAACACTTGAGTGTTGTACGACATCGATTTCACTCTTTTCAGTATTTCTACCGGGTTGCCCACGCCTTCGGGCTGATAGGTTTGCAAGCCGCTGTTGGGGTTGTTTTTGTCTTTCAGTATGCCGGTAGTGCCGATCATGTTGTTCTGCATGTATTCGCCATTGAGCTGCACGGGCAGAAACGGTACTTGCTCTATCATCGTCCGGAGTGCACCCTGGCCGTAGGGATTGTCAGAAGTACGATTACCCCATGTATGGTTGATGAGCACGTTGACAGATGTCGAGAGCCATTTTGTCGGGTTGTCGTCGTAAGACATCTTGGCGTTGATACGCTTATAGTAGGAATTGAGCAGTATGCCCTGCTGGTCTGTGTAATTGAGGAAAGCTCCTATTGAACTGCCGCCTTCGCCGGTGCGCTGTATGCTGAGCTGGTGGTTGTGCGACACGGCTGTGCGCGACGATTCGTCCTGCCAGTCGGTGTCGTAGATAGGTGTGCCGTCGGCACGGAACAGCCGCTCATCGGTGAAAATCTTAGACAGGTCTGTCTCGAAGTTCATGCCCTGGAAAGCGTTGGCGTTTTCCAGACCCTGCTTGAACGTGGCCATCCATTCGGCCGAGTTCATCACGTCCATCTTACGTGCCATTGTGCTCACCGATACAGAACCGTCGTACGACACGCGCACACCCTGTCCGGCGTTGCCGCGCTTGGTCGTTACCATGATGACACCGTTGGCACCGCGAGCACCGTAGATGGCTGCAGCCGAAGCGTCTTTGAGCACTTCGATCGACTCTATGTCGTTAGGGTTTAGCAGGTTGAAGTCGGACATGGCCACTCCGTCGACAATGTAAAGCGGGCTGGCCGAAGCGTTGATGGTGGAGATACCTCGGATGAGCACGCGCATTTCTCCGCCCGGTTGGCCGGTATTGGTGAAGATGTTAACGCCGGCAGCCTTGCCTTTTAGTCCTTCGAGGGCACTGAACGACTGCTGTTTGATTATGTCCTTACCCTTTGTGGTCGATACCGAACCTGTGAGGTCTGACTTGCGCATCGTACCATAACCTACAACGACGAGTTCGTCGAGTTCGTTATTCTCCGATTCGAGCCGTACGTTTAGCGCGCCGTTGTGTGCTTCGGCCACTTTCACTTCCTTGGGCGTGTAACCGAGATATGTGAACACGAGTGTGCCGTCTTCGGGCGCATTGATGCGGAATTTGCCGTCAATGTCGGTGATGGTTGCCGTAGTCGAGTGTTTCAACTTCACAGTTCCGCTGACTATCGGTTCGCCCTTGTCATCAACTACTGTGCCTGTGACAGTCTTCATCGACTGTGCCATGGCTTCAGTTCCTCCCCATGTTATCATGCCGAACAGCAACATTACAAGCGTGAATACACGGGTCATTCTTTTTGTCTCTCTCATAATTGTTCTTATTGGTTAATTGATTTGTTGATTGATGTCAGTTTTGTGGGGCGGTTTAACGTAATGACTTACATTTTTATACGTGTGTCATATATGCTGGGCAAAGGTATGCAATTTTGTTTGAAGATTGCAGATTTTTGCTTGTTTTTTACAAAATATGTAAATAGTCTGTTCCTCCTCTATCGTCTTGAATGATGGAGATGATGGACCGTTTTTTGCCTTACATTATATATAACAATCTGGAAGAACAAAATCCAATGTTGCAATGTAAAAAACATTCAAGTTTCGGATTTTGATTTTAAGTTGCTTTCTATATGGAAGCACGGCTCGTGCCCGTTTGTTCGATACTATCCCTATACGTTAAAGTTTAAACAATTCTGTGTTTTCCAACTTTCCTTTTAGTCGCACTATCTATGTTTTTTGTGGAAACACGAATCGTGCATTCCTACTGCATGGTAGCATTAATTTTGGACTTTATTAGAACGCTATACATAAAACGAAAAGAGAGAACGTGATTTCTCAAATTCTCTCTTAGTGACTCCGCTGGGATTCAAACCCGGAACCTTCTGATCCGTAGTCAGATGCTCTATTCAGTTGAGCTACGGAGCCATATTTCTTTAAGCGTGTGCAAAGGTACTGCTAAAAATCGGAAGCTCCAAACGTTTTCGAGTTTTTTTTACCAAAAGTGGCGAATTTCTTAAAACTTTCGTGATATTCGTATATTTCCTTTGTTTTTATGCAAAAACGCGATAGGCTGTACGTCATTTGCTTTGCCTCTTCCCCATCTTGATTAGCAGTAGTCCGATGCCGACCCACGCCAGTTCCCTGAGCCTCACGATGAGAGCCACGAAGATGCCAGCCGATGCAGACAGTCCGAGCGATGCCGACGACATGAGGAAGCCACCCTCGCGGCCGCCGAGTTGCAAGGGGATGAAGAACAACAGGTTGGCGAAAAGCGAAGTGAAGGCAAGGATGAGAATGCAGTCGAGATAACTTGGCGATGGCATGAGCACCAGCAAGATGAAATAGATTTCCAGTGCCGACGCCATGCGGCAGGCGAGTTCTAAAAGCACTGATGCCACGAAGAACACCCTGTTTTGTCGGTGCAGCGCGGCTATCTGGCTGTCGATGGTGTCGAGTTGTTGCCTATGCCTTTCCACGAAAGCCTCTGCCCAATGTCTCACGAAAGGTATGAAACGCAAGAAGGCCATTAGCCTGTTTGCCATGCCCTTGCGATAGCCCGACATGAAAAACATGATGCCGAGCACGCAAAACACTCCCGTGGCGGCGGCGAGTGGCCACAATGCCACGCCTACGTGGTGGATGGCGAATAGCAAGGCAAGGGAAAGCAACCAGAACCAGAAGTGGCTGAAGATGTGGGTCATGGCGTAGAGTATGACCGACGATGACGCGCGCTCCACGCCAACCTTGGGCGATAGTGCCATTATGCGGTATGGCTCACCGCCCATCAATCCACCAGGCGTGGCATAGTTGAGTGCGAATCCTGACACCGTGACCTTGTAAAGCCACGCGAAGGAAACTGACCTCTTGGTCTCTAAGGCAGTAGGGTTAGAGCCTCTCATCGAAGCCTGGCAAACGCCTTTGATGATGAGATACCAAGACGCGGTGTTGAGCGCGTAGAGGACAGCCCACAGCAGCATGACGGCAATGAACCAATAGCCTGCGTGCCTTAGACCTTGCCACACTTGCGCAAAGTCGAGCTGCGTCACCATCGCGGCGAGTACAATGGCCCCGAAAGCGAAAAATGCGTTTTGGTATTTCTTCTTCATATTAGCTTGTGTTTTTTTGCTGAAATTGTGCCGACTGGCAAAAAAACAGGCGGCAGCAATGCTGTCGCCCGGGGCTTATTCTTGTGCCGGCTCGGTACTGCTGGTTGCCGTGGCGTCGGCATTGGTATTGGTATTGGGTTGGCTGTTCTCCTTTTGGTCTTTGTCGCCGTCCTTGCGGAATGAGTGCTTCTTGGGAATTGCGAAACGCACCTTCTCGCTGTCGTCCTTGCGCTCCTTATAGATTTTCTGCAATGGGTTGGCGTAAGGCGCGTCGAAGTCGTGTCGTGCCCTGAAACCGTCAATGGCGAGATATATTGCGTTGCGCATGGCCGTGGCGTCGGCCTTTCCTTGGCCAGCTATGTCGTAGCGTGGCGACATGTCGGGCGAGGTGCTGATGATGGGCAGGCCAGCGAGGTAGTGTACGTTTCCGTCGGGGTATAAAGCCTTCATCGGTGCGAGCCCTTGATCCCAGTACATTGACACCACGGCATCGAAAGCGGTGAAATCGCCGTCGCCAAAGAACTTCTCGCTTTGGTATGGGCCGAATACGCACACGCCAGCGTCTGCCAGCTTCTGTATCGCGGGCATCACCATTTCCTGTTCCTCCTTCTCGGGATGCGCGTCGGTGTCGTTGGGGTTTAGGGCCAGCACGGCTATGCGAGGGTTCTCTATCGAGAAGTCGCGGCGCAAGGTGGCGTATAGTTGTGCCACGGTGTTGATTATTCCCTCTTCGGTTATGGCTGCTGGCACGTTGCGCAGTGCGATGTCGCCAGTCATCGACGCCAATCTCATGTTCTCGCCCATGAGCACGTCGAGCCCTTTTTTCTCACTCGCGAGGCAAATCTCTATGAAGCGTTCGTTGCAAGGGAAGTCGTAGCCGTCCACGTGCATGTTGTTTTTGTCCACGGGTGCCATCACGAGCACGTCGAAGAGGCCGTCCTTGAAGTCGGTTATGGCACGGTCGATGCTCTTGATGGCTGCACGGCTCGCATCTTGCGAAGGCATGCCGAGATCCACCTTTATGTCGTCGTCGTAGGCGGTGAGGAGGTTCAGTCTGCCGTCCTTGGCCTCCGAAGCGTTTGAGATGATGCTGAAGGTGTTGCCGTCGAGCCCGAGAGCGTCGCAGTGGTACGATGCCACCTTGGGCGAGCCATAGATTATAGGCGTGCAAATGTCGAACATCGCCGTCGCCTTGAACGCCTTGAAGATAAGCTCATATCCAATGCCGTTTGTGTCACCGTTGGTCAGTGCCACGCGTATTTTTCTTTTCTCCATATTTCGTTTGTGTTTATTGTTTTTTCAGTTGTGTCTGTTTGCTTGTCGGGCTTCTGGTGCCTTGCCCTTTCGCGTAGCGTCTATCGAGTGCAGCACAGCCTCCATCTGCCTCATGGCGTCGCGCTTGCCCTTGCCTGGCGCGAAGACAAAGCCTTCCACCACTATGTCGCGACTGGCGTCATCTCCAGGCATCCGCACGTGGCGGCAAATGAAAGGCCCTCCCATGTTGTCTCCTGTCATCTCCCAAAGGCCGCGCATCACCGTCCCGTCGTGGTTCATCGCCACCGTCTCTCTCACTGTGGCCATGTGCATTTGGTCGGTCTCGCCCTTGATGTTTCTTGCCAATGCGCTGTCGCGCTGTGCCACGGGGTCGCCCTG
>CALBJK010000133.1 GCA_937892695.1 uncultured Prevotella sp.
AATAAATCAGGATGGCATTCCGTTTGTGAGACGCACCAAAGTGGCGTCTCTACTGCGTGGGGGGCATTCCTATTTGACATTGGCATAATGCGGACATTCATAAAAAAATAGAAGTATGGACAACATCGAACTGAGAAGCGAAAAAATACGTAACATCATAGGGCGCGTTCCACCCCTGCTCGTCCGTTCAGGCATCACTATCACGACAATAATAACAGTGGCCATAGTAGCGGCCTTCTGCCTCATGCCCTACCCCATCACCGTCAGTGCGACCGGGACGGTCGGTACAGACCGTCAGCTGCACATCAGTGTTCCGTACCGCTATCTGTACCTCTTCGACCGTCAGCGCACAGCCCGCGTCACATTGGAGGGGACAGACGGACAGCCTGTCATAGCATGTACCATATCCAGCCATTCGCCACTGCTCATTCATACAGACAAAGGCAACTTCTTCACAGCCAATGCCGACATACCTTCAACAGCAAGAAGCACAGTACAGCCATACCAGAAAGCCGAAGTAAGCATAGTCGTTAGCGACAAGACCATGCTACAACAGATATTGTCACGCGGACATCAGATACCATAATATTACAATCATAAAGACAACACAGCTTACTATTTGTATTTTATCAGAAAATCATTATTTTTGCATTTCAAAAAATTGTCTTGCTCTCGGGCTGCACAGGCAACCAATCTCTACAGCTCGCGTCAGCATTGTCTAAAAACAAAGGAACGACGCAGACACTAACATTCATTTGACAAATGAGAAAAATAATAATCTTCATAATATCCGTAACAACACTCCTGTTCTTCTCATGCCGAGAGCAGCAGCCATCCAGTCAACTTACTGAAACAGACAGCCTCATCGAGACCAATGCCGACAGCGCACTCACGTTGTTACAAACAAAATATAAAAACTACGCCCATTCTAACAACCCTGCTGACAGCTGGTACTATCGTCTGCTATGTGCCAAGGCCGCTGACAAGGCATACAAGAACCCAAAGTCAGACAAGGAAATCTCTGCTATTATCCGCCATTACGAGAAAACAGGCGACAAACAGCTTCTCGCACAAGCCTGCTACGTGGCCGGGAACATATATTCCGAACTCGACAACTTTGCAAAAGCACAGGATTCATACAACAAAGCAATTGACAACATTGACAAAGACCACACTCCAAGACTGTGGGGAAGATGCCATGCCGGATTGGGCTATTTATTTTCAAATCAGGAGTTGTACCAATATGCGAAAACATACTTCAATGAATCATATACATGCGATTCTTTAATGGATAACAAAATTGAAACAATCTATGATTTGAGAGACTTAGGAACATGCTATTACAAAACGGGAAGTCTTGACAGTGCCTATATTTGTTATAGTAAAAGTATGTTCTTGTCAAGAAAGTACAGAGATACAGAGGCTGAAGAAAATAGTTTCCGCAATATGACAAGGTTATTCATAAAATGGAACAAGTTGGATAGTGCGAAAATATATGTCAATGCATTAAAAGTAAGACAGGACAATACAAGTACAACTTCTATTCTGTATGCTTCATACTTCAGCAAAACAGGAAATAAAGAAAAAGCATTATATTACTATAAGCAAACAGAAGAAACAACAGATAACATTTCAAGCAAATACGAAGCAACAAAATGGCTATACGATTACTACGTAAACTCAAATAAAGATAAAGCCAATACATATTTGGAAAAGAAAAAGATTTTGGAAGATTCCATAAAACATCTTGACGATAGAGAAAGCGTACTTGCACGACAACTCATATATAGATTCAACAAAAAGGAAGATAAGAACATTCGTAAAATAACATTTACGATTACAGCTATTCTCTTATTTTTACTTTTAGGAGGTACTATCTTTTACAAAACATCAAAAAAAAGAAGACATTCAACTACATCCAAAAACATAGAACGCGAAGAAGAAAACATTGAGCTTAAAAAAAATCTTGATAAAGAAGACATAGGTAAAACAAAGAATGGGGGCAATATTGAAAAAGTATATAAAAATGAGCCAGACAGTGTGACCAACAATCCTGTTGTAAAAAAGGTTCGGATAATGGCAAGAGATAAATCAACAACAGATTTCAAATTAACCCAAGAAGAATTTGCAGAGCTATACAGGGTTATAACAACTGCATATCCTCAACTAAAGCAAGAATTAATGATAGAACATGGACTCAGCGAACTAAATTACAAAGTGTGTCTTTTTATTGCAATAGAAATCCCTCCTTCAAAAATAGCTCTATTCCTGAATAAAACAAAGCAGGCAATAACAAATATCAGAAAAGACATGTACAAGAGAACGTTCAAAAAAGACATGGTCAAAGCTAGAGATTGGGACAATTATATTTATTCTCTTCGTAAATAACAGACCTTAGACATGTCTTTCCTTACAAACAAAAGCTTTATGTACCATAATATTTACTCATTTGCTTTTAAATGCAAATTTTCTTATACTTTTCATAAAATGTGAACTAAAATGTGAACTATTTTATTTGGTTACGTTGATTATTTGGTGTTACTTTGCAACCGTAATCAAAACAATAGCATTCATGAATAAATTAAAGTTCACATTCTTTTTAATATTTACATTGTTTATTTGCAATGTGAATGCACAAACAGTAACACTGTATTATGACAAGGGTGAAGACAAACCCAGAAAATCTGAAATTCCTATCGTAAGATACGACGACGAAACTGTTACAATCTCGGCAGATTCCCTCCTAAATGATGTCTACATTATAATAAAAGACGAAGCTGGACAAGTGATTTACAATGGGGTTGAAGACATCACTGCTGAAGGAAAAGAGCTGAATTTCCCTGACCTGCCACAAAGCAAGAAGTACAGCATAGAACTGTACACAGATGACAAATACATGTACGGTTATTTCTGAAAAGTCAATAGCGAATGTCGATAAAGACAGACCACATAGTATAAACTTAAAAAACAGACAAGATGGAAAAGAAACATTTTGAAATCGAAACTCTTGTGTCTAACGACGTGCTCTCACAAGACATGATGGAAATGGTGGTTGGAGGTAAAGGCGGTAGTGTTGCAGAAAATAGCGACTGCAGTAATCTAACTGTTATATGCGGAGTAAACTGCAACAATTACGGTTCTTGCAATTGTCTAAACAAATTCTGCAACAATTTCATGGTATGCGGAACAAACTGCAAAACATTCGGAGGATTATGTCCTTTAGAATCTCTTTAAGCTAGTATAAGTAACACATCTCCTACAGGAGAAGACTTTTGATTAACAAATGTCAGCAATCAAAGATAAGTAAAAAAAATCATTGATTGCTGATATTTTACATAAACAAGCCTATGACAATGATAAGAAAATCGCGCTATTGTATTCTTTTTCAGAAAGGAAAAGAATATCTGGCTTATACATCGGCAAAAAACAGTTTTTATAAGATAAACAGACAAGTAGCTGATTTCATAGAAAACTTCAAATCAGACGAGTTTGATGTTTCTAAGAACCAGCTAGCAAAGGATATTGAGCATCTTCATAAAATAGCCCTCATTTCCACGGAAAAAGAAGACGATGACGTAGTTGACAATATTAAATTAAGGTATCTGATTAATTCTTTTTCAAAAGAAACCATATCAGTAACTCTTGCTCCGACCATCTGGTGTAACCTAAGATGCCCATACTGCTTTGAAGAAAGCAAACCAAAAGACGTGATGTGTGACGATATTTGTGACAAAGTTCTGAAATTCATTGAAGCCCATACTTCAGCAAAGAATCTATACCTAATATGGTATGGAGGAGAGCCTTTATTAGGAGCAAAGCCTATAAAGTACTTTCTTTCTAAACTAGACAATCTAGAGAACATAAAGTTAGCCCGTCATGGCATGATAACAAATGGTACGCTTCTTAAAGGAAGTAATCTTGATTTGTTCAGGGAGAAACATTTGGACAGTATTCAAATCACAATTGACGGTAACAAGGATACACACGATAAAAAACGAATACGCCCTGACGGTAAGGGAACATACGACGAAATAATAGAAAACTTAAAAGTTTTTGCTAAAGAATACCCTAATACGGTCATCAACATAAGAGTGAACATCGACAGGAATAATGTGTCTGAGTTCATGGACGTGTATAATAGGATAAAAGATATGTTCCCTGATAAAAAGAACATATTTGTCTCTCCTGGAATATTGAAAGCATGTGGTGCTCAATCTTTTGATTCGCCATTTTTAAATAATGCAGAAATTTTGAATATCCGCAAAGAGTTCAGAAAGAAAGGATATCCAGTATTTTATCCGGACATAAGAACCGGAGGTTGTGCTGCGACCTGTATTACCGGATATGTAATCGGGCCGTTGGGTGAAATATACAAATGTTGGAAAGATGTGGGCATTAAAGATAAAATTGTCGGAAACGTCTGTGACATGACCATCACCAACAGTAATCTTCTGTCAGAATACATGCTTCACGGCTCTCACATTACGGAAACATCGTGTCATTCATGCCCAGTATTCCCCATTTGTGATTCGGATTGTGCATTTGACAGATTAGAAAACGCGTTTCATGGACAACAAAATGAGTTTTGCTGCGTTTATAAAGAAAAAGACAATGAAGGACTGATTTCCATGCTGTCTGACCTCTATGAAAGAATGCCGCAAAGAGAATAATGGCATTGCCGTTTTTTGCTACATACAAAATATACCATTTAAAATTCAAGAATATGATGAAAAAGGCACTAATAGTAACATTTCTGTTTGTCAGCTCTATCGCAGCGATGGCAGCTCCGGAAGAGGTATCACTAAAAGGTAAGGTGAAAGGTACGGATGGCAAAACACTGAGAGACGTGACCGTGACTGTGGCCATCGGGGAACAGACATTTGTCGGGAAGACAGACAAGGAAGGAAGATACGAATTCCAGATAAACAAAAGCGACAGTGCAACTGTGGGATTCAGCCACGTAGGATACGAGACGAAGGTCATGCGAATAGCACTGGACGGAAGAGATAGACAGGATGTTGTTCTAGATACCAAGGCGATAGGTTTGGGAGAAGTGGAAGTGACAAGCAGCTCGGTGATAGCCAAAGCCGGAAGCGTGACCTACATACCGAACAGAAACCAGGTGAACAGTTCAAACTCCGGACTGGGACTGCTTGCCAACATAATGATTCCGCAGATAGACGTAAACCGCTTTACCGGCGAGGTTAAGGGCACTGACGGTTCTGCTGTCGGAATTTATATAGACGGAAGAAAGACAAATCTGGCCGAAGTAAACAGCCTCAGACCAAGGGACATCAAGACCGTGGAATACTATGAGGGGGCGACAGACAAATTTCCAAACGAACAAAAGGTTATCAATTTCAGATTGCGCAAATATAACAGCGGAGGTTATGTAGACGTAAGAACCGACACACGTTTCTTCTATGCCTCGGGCGACTATCTGGCACAGGCAAGCATCGACAGCAAGAAGTTCAACTATACGGTAATGGCCGGAACTTCGCTCAGCCGGGACAGGGGCGTAGGAACGGAAACGGACGAGGGCTACAAGATTCGTCAGGGATTTGAGAAGACAACGACACCAATAAAGGGTATCAGCGAAAACATAAACAGCTACGGACTGTTCCGCTCGACTTATAAAAGCGGTATGACAATGGCCTTTGCCCAGGCATCTCTCAACTTCAACAAGACTCCGAAATCGCGCTATCGTTCGTTTGCATCTTACACTCCGGAAGTGCTGCCTTCGGAAGACGTTACAACGTCAACATGGTCGAAGAGCGTGAACCCTTCGGTCAATACGTTTTTCTCGACCCAAACCAAACACAACGAATACATTTACGGTTCGTTCGACTTCAGCTATGGAAGAAACGAATACCGACGCAGCTACATAGAAGGCCAAATGGACGAAATAAGAAACAACGTGAAAGAAGACGCCTACAACTTTGACGCAAAGCTGAATTATACCAAGGCATTCAAAAAGAACAACAGTCTGGGACTGCTATTATGGGGAAACTACGATAAAAGCAATACCAATTATCTGGACGGGAACAATGAAAAGCAGACGCTCAATGACTGGATAGCACTATTCTACCCTACCTACTCGCAACGTTTCGGCAACAAACTCGCAATGAACATACAGGCCGGTATTGCGGTTAACAGTTATGGCGTAAGCGGTTACAAAAGGACGACAGACGTGCTGCCAAGACCCAGACTGACAATGAACTATACGTTGGGTAAGAAAAGCAGCGTGTACGTAGATGCGGCATGGGGAAGTACGACACCACAAATATCGACACTAAGCAGTGTCAGACAGCGCATAAGCCCATACGAAGTACTGCAAGGCAATCCGCTGCTAAAAAACAACGACCTCATACAAGCAACCGGAGCTTACAATTTCTACGTGGACAAATTCCGCATGTCGGCAGTTGTTTCATATAACGGACTGATAAACCTAAGGAGGAACGACTATTATGCTGAAGGAAACGACCTTGTCAGAACGTTCGTCAACGACGGAAACTATCACAGTGTAGACGCTGGCGTAAATGCGATGTTGTTCCTTTTAGGCCGTAGTTTGCAGCTGAAGACAACCGTTCTGTTCAAGCACCAGTCTTACGACGGCAAATTTGCAGACAGCTACAACAGCGTGTTCTGCGGAGTCAACGCTTCTTATTTTCTAAAAGAATTCAGCTTCAATGCATATTTCAGAACCCCGCAAAAGACTCTGATGGATGTTCCGGCATTTATGAAAATGCGTGCCGACTACGGACTTACCGCCTCATGGGGACACAAAGGATTCTTTGCCGAAGTCGGGGCAAGAAGACTGTTCGACACAAAGAAGTTCAGCCGCTATTATTTCGACTACGACGTTTACCGCATCAATTCACGCACCATATCCGACAGCATGGGACGACAGGTGTACATAAAACTGTCGTACAACTTCGACTTCGGCAGAAAGATACAAAAGAATGAGATAAACATGAACAGTAATATCAACTCGGGAATACTGAAACCATAGGATCTGTTCTTGCATATACCGGCAATACAACAAATGTGCAAACTGCTGGGTCAAAAACCTATGTGTTGGTGGATGTACGTCTCAAAAGATTTCAAACGGTAGGAAAAACAACGAACCACAAACTGACAGTGGATGTCTTTTGGAGAAACTGCAGTACGAATTTTACATCAAACTGTACTGCTCCCAAAAACTACACGAACAAGTTGTAAAACAATAAAAAGAAAACCACCATGAAGAAAAATGTCACAATCCTGTTTGCGGCAATGATGCCGCTCTTCGCATTCTCACAGAACGATGGGGACCATCGAATATTCGGTACAGTGAAAAACAACAAGGGAGAAGCAATACGGTCGGCTTCGGTCGTAATAAGCGACGACTCGGCGAGTTATCAGGCCGTGACCGACCGAAAAGGCGAATATTCCATATATTTCGCCGGGAAAGACACGTTTGATGTTGTGTTCAGCAGCGTCGGGTACGCACAGAAGAGAGTGAAGCTGATGCCCGAAAAGTCGTTGCACATGGACGTGACGCTGGACAAAGCCGTAAAACAGATAAGCGAAGTTGTGGTAGAGAGCAGACGCTCGATAGGGATGACCGCTTACATACCCAACCGATATCAGACCAACAGCGCGAACTCGGGGATAGGACTACTGTCTAACCTTATGATTCCGGGATTAGACGTGAACAGAATCACCGGTACAGTGGAAGCACGCGACCAAAGGAAAATATCATACTACATAGACGGACGGGAGTCGTCGCAACAAGAGGTTGAAGCCCTGAGACCGAAAGACATTGTGCGCGTAGAGTATCACGACCAACCTACGGGACTGTTCGCCGGCAAAGAGCTTGTGCTAAACTATGTGCTGCGCAGATACGACTATGGTGGCTACGTAGACCTGCGTACCCACACGACCGCCCTTTACACTTCTGGCGATTATAGCGGACGTGTCACGCTGGACCGAAAGAAGACGCGCTACAGCGCAGTCGTGGGGACTACATTTGCAAACGACAATGACAGCTATTCGGAAACTAACAGCCTGCTGCGCTTCGACAATCCCATAGAACGTACTCAAAGTTCGGGCAACGGGAAAAACCGTACACGTTCGTACTACGGCATGTTGCAAACTGTACTCCAAACACAGAAAATGTCGTTTGTTGCAAACGGAGGGCTGCTGTGGAACGACTCGCCTATAAACGAATATAAGGCAGGTGTGAGCTATAACCCCGCCGTTTCGCCCACGTCAGAAATTAATGTATCTTCATCAAGCAAGAACCTGAAACCTTTCTTAACGACAAACACACAAATATCGTTGGGCAATCACCAGTATCTTATAGGAGCTGCCTCGTACAACTACACTCGGAACAAATATGACAGAAGCTATATCGAAGACAAAACAGACATTTTGTCTATGGCAAAAGAAGATGCACATAACGCGTACGTCGACCTCAACTATTACAAAGCATGGAACAATGGTAACACGCTGATGGTCGGTGCCAATCAATTTCTCACAACTAATGACATAAACTACAGTGGGACAATAGCATCAGACCAGTCACTGTTATCATCGAGCACAATTTTAGGCATGAATTACAGCGTTAGGGGTATAAAGAAACTTTCATTGACCGCTGGAATATCAGCCGACTTTAATTACTATTCGGTAAACGACAAAAAGAGCCACTTCGGAGTATATCTGCGGCCTTACATACAAGGAACGTACATGCCCAACCTGAAGAACTCGCTCTCGTTCAGAGCTAGACTGATGAACTCGATGGCATCGACGAGCTTCCTTAACGCTACAGAGCAGATTGTGGACAAATACGAAATAGTGAGAGGCAACCCCGATCTGGACGTGATGAAATATTTATCCGGCTACGTCGGTTATAACCTCGACTTGGGAGTGTGGAGCCTTAATGCGTTCGTCAACTATTTTTCAACGCTGGACATGGCAAAGGCATACTACTATTCGGAAAACGGGATGATGGTGAACACCAAAATCACTGACGGCAACTTCTACAGTCTGCAATATGACCTGTCAAACACCCTTACGCTGCTAAACAAACAACTGCTAATAACGGCTGGCGCGTTCTTGAAGCAGTCGTTTGTCAGAGGCGACCTCTACCATCTTAAACAGCATTGGTACGGATGGATGGCAAAAGTGAACGGCTATGTAGGCAATTTCTCGTTTTCGGCCTATTTCAATTCAAAGATAAAATGGATTCTAAGCAGCCCTTACCTTTACACGATACGTCCTGACTACGGTCTGTCGGCATCGTACGGAAGCAAAGGTTTCTTCGTAGAGATAGGTGCAAGAAAACTGTTTGACAAAGAATCGTACACTGTCACCTCGCTCGACACGCCTTATTATCGCTACAGCACCAAGTCTTTCTCAGAAGCCGACGGACGACAGGTGTACATAAAACTGTCATACAACTTCGACTTCGGACGCAAGACCCAAAGAGGAAACATTAATGTCGACACATCGGTAAGCTCGGGAATACTGAAGGCAAACTGAGGAACTTGTGATTAATTTCAAGGATTCCCTTACTTGATGTAAAAATTCTTTGTCTGGCTGTCGTACCACTCAGAACGAGAACCGTCATGGTTCTGCAACGTCACCTCGCAGCTGTCCAACGGTGAAGACCGGAAGGCGAAAGCTACGAGATAGCGGCGGACAGGTTTGAGCGGGGTGGTACGCACGGCGTAGCGTCGAACCATCGAAAGACCGACAAGGCAACCCTGCAACGAAACGGCTTAGACACTCGGCAGGGATGACCGCACTGAATTCGCCGTCGTCGGATATCAGCGAAACCACTCCACGGAAAAGGTCACGATAAGAAAGCGTGTCGGCATGACGAGCCACAGAACGACGGCTGTCTGGATTACGAAGACTGTCGACAAAGAAAGGTGGATTGGACACGACAGAGTCGAACTTCTCCGTGCAGGAAAAGTCTTGCAACGGCGAAGCCTCAACATCGATGCGCGAGGCAAAGGAACTGTTCTGGATGTTCTCTTCGGCCTGGGCGCAAGCCTCAACGTCAATGTCGATAGCCGTAACACGAGCTTCGGCAAAACGCTGAGCCATCATCAAGGCGATGAGTCCGGTGCCGGTACCTATATCCAGAATACTGCGACCTCCCCTCGCCCACGCTCCAAGCAACACCCCATCGGTGCCTACCTTCATGCCGCAACGGCCCTGACATACATCAAACATACGAAAGCTGAACTTATCCTTTCCCATATCTTCAACGGCGTTTGATGACGAATGTTCCGAGACGATGGTTTACGCCATTACGTCCCAGCGACCGCAGAACATAAACGCCCTCATCAATAACCGATACATCGGCATATCTGGAAAAGTATGGCCGCGTAGCGACAATACGCCCTGCGATGTCCTCGATTGTCAGGTACGAAGCGTCAAGAATGCCACTCTTTGAAGGCAACGAAAGGCTGTGGCCATCACATTCAAGCAAATCGGCATAAAGTCCCTGTTCACTATTAATCACACCTGCATAATGTTCCTGCAAGGCTTCGCTCTCGTTACCATAACGGTCGACAGCCGTCACTGCATAGTGGCGCGAAGGATCAGACGGGACTATAATCGACCGACTACGCCGATTGACCATCATCAAATTGCGGGCATCATTAACATCGACAGGACACGAGCGCGAGGAATAGACATTGAAAAGCACAGCAACAGAATCCTTTACCTGATGACTCCACGACAGCGTCGTGACATTGGTTACGGTGTCGGCCTTGACGGCAAGACCATAAGGGGCTGAAGGCTGACAGCCGCTCTCCCACGTCATGGGAGGGACGAGAGCCGGATAAGGACAAAAGACATCCGATGCATAGTCGTAGATACCTTTCACATTGTCGGTGAAGAACTTGCTCCGGAAGTAGGCATGCCCCATGCCAAGACCTCGCAATACTTCGAGTTCGCGCGTAATGTCACAGAGAGGCCAGTCACGCTCACGCGGCGACATAAAGTATATGCCCAGCCCGGGAGCAACAATCCGTCCACAGCTATTCTCTGCCCAGTCGACGGCAAAGGGGAAGAAGTTGTCGCCACGGAAATACATCATTGGGAACAGCTCGTCCATAAGTCCTTCGCGCAGCCATCCCTGAGCGTCCTGACACACACGGGCGTAGGCATTCCATCCGTTGCTGTCGTAACGGCTGAGGTCAGAAAACTTGCCTATCGGCGAACAGCTCATCTTCACCCAGGGCTTCAGAGCTTTCACGCGAGAGCTGACCGCCCGTACAATATCCGTTATGTGGCGGCGGCCTTCTTCGCGCGAAACCTTCATGCGCCATGTTTCGGGATAACGGATGTAGTCGAGGTGTATACCGTCGATATCGTAGCCCCGTGTAATCTCGGCGCAGATATCGGCCAGATATTCTGCCGTGCGACTGCTCTCCGGATTCATAAAGCCCTCGTCTCCAATACGCCGTACCAGTCCAGGATAACGTTTGCGCAAACGGCGGCAACCGAGAGCATTCCATCGTCCTACGGGAATAGTAACCACCCAGGCGTGAAGCTCCATTCCCCGACGATGACATTCGTCTACGGCAAACCGCAAAGCATCATACCCCGGCGACAGTCCAGGAACTCCCGACAGGCAACCGTCCCACGGCTCGTAAGCCGAAGGATAAATCATTGTGCCTCGCACACGGGTCTGGAGCAGTACTGTATTGATGTTGGCGCGTTGCAGCCGGTCGAGAATAGCGCACAATTCTGCCTTCTGACGTTCTACCGAACTTGCTGAGCGGGCATAACTGTGAGGCCAGTCTATACCGCCTATGGTCGTAAGCCACACCGCCCTTACTTCACGTTTAGGTTGAGAAAAGCAAAATACAGCAAATGCACTTATAATAAATAAAAGAGAAAATCGTTTCATTACCTTAATATTCTTGTAGAAGAATGCTACACACTAACTTCCAATCCTGCAAAGTTAGTGCAAATGTGTGGAATACGAAACAAACGCATTTATAAATTATCCCGAAAACAATCAGTCATTCCTCCCAGAATGAGATTTTCACCCTAACATGAATTATTCATAGCGCAAAGAAAAAGAGAGGGATTTCTCAAGCGCCCGGCATCGCACCAGTAGAATGGCGCAATAAAGACCACATAGTGCATGGTCTGGAGGGAATGCTTACGCAACGTGTGTTCCATATAGCGGACGGGTACGAGGACGGTTTTAACGTTCGTCCACCTCCATTTTGCGATTTCGTTTTATCAAATAAAAGTCACAAAAAATAATGCCTTAATATGGTTACAGAATGAAACCTCCCTGGACGCATCAATCGGGAATATTAGTATTGGGAAGAATGGAATCCAGAATCTTTTTATGACCGTATCACGTTCAGATGACTTATTTGGGTTTAAGAATTATTTGAGTATTACGTTCAAAAAACGATTCGGGGCAAATATTTTACGTCATTTAATTATTATTCAAAATTAAATGTGTACTTTTGTCTATTCAATGTAATTTCAGTAAATGCTGGGATTGCCCGATACGGATTATCGTGATTTAAGATAACGACAATTAAAAAATATGAGAAAGAAAATCTTTGCAACCCTTTTTGCAATACTGACAGCTATGACAGCCAACGCACAGTTTCAGGCTGGAAAGGTGTATGTAGGAGGTTCCTTGTCAGGAATGAGCCTCAACTATTCTGGCAACGACAAACTGAAACTGGGAGTCAACGCCATGGGCGGCTACTTTGTCGACGACGATGTTCTAATCTACGGTCAGATAGGCTACGACCATTCTGGCAACAAGTACACCCACGACAAGTTTATGGCCGGTGTAGGTGGACGATACTATATCGAGGAGAACGGCCTATACCTCGCCGCCAACTGCAAGCTCATGCTTACCAAAGGCCACAACGACGTGATGCCGGGAGTGGAAGTGGGTTATGCCTACTTCATCAACCGTTCGGTCACTATAGAACCGGCCATCTACTACGACCAGTCTATAAAGAGCCACAAGGACTTTTCGACAATCGGCTTAAAGATAGGAGTAGGAATTTACTTGTTTGACGACTGATGCAAACCAACACGGACAACGCCTACCCTTCTGTTTTGCTCGACACTGCCGTAAGCGAGCTGTCAAAGCTGCCCGGCATAGGGCGCAAGACGGCACTACGGCTGGCTCTTAACCTTCTGCGCAAAAGCGAATCCGAAGTAGACAGCTTCACTGAAGCCATAAAGAAGATGCGCCACGATGTGAAATACTGCAAGGTGTGCCACAACATCAGCGACACAGACATCTGCCCTATATGCTCCGACAGCCGACGCGACGCTTCCACAATATGCGTAGTAGAGAACATACGCGACGTAATGGCGGTGGAAGCCACCCAGCAGTACAACGGACTGTACCATGTTTTGGGCGGAATAATATCGCCGATGGACGGCATCGGGCCGGGCGACATCGAGGTCGACTCGCTTGTCAGCCGGGTGGCAGAAGGAGGAGTGAAAGAGGTGATAATGGCCCTCAGCTCCACGATGGAAGGCGACACTACCAATTTCTACATATCGCGCAAACTCGCACCTTACAACGTGAGACTGAGCGTTATAGCACGCGGCATATCCGTAGGCGACGAGCTGGAATACACCGACGAGGTTACACTCGGACGGGCTATACAGAACCGCACCGAAATAAGAAAAGACAATGATTGAAACACAAAAGAAACTGCTGGCTGTTTTCTGCTCACAAATAGTGTGTGCAGTAATTGTATCCATTCTGTTTGAGACCTCGTTGCTTCCCGACGGCCTGGCTGCCGGTATTGGCGGAAACATTGAGTTCGGGGTGACATCGGCAATGCAGATAGTGACGCTGTGTGCCATACCTGTCTCGCTGAGACTGTTCAAGTTCGGAATAATAAAACGACAGCTCACAACAGAACATGAATTGGGCAAATGGAGCATGGCCAGGATTCTCATCCTGAGCGACCTGATGATTGCAAACACCTTGCTCTATTACTTGTTTCTGAACGCCTCGTTCGGATATATGGCGATAATCCTGCTTCTGTGCATGTTCTTCGTCGTACCCACAAAAGAACGATGGATGACCGACAATGAGAAATACGTAACTGCAGATACTAAAGAAAATTGAAGCTCGCCGTCATAATTGTAAGCTACAACGTGAAGTATTATCTGGAGCAATGCCTCGTCTCGCTTCTCAAAGCGACCAAGGGCATTGAAACAGCAGTGTATGTAGTTGATAACCACTCGCGCGACGGTTCCGCCGAATATGTCAAGCGACACTTTCCCGAGGTAAACGTCATCGGATGTATCCATAATCTGGGTTTTGCCAGAGCTAACAATATAGCAATAAGGCAGAGCGACAGCCAATACGTGCTGCTGTTGAACCCGGACACCATCGTCTGCGAAAACACGATAAAGAACGTACTCGACTTCATGGATGCGCATCCCGATGCCGGCGGTGCTGGAGTGAGGATGCTCAAAGCCGACGGCACTGACGCTATGGAGTCGAGACGAGGCCTGCCCACGCCGATGACAGCCTTCTACAAGATGTGCGGACTGTGCAACCGTTATCCCCGAAGCCACCGTTTCGGACACTACTACATGAGCTATCTGCCATGGGACAAACCTGAACGTATCGAGGTGATAAGCGGTGCTTTCTGTATGTTGCGACGAGAAGCGTTGGACAAGATCGGGCTGCTCGACGAAGATTTTTTCATGTACGGCGAAGATATCGACCTGTCGTTCCGGTTGCTCAAAGGAGGCTACACCAACTGGTACATCCCCGAACCGATACTCCACTACAAAGGAGAAAGTACCCACAAGTCGTCATTCCGCTATGTCCACGTGTTCTATGAGGCCATGCTCATCTTTTTCAAGAAACATTACGGACATCTCACATTGCTGATAAGTCTGCCTATAAAAACGGCCATTTATGCAAAAGCCACGGCTGCACTGATAAAGATTCAAATGGATGGACTGAGGAAAAGCCTGGGGTTCTTTGCCGAACCTGAAAGCGAACCGTCTTATCTGTTCATAGGTTCGGGAAACGCCATAAAGCTCTTTGAAGACATAGCCAGACGGCGCGGACTCAATGCTACCATTATCAACGGAAATGCACAGACACGGCCTGAGGGACATACCACATTGGATTTGAGCAGAGAGAAGAACGTGTGCGTAGTGTACGACACCGAGTCGTACAGCCACGCACAAATTCTCGACTTGTTTGCCACACACCCTGCCGAGGGTGTCACAATAGGGACATTCTATCCACAGACAAAGACGATAATCACCCTTTTCAGCATCATACAATGAACAAGACCATGCATCCGCTGCCAACAATAAGCCTAAGGGCTATGGAGCCTGAAGACCTGGACATGCTATACAAAGTAGAAAACGACCCTGCCGTATGGAACATAGGAACTACAAGCGTACCCTACTCCCGTTATCTTCTTCACGACTACATCGCCAATACAACCAACGACATCTACGCAGACGGTCAGGTGCGAATGATTATAGAAAAAGCCGACCATCAGGCCGTTGGAATTGTAGACATAGTCAACTTCAACCCGGCACATAACCGAGCTGAACTGAGCATCGTCATACGCAATGAATTCAGAAAGCAAGGCTACGCTACGTCAGCAATCAAAGAAGTGCTGTCATACGCGCTCGGAATACTTCATCTGCATCAGCTTTACGCCATTGTAGAAAAAGACAATACAGTGTCTCACAAATTATTCAAGAGTCTGGGATTCGACACGACCACTATTCTAAAAGACTGGCTTTACGACGGACGAGAATATCACGATGTATGGATTATGCAGCGTACACTCACCTACTGACTGACACGGAATCACTTTTCTTCCAACATCAAATATCCCGGAAGAAAAGAAAATATCAAAAAAATCGGCCTAACATTTGGCTAAATCAAAAAAAAACGATACCTTTGCACTCGCTAAATGAGAATGAAGCACCAATGGTGTGTTAGTTCAGCTGGTTAGAATACATGCCTGTCACGCATGGGGTCACG
>CALBJK010000134.1 GCA_937892695.1 uncultured Prevotella sp.
CTCTTAATCAGTGGGTCTAGGGTTCGAATCCCTAAGGGCGCACTTTGTAGATGAAAGGAAGACAATAGTCTTCCTTTTTGCTGTTTATAGGGTTCTCTGATTTTAAGTGCTAGGTTGGGGGCATGGAAATCAGTGGGGTATTGGGTGTTTTGTATGATAAAGTGGCTGATAGTTCTAAATATTCTGTTACCATTATTTCAGTTATGTGCAACATACATAGCATAATGCTTCGGTAAGACAGCTCTATAAAAACAAAAATAAGAAAACTGCAATAAAAAATGAACTTAAGTGCCTGTTAACCGATTTTTTTGCATTACCTTTGCATTTGTGTATGTACGTGGACAGCTTGATTTTGACATTAATAACTTTAAAATAAAAAATCTCTATGTTTGAAGGACAACCCAAAGGACTTTACGCGTTGGCATTGGCCAACACCGGTGAGCGATTCGGCTATTACACTATGCTTGCCGTATTTGTACTTTTTCTCCAAGCTAATTTTGGATGGAGTGAAGGCTTAACAACTACAGTGTATTCCAGTTTCCTGATGCTGGTCTATTTTTTACCGATTGCCGGCGGTGCAATAGCTGACAAGATAGGTTTTAACAAATGTGTTACTCTTGGCATTTTCGTGATGTTCTTGGGTTATTTGTTTCTTGCAATACCGGCCGGTAATGGCAGCTTGGCAATTGCAGTCATGGGTGCTGCGCTTGTTATGATAAGTGTGGGCACTAGTCTCTTTAAAGGTAATTTACAGGTAATGGTGGGTAATCTTTACGATTCTCCAGAAATGCAGAACAAGCGCGATTCTGCTTTTTCCATTTTTTATATGGCCATCAATATCGGTGCTCTTTTTGCCCCGACAGCAGCAATCAAGGTGATGGAATGGGCGCAGGCTTCGCTGGGAGCTTCTGAAGCCGAATCCTATCACTACGCTTTCGGCGTGGCTTGCATATCACTTATCGTTTCTATTGCCATTTATTACGGCTTCAAGAGTACGTTTGCAAGTGTTGCAGTAGACAAGAAATCAACGAATGACACAAATAAGGATGCTGTACAGACAGAGCAACTGTCTCCCAAGGAAACCCATGACCGCCTCGTCGCCTTGTTCCTTGTCTTTGCTGTTGTTATATTTTTCTGGATGGCATTTCATCAGAACGGTGCAACCCTTACGATTTTTGCACGTGACTTCACCGCCCAGCGCAGCTTCGGTCTTGAGAGTATGATGTTCGATGTAACCAATCTGTTGGCAGTTATATTCATCGTTTACGCAGCTTTCTCTTTGTTCCAGTCGAAGACACCCAAAGGTAAGACTATTTCTGGTCTTGTTATCATTCTGGCTCTTGTATTTTTGGGATGGAAATATTCGCAAGTCCCAAGCGAGGGAATTGAGGTTCTTGCTCCTATCTTCCAGCAGTTCAATCCTTGCTTTGTAGTCGGTCTTACTCCTGTGTCTATGGCAGTATTTGCATGGCTTGCAAAGAAGGGGAAAGAACCTTCTGCTCCTAGGAAAATCGGACTCGGAATGTTGGTCGCAGGTCTTGGATTTCTCATAATGGTGTGCGCCTCAATGGGACTGACATACGAGGGCGGTCAGCGCGTTTCGCCAAACTGGCTCGTCTCTACCTATCTTGTGTTGACATTTGCCGAACTTCTTCTTTCTCCTATGGGAATAAGTTTTGTTTCTAAAGTAGCACCTCCTAAGTACAAAGGTTTGATGATGGGATGTTGGTTCGGTGCAACAGCTATCGGCAACCAGCTTGTCATGATTCCCGGATGGCTCTGGAAACACATTCCCCTCTATGCTGTATGGGGAGTTTTGGTGGCTCTGTGCTTGTTGTCGTTCCTTTTCATATTCTCGGTGATGAAGAAACTGGAGAAGGTTTGCTGATCTGTGGCAAGCACACAGCAAAGATATTTCAAAATCTTAATAGTCAGAAGATACAAAAATGCCGAGGCAATGGCCTCGGCATTTTTGTATCTCAATCAACGCATCCGTCGTACACTATAATGGCGGCTATTACAATAAGTGCCGCTACAATGCAAAGGACAACAAACGAGACTCTTGCTATGGTTTTGCGCCTTCGTATGGCTCTTAATTCATGTTCGTCGGCATCTAAAGGCCTGTTGCTCTTGTGGCGTTTAAGTTTTCTACTGTAACCGTGATTGTTGGAGTGTTTGTTTTGTCCTGTAAAATTCATTTATCTCTTATTGTTCAAATATTTTTCTCTTTAAGAAAGGGCAACGGTAAGTCCCGCCATGACGATGCTTACCATTGACATCAGCTTTATCAGAATATTGAGCGACGGACCGCTCGTGTCTTTGAAAGGATCGCCGACAGTGTCGCCTACGACTGCTGCCTTATGACATTCACTTCCCTTACCGCCGAGTTTCCCTTCTTCAATATATTTCTTGGCGTTGTCCCATGCACCGCCCGCATTCGACATGAATACGGCCAAAGTGAATCCTGCGGCAAGTCCTCCGGTGAGTAGTCCGAGCACTCCAGCCACTCCAAGCACCATTCCTACGATGACTGGTATGGCTATTGCAAGAAGTGCGGGCAGAATCATTTCGCGTTGTGCTCCGCGTGTGCTTATTTCTACGCATCGTCCGTAATCGGGCGATGCCTTGCCTTCCAGTATACCTTTTATCTGGCTGAACTGTCGTCTCACTTCTTCTACCATCGAGCTTGCTGCACGTCCTACGGCTCCCATCGTCAGACCGCAGAACAAGAACGCAGCCATTGCTCCTATAAATGCTCCTACAAGTACTTTCGGATTCATTAGATGCACCTGAAAGAAATCCATAAACTCAGGCATACCTGCAGCTGAAGGGTCGAATATTTGTCCGTTGGCATCGATAAATTCGCGACCTCCGTCTACAGCCCTCATCATCGCTATGCGTATTTCCTCTACGTATGATGCGAGCAGAGCAAGAGCCGTCAGCGCAGCCGAACCTATGGCGAAGCCTTTTCCCGTAGCCGCCGTGGTGTTGCCGAGCGCGTCGAGCGCGTCGGTACGGCTTCTCACGTCCTCACCCAGTCCAGACATTTCGGCGTTTCCTCCGGCGTTGTCGGCTATCGGTCCGTAGGCATCGGTAGCGAGTGTTACGCCGAGCGTAGACAGCATTCCTACCGAGGCTATGCCTATTCCGTACAGTCCACGGCTTATCGACGACGCACTCATAGAGAAGTCGAAACCGTTGGCGCAGGCATAACTGAGCATTATTGCGACCGAAATGGTTACGACCGGAACCATTGTCGAAATCATCCCTGTTCCCAGTCCGCCTATGATGACCGTAGCCGCTCCCGTCTTCGAGGCTTCGGCTATTTTTCGGGTAGGGCGGTAGCTTTGCGAGGTATAATATTCGGTGGCCTGACCAATAATTACTCCGGCAGCGAGTCCGCTGATTACTGAGAACGACAGCCCCAGCCAATTTTCCATTCCTGTGAAATACATTATTGCAAACGTAGCAATGGCAATCAGTGCAGCACTGGTATTTGTTCCTTTACCGAGCGATTTGAGCAGGTCGGTCATAGTAGCTCCTTCTTTTGTGCGTACAAGGAATATTCCGCCTATAGATAGGAATATTCCTATGGCCGCAATCACCATCGGCACGATTACGGCCTTGAACTGCATGTCACCGTTCATGGCGAATGCTGTCGCCCCCAGAGCCGCAGTCGACAAGATTGACCCGCAGTAGCTTTCATACAGGTCGGCTCCCATTCCGGCTACATCACCCACGTTGTCGCCCACGTTGTCGGCTATAGTGGCCGGATTACGTGGATCGTCCTCAGGAATGTCGGCTTCGACCTTACCCACGAGGTCGGCTCCCACGTCGGCTGCTTTGGTGTAAATGCCTCCGCCGACGCGGGCGAAGAGTGCCTGGGTTGATGCTCCCATGCCAAAGGTAAGCATGGTAGTCGTTATCGTTATCAAAGCTGTATGGTCACCCGAGTAGAAATGATGCAGCACGATGAACCATAAGGCGATGTCGAGCAGTCCGAGTCCGACAACGACCAGTCCCATGACAGCACCGCTCCTGAAGGCTACCTTCAGTCCTCGGTCGAGTCCCTGCCTGGCGGCATTGGCTGTTCGTGCCGAAGCGTATGTGGCTGTCTTCATGCCGAAGAAGCCCGCCAGTCCGGAGAACAGGCCTCCGGTCAGGAAGGCGAATGGCACCCAGGGGTTCTGTACTTTCAGTACGTAGGCCATAAAGGCAAAGACAACGGCAAGGGCGACAAACACCCACAACACTACCTTGTATTGTTGCCGCAGGTAAGCCATTGCTCCTTTGCGTACGTGAGCCGCGATTTCGCGCATTCTTTCTGTGCCTTCGTCCTCGCCCATCATATTGCGGAAGAAGTGCCATGCCATACCCAAAGCCACGATACTGGCAAAGGGGACAATCCAAAAGATAAGGGGTAAACTGTCCATCGTATTATTAAAATCTTACATTAAACTGCACATCAAACATGCTGTAGTTGGGCTTTGCCAGCGACCGGTCGTTGACGTAGGCATACTCTGCACTAATCTTAAAATATTTCTTGAAGCAGTAGTCTGCACCAACTTCGTAGAATGTCTTTGCTGTTCCCCAATTGTCGCGCGGACGATAAAAGTCGTAGCGTGCCTTCAGGTGTACCTTCTTTTTCACGACCGGAGCTATTAGCAGAGCATAGAGACCATCGGCCTTGTCGCCCGCAGCAGTGTTAAGGGTACAATCTTTTGAGCTGTTATTGTCCTGATAGGTGGTTTTGAAACCGTAGCCCTGGCTGTGGATATACTCGGAGCGTATGGTCCAGTCGTCGGCTGCATATTCGGCGCTTATGGCGTAGCGGTTACGGTCTACGCTTCTCGTTCCGCTTTTTGTCGTTTCTGTACCGTCGGCTTCTGTTTCCTTCCACGTACCTTTACGGGCATATGTTCCTGCCCATCCGAAAGCTCCGATACGCAGTCCCTTGACGGGCATCACCCACAGTCCGCCGATAATATCCTTGCGCTTGTCTACGTCTTTCATGTTGGTTCCCTGTCCATTGAACACACCTATCTGATAATGTATAAGGCTACGGCCGGCTCTGTTCTTCAGAAAGTCGCCTTGAAGCTGCAGACCGATGTCACGTCCGTTACTGGCATGTTCGCCAGTGCGGTCGGAGAAGCCGGTTAACTTGCTAATGTTCTGAGAGTAGCTCATAAAGCCCTGGTCGATAGGGTTCATCGGGTTCTCAAACGTGAACGGACGCTTAAACTGTCCAATCTTTACTTTCAGAAAGCTCAGCCGCTGCCATTCCATGAAGGCATCGACCATACGGGGCGAGTTGCCGAGAGTTGTCGTATTGCCGTTCAGCTGGAGTTGGGTCTTCCAGTAGAGGTCTTTCATCACACGTCCTTCGAGCGACACACGGGCCATACGGATGTTGAACGAGTTGCTCTCGGCCCCGTCTTGTCCGCTGTATTGGTATTGCGACATGATGTAGCCGCTGAACTTTATGTCGCTCACTACCTTTATATGTTTTTGTCCCTCTTCTGCATTGCCGGCAATGCAGAAGAGCATAAGAGTTCCTAAAAGAATATTCTTTTTTTTCATTTTATAGATTGTTTCTTCGTCTTGCAATTAGGAATGATTATGTTTGCAGAAATATAGTTGTCGTTTTCTTATTTCCGCTTGATAAATCTCTACAAAGTTAATAAAAAACAGTCGATTTCTTCCTTGCCTTAACAATGTTTATTACAAGAATTCAATCAACCTTCTTATTTGCAATAAGTAGGAGGGTGGGGCAAAATTATTGTAATTCATTTTGATTCACCCTCCTACAATGGATGACAGCTACTACCGCTGTCTATCGACTGTTATGCCCCAGTCACTCTGCGGCTGTGTCTCTCTTTTCCAGAAGCACAACGTTCTCGACGTGCGGCGTGTGGGGGAACATGTCGACCGGTTGCACCTCGGCCACGCGGTACTGCTTGTCCATAGCGGCAAGGTCGCGCGCCTGAGTAGCCGGATTGCAGCTAACGTAGACAATGCGTTTCGGAGCTGTGCGCAATATCGTGTCTACCACGTCGGGGTGCATTCCGGCACGTGGCGGGTCGGTTATTATCACGTCTGGGCGGCCGTGACGGGCTATGAAGTCGTCGTTGAGAATGTCTTTCATGTCGCCGGCGAAGAACTGGGTGTTGGTGATACCGTTTATCTCCGAATTGACCTTTGCGTCTTCGATGGCTTCGGGCACATATTCTATACCTATTACATTCCGGGCGTTTCGGGCCACAAAGTTGGCTATGGTGCCTGTTCCTGTGTAGAGGTCGTACACCAGTTCCTGTCCGGTCAGTCCGGCAAAGTCGCGCGCGACTGAATAGAGATGCCATGCCTGTTCGGTGTTGGTCTGATAGAAGCTTTTAGGTCCGACCTTGAAGCGCAGTCCTTCCATCGTCTCGTATATGTGGTCGTTGCCTTTGAAGACCGAAATGTCGAGGTCGCCGAAGGTGTCGTTACATTTCTGGTTGTCGACGTAGAGCAGCGACGTTATCTGCGGAAACTTGTCGGCTATGTGCTGGAGCAACGCACGGGCGCGCTCGTTGTCGCCCTCATCGTCGTAGTGGAACTGTACGAGAACCATCCATTCGCCCGTGTTCGAGTTGCGTATCATTATGTCGCGCAGCAGTCCGTGCTGCTGTCTCAGGTCGAAGAAGCTCATGCCAGTCTCGTTGGCGTAGTCGCGTATGGCGTTGCGAATGCTGTTGTGCAAGTCGTCCATCAGCAGGCATTTCTCTATCGGAAGAATCTTGTCGAACGCGCCGGTGATGTGGAAGCCTACGGCGTTCATGTTGTCAAACGTCGTGCCCGAAGCCACTTGTTCGCGCGTGAGCCACCGTTTGTTGGAGCATCCGAATTCGAGTTTGTTGCGGTATTCGCGGGTTTTCACCGAACCCATTATCTGGCGGAATTCCGGCAGCTCCACCTTACCTATACGTGTGAGCTGGTCGAGCACTTGTTGTTGTTTGGCCTTGAGTTGCTCCTCGTAGGGCAGGTTTTGCCATTTGCAGCCGCCGCACACGCCGAAG
>CALBJK010000135.1 GCA_937892695.1 uncultured Prevotella sp.
TTGTTGTCCAATGACTTGCTTTTAATTAGAATTATTTATCTGCTAATTTAAGGTTATCTTTGCACCGCTAAACACCAAACAAAGGAAATGGATTGGTTAAACGAACTGTTCAATATTCATTCGGCAGTACAAGCTACTGTCGTACTGTCATTAATCATTGCTTCCGGACTCGCGTTAGGAAAGGTTCACGTTAAGGGAATCTCCCTCGGTATAGCTTTCGTCTTTTTCATGGGTATTGTGGCCGGGCATTTAGGTCTGACAGCCGACGCTCACATGCTTGATTTTGCCGAGACATTCGGTCTTACCCTTTTCGTATATACCCTCGGGCTGCATGTCGGCCCCAACTTCTTCGGCTTGATGCGCCATGAAGGCATTGCCCTGAATCTGTGGAGCTTTGCCGTGATAGCTTTGGGCACACTGATGGCTCTGTGTCTGAGTCCGCTTACTGGCGTGAGCATACCCGACATGGTAGGCATACTCTGCGGTGCGACGACAAACACTCCGGCTCTGGGTGCAGCCCAACAGGCGTTGCAGAACGCGGGACAATCGAGCAGCGGCGCGGCTCTGGGCTGTGCTGTGACTTATCCGCTTGGAGTGGTGGGCGTAATATTGGCCATGATTGTTATACGCAAGCTGTTTGTGCGTCCGGTCGACCTGGAGCCTCATGCTTCAGACGACGAGGACAAGACCTACATCGCCCAGTATGTAGTGGTGAATCCGGCACTTGACGGAAAGACCATTTCGGAAATCTCCCAGATGACCCACCGTCACTTCATCATTTCGCGTGTATGGCGCAAAGGGAAAGTCATAGTGCCGCTGGCCGACACTCAGATGCTTCTGGGCGACAATCTTCTGGTTGTGACCAACCGCAACGAGTCGCAGGCTATGGACATTCTGTTCGGCGAAAGGGTGAAGAAAGACTGGAACCACGACAAGGACAAAATAGACTGGAACTCCATTGACGCCAACGTAGAGAGCCGTGTGCTCATAGTGACACGCAAGGAGCTGAACGGCCGCACTCTGGGCAATCTGCACATGCGCGCCGCATACGGTGTGAACATCAGCCGTGTGTTGCGCGGCGACATCAAGCTTCTGGCTACCGACGACCTGCGCTTGCAGTACGGTGACAGGGTCGTGGTTGTGGGGGCTCCGGGCGACATCGACCATGCCGAGAACTTCTTCGGCAATGCCACGCAAGGCATAAACGAACCCAATCTCGGAGCAATATTGCTCGGCGTTATTCTGGGTTTGGGACTGGGCATGATTCCTATAAGCCTTCCTGGCATGAGCGCACCGGTGAAGCTCGGTATTGCCGGAGGCCCCATTATAATGGGCATACTCGTAGGCGCACTCGGTTCGCGCACCCACTTCATCAGTTACACCACGCGTTCGGCTTCGCTCATGTTGCGCAAGCTCGGGCTTTCGCTTTATCTGGCCTGTCTGGGGCTGGAGGCCGGTTCCGACTTCTTCAATACTGTCGTCCGTCCCGAGGGACTGATGTGGATAGGACTGGGATTCCTGCTCACGGTGGTTCCTTTGTTGATTGTCGGCACTATAGCCTTACGTACACGCAAGTTTGACTTCGGTAGTATATGCGGCATTTTGTGCGGTTCGATGGCCAATCCGATGGCTCTGGGTTACGCAAACGACACGCTTAAAGGCGATACGGCTTCGGTGAGTTACACTTCGGTCTATCCCTTGGGCATGTTCATACGGGTGGTCATTGCCCAAGTGATAATAATGTTTGCTGTGTGAAAAGGGCGTAGGAGCGGCAGAAGAGTATAGGCATGAGCCGGTGATAAAATAAAAGCCGACGGGCGTTTCCTTGTTGAAGGGAACACGCGTCGGCTTTTTCTGTTTGGCTGTGCTTTGCAAGCCTTCCTTTTTACTTCTCTGTGTAAAGAAGTTGTATGAGTACTTGTCCGACGGCCTTGAAGGTGTTGCGGTCGAGGTTCTCCATCGTGTCGTTCACCGTGTGCCACGTAGGTCCGAACGAACTTTGTGCGCAGTCGGGGTAGTAGGGAATGATGTCGATGGTAGGAATGCCGGCTTTCTCGTTCACGGGTACATGGTCGTCGGTAACCATCGCGCCGTCCGACATGGGGAAATAGCTTCCGTAGCCTATCTGCGAAGCCGTGTTCCATACCTTGTTGACAATCTCGGGAGCGTACTGTTTGGACACCCCCTCCTGATAGAACTTGGCACCTTGTCCGCCCACCATGTCGAGCAGAATGCCGTAGCGGGCTTCATACCCTTGTGGAATGTTCGCTGCCCAGTAGGCTGCACCCAGTGCCCACGAGTCTTCGCTGTCTTGTCCGAGCCATTGGGGTGTGCCCCAATCTTCGGCATCGAAGCATACGAAGTCGACCCCGACAGCCAGAGTCGTGTCCTTCTGTAGCAGCCTGGCCACTTCCAACATCACCGCTATACCGCTGGCTCCGTCGTTAGCGGCCATTACAGGTTTGCGCCAATTGGTAGAGTCCGGGTCGTTGTCGGCCCACGGACGGCTGTCCCAGTGGGCGCATAGCAGTATGCGCGTGGTGGCTTCAGGGCGGAACCGGGCTATGATGTTGGTGCTGTGCAGCGTTGTGCCGTCATAACCCTTGAGGTCGGCCTTCTGGGTCTCGACCTTGCAGCCGAACTCCTTGAACTTGCTTACAATCCATTCGCCGCAGCGGTCGTGAGCAGTGCTGTTCATGGTGCGCGGTCCGAAACTGCATTGTTTTTCGGCGTAGGCGTAGGCCGAGTCGGCACTGAACGTCGGTCCTACCTGAGCCACGCTGTCTGTATCGGATGTGGCTGTACTGTCTCTTTTCGTGCTGCGGCACGACAGCATGACCGTCGCCGCGAGCGCGAGCGTTAAGAAAAGTATCTTTTTCATTTCATTCTATATTTTTCTGCACGACTGCACTTCGCGCATCACGCGGAGCCAGTTGCCTCCCCATATCTTTTCTATGTCTTCGTCAGAATAGCGTTGCCGCAGCAGTTCGCGTGTGAAGCATATCAGTTCGCTGCTGTCTGCACATCCGGGTACGCCGCCGTCGCCGTCAAAGTCGGTGCCTAAGCCTACATGGTCTATGCCCATGATGTCGATGGCATGTTCCAGATGGGCGATGGCATCCATAACAGAGGCTTCTCCTTCGGCACGGAGGAATCCGTGGTAGAGCGTAGTATGAGCCACTCCGCCTTTGCGGGCGAGGGCACGTAGCTGGTCGTCGGTGAGATTGCGTGGCACGTCGCACAGAGCCTTGCAGTTGGAGTGGGAACAGACTATCGGCGTAGAGCTTATGTCGAGAGCGTCGTAGAACGACTTCTCTCCTCCGTGGCTGAGGTCTACCATTATGCCCAGACGGTTCATCTCGTGTATCACTTTCTCGCCGAAGGGGCTTACTCCGCCGTTAGTGTCTGCAGACCTTCTGGCACTGTCGCATATCTGGTTGTCGCCGTTGTGGCAGAGAGTGATATATACTATGCCGCGCTGTGCAAAGTGGGCTACGTTGTCCAGATTGTCTTCTATGGCCAGTCCGTTCTCTATGCCGAGCATTATCGACTTGCGTCCGGCGCGCTTGTTGGCGTAGAGCTGGTCGGGTGTGTGGGCGATGCCGATGTATCGGCTGTCGTGGCGTGCTATGTCTTCTATCTTGTCGAAGATGAGGTCGGCGTAGGCTTTAGGCCCTTCAGTCTTGAACGGAGCCACGTCGGCCCATTTCTGTCCCTCCTTAGGCTGCGGCAGATAGGCCACCATCGTTACTGCATCCTGTCGTCCGTCTGTCATCTTGTGCAGGTCGACCAGTATGCGCGGGTCGCGCTGTTCGAAATGTATCCCTTGCGGAAAGAACATCGGTGTGTCGCAGTGGGTGTCGAGGGTGAGGGTACGGGCGTGTACGTCCTTCGCCCGGGCGAAGAGCCGGGCTTCGTCGGTGAGCCACCGGAATAGTGGCAGACCCTCTTCGCCGAGCCATTCGGGATGCCACTGCACTCCCATTATCGGTTTATGCTCGGTGCTTTCTATGGCTTCTACCGTGCCGTCTGTGGCTGTAGCCGAGCAGCAAAGCCGTTTGCCTGGATTGTCTACGGCCTGATGGTGGAAGGAGTTTACAAAGAGACGGTCGGCGTTGTATATGCTGTGCAGCACCGATGCCGGTTTTACGTTCACGGTGTGGGTGGGTTCGGTCCGGGCTGCATCCTGCGAGTGCTTTATCAGTCCGGGCGTCGCCCCGATGTCTTGTCTGACGTGTCCCCCCAGAGCCAGAGCTATCGTCTGTATGCCCCGGCAGATGCCGAGCATGGGTATCTGGCGGTTGAAGGCCAGTCTTACCGTAAGCAGTTCGGGCAGGTCGCGTTCGGCGTTGACCGAGTGGAGAGCCGGCGAAGGTTCCTCGCCATCCCATAAAGGGTTGTAGTCGCCGCCGCCCGTGAGCAGCAGTCCGTCGATGCGGTCGAGAGTGTTGACGATGATGCCGGTGTCGGCTACGGGAGGTATTATAACCGGAACGCCGCCTGCCGCCTCTATCTGGCGGTAGTAGCGGTCGCGCAGCGTGGCGTCGCCGTCGGCATAGTTGGCCGTAATTCCGATGACGGGCTTACGGTTTGCTTCGGGGTAAGACGAATAGACGCGCTGAAGATGCGCGTCCAGATTAAAAGAAGTCATGCTTACTCCTCGTCGATATGAACCGGAATGGCGCGGCGTATGCTTTGTTCAAGCGATATGAGCGTTTCGGTCGACACCACTCCTGGTATTGTCTGCATACGGTTGTTGAGCAGGTCCATGAGCTGTTCGTTGTCGCGTGAGTAAAGCTTCACGAGCATTGTGTAAGGGCCGGTGGTGAAATGGCATTCTACAATCTCGGGTATTTCGAGAAGCTTTTCTACGACATCCTTGTACATGCTGCCGCGTTCGAGGTTGATGCCCACGTAGGTGCATGTGCTGTACCCGATACTCTTGGCGTTGACCAAGAAGCAGCTGCCGGTTATCACTCCGCCCTCAATCAGATGCTGCACACGCTGATGGATGGCTGCTCTGGAAACACCGCACTCTGCGGCCACATCTTTGAACGGTATTCTTGCGTTCTTTGACAGGATACTGAGAATTTTTTTGTCGAGTTTGTCTATCTTTTCCATTATTTAAAAACTGTTGTGAATTTCTGACAGCAAATTTAGACATTTCGGTCGGAATGGCCAACATGTTGCGCGATATTTTTATATTTTTTGTGCAGAAAGTCATCCGTTGGCCTTATTTTGCCACTCGCTATACGCTCCGATTTGGAATAAAGAGTTCTGGGGAATCATGCGTGGAGTGCCGTATTCATTGAGTTTTGTCCCGACCGTCGGCAGTCACCTTAAATTAGCAGATAAATAATTCTAATTAAAAGCAAGTCATT
>CALBJK010000136.1 GCA_937892695.1 uncultured Prevotella sp.
CAACAACACTTGCATATATTGCGGGATGAGACGTGGAACAAAGAAACATTTCAAACGCGACAAGAAAGAATACAAGCGACTGTCCCAACACATAGGTCTTATACCTCTTATTTTTGTTTCGCCCAACGATACTTTGCTCATTAGTGGAGGCAGCGAAGAACGTCGCCGACTCATAGACGTTGTCATTTCACAGTACGACAGGACATACATAGATGCACTGAATGCATACAACAAAGCTCTGGCGCAGCGCAACTCATTGCTGAAAATGGAGACTGAACCTGATCCGGAACTTTTAGATATATGGGAAAGGGAAATGGCGCGTTCCGGCGAAATCATCTACACTAAACGCGACCATTTCGTAAAAGAAATAGAACCGATATTCAAACATATCTACCAGACTATCTCGGAAGGACGGGAGAATGTCAATTTGCATTACATATCACACGCACAACGTGGGCCTCTTCTGGAAGTAATACAACGTGACAGAGCGAAAGACCGCGTTGTCGGTTATTCGCTACATGGAATCCACAAAGACGACCTGGAAATGTTGATGGGCGACTATATGATGAAACGCGAAGGCAGCCAAGGTCAGAACAAGACATTCGTACTGGCTATGAAACTGGCTCAATATGAATTTCTACGACGAACATCGTCAACTGCCCCACTTCTCCTGCTAGACGACATCTTCGACAAACTGGATGCACACAGGGTGGAACAAATTGTAAATCTCGTCGCAGGAAACGAATTCGGACAGATATTCATAACCGACACCAACCGTGAACACCTCGACAAGATACTGAAAAACAGCACCTCCGAATACAGGATATACAACGTTCATGACGGGCAAATCAGCGAATGAATGACAGCTACTTCAGCTGAAACGGACACAACATCCACTGAAAAATATTGAATACATGTTCAAGAGAGAAGTACTACAAATAGGCGACATACTGAATCGCTGCCTACGACAGGAAGGTCTGGAGACACCGCTTCTCCAGAAACGTGTCATGGATGCATGGGGCGCAGTAGTGGGGAAAGCGGTAGAAAATTACACAGAAAACAAATTCATAAAGAACCAGACTCTCTTTATAAAGATTGTCAACCCGGCACTGAGACAGAATCTTTCAATGATGCGAAGTCAACTTGTAAAGCGTCTGAACGACGAAGTTCATTCTGTAGTCATCACAGACATCAGATTTTATTAATCAAATAAAACGTATCAAGACATCAAGACCAAGGAAACAGACGACAAAGTCAACCGTATATAAATACTTTATTCACAAGGTAAGCGACACGGTAGAACTATAAAATGAAAGCCCAGGCTTGTTGCCTTTTCTGAAATTAAGCCGGGGCTTTCATTTTATAATAGAACTACTATGCGTTGATTGCAAAATGGCAGGGCATATGTTGGCGGATTCTTCCGTCAAAGAGCTGGCTGTCCTTTCCTGTCAGTTCTGCTCTTCTCCCTTTGGCTTTATGTACCGTCTTTGTTTTCTTAGGAAAAGCGGCATGATTGCGGAACACACGTAGTGCGGCTTCTATAACCGGATCGCCAAGATTTACATATTCTGTCCATGCCTCTTCATCCAAAATGTTGTAGATTATCCTGCTATTGATGAAACGTTCCAAAAGACGATGCGACTTCTTTATCATCAAATTGCGCCGTTTCAGTCCGTTCTTGTCCGCATAAACTGCGAACTTATCCACAAGGTTCTGTCCGGCCAGATAATGAGACATTTCCATCATATCTTTATAAGTGTTCAATTTCGGACGATTATCATCGGTGTACGTGAATGCAAATTGCAATATCAGTCCGCTCATTGTTGCCTCCTTATAATAAGAGGTAATACCAAGCGTATCCTCTGGAATGAATATGTCGGGAGTGATACCTCCACCACCATATACAACACGGCCGATGCTGGTATGGTAGGCTGGTCCTGCATGTTTTATACTGTCACGATTGAAGAATTCGCCGTGCTCATAACGGGATATCAGGTCTTGCTCATAGTCTTTGTCATCACCGGCCACGTAAGGCTTCTGGATGCAGCGTCCTGAAGGAGTGTAGTAGCGGGCGACTGTCAGACGTATCATGCTGCCGTCGGGGAACATTATCTGCTGCTGCACGAGTCCCTTACCGAACGAACGACGACCAATAATCGTAGCCCTGTCATTATCTTGCATTGCGCCTGCAAGAATTTCAGAAGCCGATGCAGAACCTTCATTTATCAATATTACAAGCGGTATCTTCTGATAACTACCATGACCGTCCGAACGGAATTCCTGACGCGGAGACTTGCGTCCCTGAGTATAGACAATGAGTTTGTTCTTAGGAAGGAACTCATTTGCGATAGCTGTAGCAGCAGTCAAGTAGCCACCCGTATTGTCACGCAGGTCTATCACAAGATTACTGAAACCATATTGCGACAGCTTAGCCAGCGATATGAGCAATTCGGGATAAGTCGTTTCTCCGAAGTTCTTAATCCGTATATAACCGGTCTTATCATCAAGCATATAAGTGGCAGTAATGCTTTTTTGTGGTACTTCTCCGCGCGTAACCGTATAATACAACACTTTCTTCGAGCCATAACGCAGCACACCTATCTTCACTTTTGTGTCTTTCGGACCTTTCAAACGGCGTTGCGCCTCTTGATTAGTGACAATCTTACCAACAAACGCCTTTCCGTCGACGCTGACAATCTTATCGCCTGCCTTGATGCCAGACCGTGCTGCCGGTCCGTTTTTTATCACATTCTGCACGTGTATCGTGTCCTTCCGAATAGTAAACTCTATGCCCACTCCAGAGAAAGAACCTTTCAAATCGTCATTGGCAGCTTGTACGTCTTTCGCACTTATGTACACTGAATGAGGGTCGAGTTCGGCCAGAATCAAAGGTATAGATTTCTCTACAAGAGAGTCGATGTTTACCTTATCCACATACTGGTCGTCGATGATATGCAGAAGATTGGAAAGGCGGTTGCTTCCCGAGTTTATGATGTTCAGTCGATTTCCAGAAAAGTGATTGGCATAGAAAGTTCCGATCACGATGCCGATGACAACGCACAGAGCCATCATCAAAGGCATGAACCTATTCGACTTATTCGTATTCATGTTCATCTGGATTTAAAAATATTACTTCTATATTAGCTTTTTTCAGGAGGTCGATGCCATCCTCCAGTCTATACTTTTCGCCGTAAACGACACGCTTGATGCCGGCTTGGATTATCAGTTTGGAACATTCGATACACGGTGCTGCTGTCACATAAAGAGTGGAGCCGTCGCTATTGTTACTGCTCCGCGCCAGTTTGGTTATGGCATTTGCTTCGGCATGAAGAACGTAAGGTTTTGTGACATTATTTCCATCCTCGCATTTGTTCTCAAATCCGCTCGGAGTTCCATTATAACCGTCACTGATTATCATCTTGTCCTTGACGACAAGAGCACCCACCTTTCTGCGTAAACAATAACTGTTCTCGGCCCAAATGCGTGCCATGCGCAAATACCGTTCATCAAGCTTGAGTTGTTTTTCGTCTTTTGATACCATTGCGTTCCAATAATGCGTCTATTGTTGGTTCTTGGCCTCTGAATCGTTTGTACAGAATCATGGGATTTTCTGTTCCACCTTTAGACAATATGCAGTCACGGAACCGCTGGGCCGTAGATCTGTCAAAGATTCCGTTTTTCTTAAATACACTGAAAGCGTCTGCATCTAGCACTTCTGCCCATTTATAGCTGTAATATCCCGCAGCATAGCCTCCGGCCATGATATGTGAAAACTGGGTCGTCATGCAGGTGTCTGACAACTGTTTGGTGACAACGGCCTTGGCCCAGGCCTTCTTTTCAAAAGTAATGATATTGTCCTTGAATTCGTCTTTCAGAGTGTAATAAGCCATGTCGAGCAAACCGAAGCTTACCTGACGCATACAAGCGTATGCCACCATAAAATTGCGGCTGCGAACAATTCTGTCTATCAGTTCGTCGGGCAACGGCTCTCCTGTTTTATAATGAAAAGCAAACGTACAAAGGAAGTCTTTTTCCACTGCGAAGTTTTCCATAAACTGAGAAGGAAGTTCGACAAAATCCCACCATACATTAGTGCCGCTCAGACTTTCAAAGCGAGTGTTGGCAAACATCCCGTGGAGCGAATGGCCGAATTCATGAAGAAAAGTTTCCACTTCGCCCAGCGTTAACAATGCAGGCTTTGCGTCAGTAGGCTTGGTGAAATTCATTACAAGACTGACATGCGGACGCACATTTACACCTTTGCTGTCAATCCATTGCCCCTGAAACTCTGTCATCCAAGCTCCGCCTTGCTTGCCTTTTCTGGGGAAGAAGTCGGCGTAGAGAACAGCCAAATAAGAACCGTCCTTGTCAAATACTTCGTATGCCTTGACATCTTTATGGTAGACTGGTATTTTGTCGTTTGCCTTGAAGGTTATTCCATAAAGCCGCGTGGCGAGTCCGAAAACGCCGTCTATAACTTTCGACAGTTCGAAATAAGGACGGAGCATTTCAGCATCGATGTTGTAACGTTCCATTTGGAGCTTATGTGAATAATAGCTGAAGTCCCACGGTTCGAGTTCGAGATCGTTTCCATCCAGTTTTTGGGCTTCTTCCTTTATTTCTTTCACCTCTTCTATTGCAGTCGGCTTATATGCATCAATGAGTTCATCAAGCAGTTTGTATACGTTCTTCACATTTCCAGCCATTCGATGTTTTAGAACATAGTCGGCGTAAGTGTCGAATCCAAGAAGCTGAGCAATCTCGCGACGCAGATTAATCAGGCGTGTACAAATACCAACATTATTCTCGGCATTGTCATGAATACCCTCAGTGTTGCGCGCCATGTACATTTTCTTGCGGAGTTCGCGCTGTGTCGAGTAAGTCATAAAAGGAGAGAAGCTCGGGAAATCGAGATTGAATGTCCAACCTTCCTTTCCTTGTTCTTTTGCGGTGTGTGCAGCCGCTTCGCGTGCGGTTTCCGGCAGTCCGTCCAGCAGAGTTTCGTCCTTTATATCTAAAGAGAAAGCCTTGTTTTCTTTAAGCAGATTCTGCGAGAACCTCAGCGACAGCACCGAAGCTTCTTCTGTCAAATCGCGTAGTTTCTTCTTACCTGCCTCGTCGAGCAGAGCGCCGCTCCGTGTGAAGCTGTCATAACAGTTATCGAGAAGGGTCTGCTCCTCAGGAGTAAGTTGCCGATGATGCTCGTAAACATATTTTATTCGCTCAAAAAGTTTTTTATTCAACCTAACATCATTGGCATGTTTTGTCAGAACAGGACTGAGTTTCTGGGCCAGAGCGTCAAGCTCGTCACATGTCTCGGCACCGAGCATGCAAGAGAAGACGTTTGACACCCGTTCGAGCAGGTCATAGTAGTGTTCGCCGTTCTCGTTGTCGACACGCACTATGGTGTTTTCAAACGTCGGTTCAGCCGGGTCGTTTACGATTTTGGCTATCTCTTCATCGTCTCGCCGTATTCCCTCCATGAAAGCCTCTTCGTAGTCGGAAACGCGTATACGGTCGAATGGAACTGTATCGTGGGGAGTATTGTATGGTTCAAAAAACGGATTTTTATGTTTGCTTATTTCTTTTTCAACTTGTGACATACTAACAATTATCTAATGGTTGCAAAAATAACAAAAATATAAGAACCTCTCAATAGCGTACCGCATTTTTAACGTATATTACGTGTAAATAACGAGCTTTTTCGGTCGCGCCAGACCAGATTTACAGCTACCGTACAGACCGCTCAGTCCATAGCACAAAACGTGGGAAATCCGACATTTCGAACAATTATTTTCAGTTGTTTTCCAATATGCCCCATTCTACGTTCCAATATGCTGCATTTCTCAGAACAGAGAACTGGTGCAGCTGCATTTCGTTGATAATCAGAATGCTAAATAAACATGCCAGAAATCTCACGGAAACTGAGGCTGTTCGCAAAAAGAGCAATTCAGAATTGAATATTTTGTCAATAGTGGTCGTCATACGATACAGTCCGGTGCGTCTCCCGAAGAATTCAGAACATATTAATCTTTACTTTTCATGCTTTATTCCGTTTATTTGTGCTAACTTTGCATTGTCGCAACCATATTGCCCGAAAGCAGCCGCATAATGGCCTCGTCGGCAAACCTCGTTCGGAAAAAGACGTAACAGCCGACTCACGACAAGCTATCTGAAGGCTGAACGTAAACGAAGGCAAAAAGGCAACTGAATTCAGATAAATATCCACATCGGCCCTACTACGCTGGCCACGGATAACACGTATAAGAGGAACTGCATAAATGGGAAATATCAGAAAATTCTTTTTATTGATAACCGCCTTGATAGTCACGGCGGCTTCAGTATGCGCACAGACTACAAAATGGCGCGATGCATACAAAGTGAAAAAAAAGGATACACTTTACGGAATTGCAAAAAAATACGGTATTACGGTTGAAGAACTTGCCAACGCCAATCCCGACTTGGTAACGGTAACACGTGATATAAAAAAAGACGACATCCTGCTAATTCCATACCCTACAGGTAAGAATCTCCAGTCCCAATATAAGAAAACACCAACAGCAAATAAGGAAAACGACATACCGAACGGTACTATAAAGATAGGTTTCATGCTTCCTCTTCACAATGAAGACGGTGACGGACGTCGCATGACTGAATATTACAGAGGTGCGCTGATGGCTTGTGAAGACCTGAAAGCCAGGGGAGCATCATTAAGCATATATTCATGGAACGTGCCCATCGATGCAGACATACGCCAGACTCTGCTTGATAAGAACGCCCCGAAGTGTGACATCATTTTCGGTCCGCTCTACACTAAGCAAGTCAAGCCACTGTCCGACTTTTGCAAGAAAAACGGTATCAAGCTCGTAATTCCTTTTTCTATAAGCGGAAACGACATCGATACAAACCCGAATCTGTTCAAGGTATATCAGACACAAGGACAGCTGGGCCTTTCAGCCATCAATGCGTTCATCGAAAGGTTTCACGACTGTCATCCCGTGTTCATAGATTGCAATGACACCACAAGTCAGAAGGGCGTGTTCACCTTCGAACTGCGCAAACGACTCGAAGAAAAGGGAATAACATACAACATCACTAATTTGAAATCGTCGGAAGCCTATTTTGCCAAAGCTTTCAGCAAGACGCGGGCCAACGTTGTCGTGCTGAACACCGGGCGGTCGCCACAGCTCAACGTAGCCTTTGCCAAACTCGACGGACTAACTACTGCCAATCCGGACATTTCGGTATCTCTGTTCGGATACACCGAATGGCTTATGTACACGAAAGTCTACCTCGACTATTTCCACAAATATGACACCTATATCCCGACAACATTTTTCTACAATCCGCTTTCTGCCTCTACGTCACACCTTTTAAGTGCCTACCGTCAATGGTTCAAGTCAGACATGAGGGTTGCCCTGCCCCGCTTTGCCCTGAGGATACGACCATATTGAATTTTTCGTAAACGGGCTGCGCCGCTACGGCAAGTCGTTCTGCGGACTACAAAACCAGAACACATATTCCCCTTTGCAGACCCCACTGAAATTTGTCCGCCCGAAGGATGGCGGAGGATTGCAGAACAAGAGTTTCATGCTTGTACACTATATGCGCAACCACGAGATTGAGTCTTACAACTACTGACACAGGAAAACAGATGAACATAAGGAATGCAATTCTGACGGTTCTGGCAATATCAGCCTTGCCTGCCGCAGCACAAATAGGAGATCACCGCAACGACTTGGCCGTAGGAGTGAACATGGGGTATGCAATGAGCAGCATCGGATTTACACCGAAAGTCACGCAATCCATGCACGGCGGACTCACCGGCGGACTGACTTTGAGATATGTCTGCGAAAAATATTTCAACACCGTATGCTCCATCTATGGAGAAGTCAACTTCATGCAAGCCGGATGGAAGGAGAAAATACTAACCTCAGACCGACAATCCGTCATAAATAAGGTGACAGGCAAAGCCGAGCAATACAGCCGTACCATAAACTATGTGCAGATTCCTTTATTCGCCCATCTGGCATGGGGACGTGAACAGAAAGGGGTGCAATTTTTCTTTCAGGCAGGCCCCCAGATAGGCTTCTCCATTGGCGAAAGCACCAATACAAACTTTAAGTTTGAAGAACGGAACATGGAAGACAGGGCAAACAAGACATGCGCTCAAGACACCATGGCCGTAGAAAACAACTTCGACTTCGGAATAGCGGCCGGACTGGGAATTGAATATTCCATACCCAAAATAGGACACTTTCTTCTCGAAGGGCGCTACTACTACGGTCTTGGCAACATCTACGGCGACACCAAGCGTGACTATTTCGCCAAATCCAACGTATCTAACATAGTATTGAAACTCACCTACCTCTTCGACATCACCAAGACAAAGAAGTAAGTGAAGAAAGCGGCAAAGCAGGAGCATTATATGTTACAAATCTTTGTCATATCAAAAAATAATAGTATTTTTGCAAATAGTTTACGAATAGCATTTTCATCAATTCTTATGAAGAAGTATTTCCTTATTATGGCCATAATGGCGTCAGTTCTGTTCTTCGGAAGCTGTACGAGTTCGAAACACATCGCTTATTTCCAGAACATCGACACTCTAAACTTGTCCGCATCGCGCGGACTCTACGATGCCAAAATCATGCCTAAAGACATGCTCACCATTACCGTCAGCACGACAGACCCCGAAGCAGCTATGCCGTTCAACCTTATTGTTTCTAACACGATGCAAAGCAACGGACAGATATCGAGCGGACAAGGTTCTCTCCAGACCTATCTCGTAAGCAACGACGGAAGCATTAACTTTCCTGTTGTAGGCAAAATCAACGTGGAAGGACTGACCAAAGACCAGTGTCAGGAAAAGATACGCAAAAGCATATTGCCGTTTATGGCCGCCAAAGAGAATCCGGTGGTAACAGTGCGGATGTCGAGCTACCGCGTCACGGTAATGGGTGAAGTAGAGCATCCGGGCGTGATACCCGTATCTTCTGAAAAAATGAGCATTCTTGAAGCATTGGCTCAAGCCGGCGACCTCACCATATACGGCCGTCGCGACAATGTCCTGCTGATACGTGAAGACCAGACGGGCCAGAAGAGCCAGCACCGTCTGAACCTCAACGATGCACATCTGATAAACTCGCCCTATTTTTATCTACAGCAAAACGACGTAGTCTACGTGCAGCCGAACAGCACGAAAGCAAAGAACTCAAGCATCGGTTCGGTGACATCGATATGGTTATCTGCTATCGGCATTGTTACTTCCGTTGCATCGTTGATAGTAAATATTTTGAATTAAGATTTCAGGCGTTGAGCTTTTAACGTAGCTTGACGCTTGTTTTTTATCTTCATAAACAAGAATACATTATGTGCGGAATAGTTGGATACATGGGTAAAAGAGCTGCTTATCCCATACTTATAAAAGGATTGAAACGGCTTGAATATCGTGGATATGACAGTGCGGGCGTAGCCCTTATAAGCGACAGTGGCGATCTGAACGTTTATAAGACTAAAGGTAAAGTATCAAACCTTGAAGAATATTGCGAAGACAAAGATACGTCAGGATGCGTTGGTATAGCCCACACAAGATGGGCTACCCATGGCGAACCGTCATCGATCAACGCCCACCCTCACTACTCAGAGTCAAAAAATCTGGCCATCATCCATAACGGAATAATAGAGAACTACGCTACCATAAAGCGTAACCTGATGGCGCAAGGCATGAAATTTCGTTCTGACACCGATACAGAAGTCCTCGTACAGCTGATAGAATTCATACAGACACGGAAAAAAATAGACCTGCTCTCAGCTGTCCAGGTGGCACTGCATCAGGTGATAGGTGCATACGCATTCGCCCTTCTCGACAAAAACGAGCCGGGGCAAATCATTGCCGCGCGTAAGCAAAGTCCACTCGTTGTCGGCATAGGTGACGGCGAATTCTTCATCGGATCAGACGCCTCACCCATCATCGAATACACCGACAAGATGGTTTACCTGAAAGACGGCAATATCGCCGTCTTGAGACAGGGCGAAGAGCTTCGAGTCGTGAACATCGACAACCGTCGGCTTAGTCCAGAAGTACAGACCGTGGACTTGAACCTCGGACAGATAGAAAAAGGTGGCTTCCCTCATTTCATGCTTAAAGAAATATTCGAGCAGCCCGAATGTCTGCGCAACTGCATGAGAGGCCGCATAAATGCCGAAGCCGACAATGTTACGCTTAGCGCAGTAATAGACAACCGTCAAAGACTGCTCGATGCGCAACGGATAATAATTGTGGCATGCGGAACATCATGGCATGCCGGACTTATAGGCAAACACCTTATCGAGAATTTCTGCCGCATACCGGTAGATGTAGAGTATGCCAGCGAGTTCAGATACAGCGACCCTGTTGTTTCAGACAAAGATGTCGTCATCGCAATATCCCAAAGCGGAGAGACAGCCGACACACTTGCCGCAATAGAATTGGCAAAGAAAAACAAAGCCTTTGTCTATGGCATCTGCAATGCCATAGGTTCTAGTATTCCGAGAGCCACCGACGCAGGCAGTTACATTCACGTAGGGCCTGAGATTGGTGTAGCGTCTACCAAGGCGTTCACCGGTCAAGTGACAGTACTGGCTATGCTGGCACTGGCCTTAGGTAAAGAGAAGGGCACTATCACAAAGGAAGAATACATAAATGTGACAAAATCGCTCGTTGAAATACCGGAAAAGATTAAAGAAGTACTCAAGCTCAACAACCGCATAGCCGACCTGAGCCGGACATTCACTTACGCCCACAATTTCTTGTATCTCGGACGTGGCTTCAGCTATCCTGTAGCTCTCGAAGGAGCACTCAAGCTGAAAGAAATAAGCTACATCCATGCCGAAGGTTATCCGGCTGCAGAAATGAAGCACGGCCCCATAGCTCTGATAGACTCAGACATGCCTGTTGTCGTAATCGCAACCCACAACACTATGTATGAGAAAGTGCTGAGCAACATACAGGAAATTAAAGCACGGCAAGGACGCGTCATCGCTCTGGTTAGCAAGGGAGACGACACCATAAGCCGCATAGCAGACGAAGTGATAGAACTGCCCGACACGCTCGAATGTATAGAACCACTGGTCGACACGATTCCATTGCAACTGCTGGCCTATCACATTGCCGTATGCAAAGGCAAGAACGTAGACCAGCCTCGCAATCTGGCCAAGTCGGTCACAGTGGAATAATCAGTAATGCATAAACGACAAACAATCAAAATAAAAAAAGGTAGTGGAACCATTAAAACATGAATGTGGCGTAGCAATGATACGATTGCTAAAACCGCTGAAATACTATCAAGAGAAGTATGGCACATGGATGTTCGGAATGAACAAGCTATACCTTATGATGGAGAAACAGCATAACCGTGGCCAGGAAGGCGCGGGCATGGCATGTGTCAAACTTGACAGCACACCCGGACATGAATACATGTTCCGTGAAAGAGCAGAAGGGAAAGATGGCATAACCGAAATATTTGGGAACGTACAACGACAGTTCCGTACACTGACACCGGAACAACTGGCTGATGCCGACTTCGCAAAGCAGAACCTTCCTTTTGCCGGTGAATTGTACATGGGACATCTGCGCTACTCCACCACCGGGAAAAAGGGACTGTCCTACGTCCATCCATTCCTGCGCCGTAACAACTGGCAGGCAAAGAACCTATGCATCTGCGGCAACTTCAATATGACAAACATTGACGAGATATTCAAGTTGCTCACCAGCCAGGGACAGTTTCCACGCATCTACAGCGACGGCTACATCATGCTCGAATTCATGGGACACCGGCTCGACATGGAGGTCGAACACAATTTCAGAAACGCAGAAAAGATGGGATTGAAGGGTCTTGACATCACTCATTACATAGACAGCCATGTCGAAATGAAGAATGTTCTCAAGACCACTATGACCGACTTTGACGGAGGATACGTCATTTGCGGACTCACCGGCAGCGGTGAGATGTTCACAATGCGCGACCCCTGGGGCATACGTCCTGCCTTCTACTACCGCAACGACGAGTTTATAGCCGTAGCGAGCGAACGCCCAGTTCTTCAGACAACATTCGATCTCGAATGCGAAGACATATTGGAGCTGAATCCGGGCAATGCTCTCTTCGTAAAGCGCAACGGCGACTTCTCCGTAGAAGAAGTTATTCCACAGAAAGGCGACTCGGCTTGTTCGTTCGAACGCATATACTTCAGCCGGGGCAGCGACCGCGACATTTACACCGAACGCAAAAGGCTTGGTGAACTTCTTCGCGACCCAG
>CALBJK010000137.1 GCA_937892695.1 uncultured Prevotella sp.
GTGATACGGCGGGGAAGAATCTTACCTTGTTCGTTCAAGAATTTCTTGAGGAACTCGGGGTCTTTATAATCGATGTATTTGATACCGCTCTTCTTGAAACGGCAATACTTCTTCTTCCTTGTATCCACTGAAGGTGGAGTCAAATAGCGAATTTCGGATTCTACTGCTGCCATGATTAAGCCTCCTCTTTTTTAGCAAATTTATTACGTCTCTTCTCGGCGTATTGCGCTGCATATTTGTCGAGTTTGACAGTAATGTTACGGATTACTTTCTCGTCACGGTGGAATCCCGTTTCGAGGATTTTCACGATTGTAGGCTCAGCCTTGAATTCCAACAAGCAATAAAAGCCTGTAGACTTCTTTTGGATAGCATAAGCCATTTTTTTGAGTCCCCAGGTCTCCTCGTTCAGAATCTCAGCACCATTATCGGTGAGCAGTTTCTTGAATTTAGCGACCATCAGACAAAACGGGAGTCAAAATGAAAACGGTTTCGTATTGATTCATACTACGTTAATTATTAATTAAATGTACTTTTGTAAAATGTGATACAAAGGTAATAATAAAATTGTGAACGATACATCTACCATTTGCCAAGCACAAGATATTTAACAAAATTTACACTACAGTTACAAGGTTTACTATTTCATCTGACTTCAAATCCAAATTAACAGGGCGTCTGGATTTTTCTGGTATGCAGTGCCTAAACCTATGTCGAGAACGACTTCACTATAAGTGGGTTCTAAAAAATATTGGCGAAATGATGATTGCTTACATCATTTCGCCAATATGCTATTTACGGACAACAATACTCGGTTAAGCTTGTCTGTAAAAATCGATTTTCCTATCCGCCAAAATTGTCATATTTGATTGACTCCGGTTCAACACCAAGACTATCAAGCATACTGATAACAGCTTTACTCATCGGGCCTGGACCGCACATGTAATACTCTATGTCCTCAGGCGCGTCATGATCCTTCAGATAAGTGTTATACATCACTTGATGAACAAATCCTGCCGTATACTTCACTCCTGATGCATCGGCTTCGGGATCGGGACGATCCAACGCAAGATGGAAGTGGAAGTTGGGATATTCTTTTTCAAGTTCAAGAAAATCGTTCAGATAGAATACCTCGCTCAGCGAACGTGCACCATAAAAATAATGCATTTCACGGTCACGGGTATGCAATGTCTTTGTCATGTACATTATCTGAGCACGCAAAGGAGCCATACCTGCACCTCCGCCGACCCATATCATCTCTTTCTTAGAGTTGAAAACAGGATGGAAGTCGCCGTAAGGACCACTCATTATAACCTTGTCACCCGGCTTACGGCTAAAGATATAAGACGAGGCGATACCTGCCGGAACATCCTGGAACCCAACTTGTGGACGCGGCTTGAACGGCGGGGTTGCGATACGCACGGTGAGCATGATACGGTCGCCCTCTTCCGGATAGTTAGCCATAGAATAAGCGCGGATTGTCGGCGACGGGTTGTGCGCCTTTACAGAGAAGATATTGAATTTCTTCCAGACAGGCAAGTATTTCTCACCAATGTCGACCTTATCAAAATCCTTGTCATAGTCAATAGTGTCGTATGCAGGAATCTTTATCTGGGCGTATGAACCTGGAATGAAGTCCATGTGTTCGCCTGGAGGAAGAGCCACGATAAATTCTTTTATAAATGAAGCGACATTCTTGTTGCTTATCACAGTACACTCCCATTCCTTAACACCAAGTACTGAGGAAGGAACAGCAATTTTAAGATTTCCCTTAACCTTGCACTGACAGCCTAGCCGCCAGTGGTCTTTTATCTGTTTGCGCGTAAAATGCGGACGCTCTGAGTCTAGAATCTCCCCGCCTCCTTCAAGCACCTGAACTTTACACTGTCCGCAACTGGCTTTTCCACCACATGCAGACGGAAGATAAATGCCATTATCTGTCAGTGTTGTCATCAGGCTGCCTCCTTGAGGAACTGACAGCTGTTTGTCACCATTTACTGTTATTATGACATTACCTGAAGGGGAAAGATAATGTTTTGCTATCAGCAGAACAATCACCAAAAGGAGGATAGTCACGAGAAATACCCCTATACTTGCAATAATAAATTCTCCCATAATAAAATATTCACATCGTTAAAAACTCAGCCCTGAGAAGCACATCATTGCCATCGACATAAGACCGACAATAATAAAGGTAATTCCCAGCCCTTGTAAGGGTTTTGGCACATCACTGTATTCCAATTTTTCACGGATTGCCCCCATAGCGACAATAGCCAATGTCCATCCTAAACCGCTACCTACAGCATAAGCTATCGCATCCCAGATGCTACCGATATACTGTGTATTTGAATGATCCAAGTTTATGCGCTGCTGCATGAACAGCGACGCTCCCATGATTGCACAGTTTACGGCGATAAGCGGCAGGAAAATTCCAAGTGCAGAGTAGAGTGAAGGAGAATATCGCTCCACTATCATTTCTACAAGTTGGGTTATACCTGCTATGACTGCAATGAAAAGGATGAAGCTAAGATAAGAAAGATCTACGCCTTTGATAAGACAGTCTGGCCCCAGCACTTTGGTTTGCAACAAATAGTCTACTGGTACAGTCACAAAAAGCACAAACGTCACAGCCAGTCCAAGACCTAACGAAGTCTTCACATTCTTTGAGACAGCCAGAAATGAGCACATTCCCAAAAAGAATGCGAACACCATGTTGTCCACAAAGATAGACCTGAAAAACAGACTTATTACATGTTCCATTGTTGAAATTCTTTATTTTTCCTTTAAAAAATATGCACGATGAACCCAGATTACACATCCCAGCAATATAAGAGCCATTGCAGGCATTGTCATCATGCCGTTATTCAAGTATCCGGCTTCATAAACTCCATTCGGAATCACCTGCCAACCAAGTATAGAACCTCGTCCAAGCAATTCTCTCACAGCCCCCACGAGCACAAGAATATAAGCGTAGCCCAAACCATTGCCGAGGCCATCGAGGAAGCTGGACCAAGGTTTGTTCGTCATGGCAAACGCTTCAAGACGTCCCATAAGAATACAGTTGGTGATGATTAATCCCACATAGACTGAAAGCTGCACACTAACATCATAAACGAAAGCTTTAAGTATCTGGCTTACTATGGTCACAAGAGCTGCAACGACAACAAGCTGCACGATTATACGTATGCGATTTGGTATGGTTTTGCGAATGATTGAGATTATAACATTGGAAAATGCAGTTATCACTGTAACGGCAAGTCCCATGACTATGGCCGGTTTAAGTTGAGACGTAACCGCCAGAGCCGAACATATACCTAAAACCTGTACAAGAATCGGATTGTCAAGGTTAAGAGGATTAGTGAAGACATGCTTATTATCCTTTGAAAACAGTTTGCTCATATTTTTATTCATTTTGTTTTAAGAAACTTCATATATTTACCTAGGCATGTTCCAAGCATATCGCTCACACCGTCAGACGTAAGCGTAGCTCCAGTTACAGCATCGCATTGAGTCTGTGGGTCGGTCACATCACTCTTCTTTTTAACAGACAATGCAATGCCGGCCTGTCCGGCAACAAAGAGTTTCTTACCTTCAAACTGCTGCTGCCATTTACGATTATCCTTTATTTCGGCACCAAGTCCGGCAGTTTCACTTTCATGGTTGAAGTAAGCTCCGTACACAGTCTTTTTGTCGTCATTGATGGCTATGTAACCGCTTATCGGTCCCCAAAGTCCCATTCCATAAACAGGAATCACATATTTTGTCTTACCACCCACTTTGCAGACATATAGAGCCAGACGTCCGGCCTTAAAGTCACTGCTGTTAAGCTTGAAACCATTCTTCTCACCTCCTTTTGTTCCTTTTTCTGTCACATTGCCATTTTCATCCAACACATTGTCGGCAACTACTACCTTGCTATACTTTTCGGACGAGGCGGCATCGCTGAGATCTCTTATGTTAAGTGATGCCAGAATCTGTTTCTTTTTGTCCAACGCCACATTTGCATTTTGCATCGGCTTTAGAGCCAGGAAGACAAAAGCCAGCAAAAAAGCAACAACCACTACAATAGTGGCCGCGTAGCATATCGTATATGTACTAGAATTGGTGTTTAAACCTTTTTTCTTTTCAGTTTCCATAATCATTTATTTGTTTGCGTTCAGACGTTTCAATCGTTTCGAAATATTCTTCTGCACCACACAATAGTCAATCAACGGAGCAAACATATTCATAAATAATATGGCCAGCATCATTCCTTCCGGATAACCGGGATTCATCACACGTATGACAACAGCCATCACGCCTATCAGAAGACCGTAAACGTATTGTCCGGATTCGGTGCGGGCACTCGTAACCGGATCGGTGGCCATAAATACGGCTCCGAAACAGAAGCCTCCGAGTACCAAATGTTCATACCAAGGTATAGGAGTCATATCGAGAGAAGAGAAAAGGGCAGCCATCAATCCGCCGCCGACGAAAACGCTGAGCATAGTTCTCCAGCTGGCAATGCCTGTTAAGAGCAACAAAGCAGCACCCAAAGCTATAGCGATGACGCTGGTTTCTCCAATGCTGCCGGGTATGAATCCTAAAATCATGTCACACAAACTGTAAGGCATACCAGTATTCTGCGCGATTTCACCAAGAGGAGTGGCACATGTGAAGGCATCAGGCAGATTATTGCCAAAGCCGAAAATACTGTCCTTGGCCACCCATACGGAATCTCCGCTCATTTTCGTCGGATATGAGAAGAACAGGAACGCTCTTGCCGCAAGTGCAACATTGAAGATGTTCATGCCTGTTCCGCCGAATATTTCCTTAACAAATATAACAGAAAATGCCACAGCTAAGGCGAGCATCCACAACGGACAATTGACAGGAATGATAAGTGGTATCAGTATTCCCGACACCAAATAGCCCTCCTGTATTTCTTCACCCTTCCATTGTGCCCAGGCAAACTCTATGCCCAAACCGACAATGTAAGAAACAAGAATCTTAGGCAATACGACAAAAAAACCGTAAAAGAAGACAGATAAAAAGCTTGCCGTCCCAATCATACCCGCTGCTTTATAATTCTGGAAGCCAACGTTGTACATTCCGAACAACAATGTCGGGATAAGAGCAATGACCACAATGCTCATTATACGTTTCGAGTCGATTGGATCGTGTATACTACTACCATTCCTTGACGTAGTGTTAGGAACAAAAAGAAAAGTTTCCATTCCTTCAAATACGCTCTTGAAAGGATGCAATTTGCCGCCTTCCTCAAAGTTTGGCTTTATCTTATCAAGATATTTTCTTAGTGTATTCATATTAGTTTGATTTATGCGTTTTCCCTTCTAAGCATATCGAGACTCTTTCTCACGATGCTCTGTAGTTCCAGCTTTGAAGAATCGACAAATTCGGCAAGAGCGAAATCTTCAGGCGAAACTTCATACGCTCCGAGAGCCTCCATCTTGTCTATGTCTCCTGCAATCATAGCCTTGATCAAGAATTCGCCATAAATGTCCATTGGCAAAACTTTGTCGTATTCGCCACTCATAATGATGTGACGTTCCCCACCCTTTACTCGGGCATCTATAACGTATTCTTTCTTTTTGCCCATCAACCACGAGAAATAGCTGTGGCTGACAGAGAAATCTTGTGTTCTAGGCATAATCCATCCTAACAATTCATTTCTGTCATCACCTTCAGGTATGACAGTGATCTCAGAAGTATGGGCACCGAGGAAATCGTCAAGTGTACACTTACGTCCTGTAAGTGGATTTCCGTTAATAATCCGTATGTCATAGTCAGCTTCCTTAATTCGTCCATCCACAAAAGAGTTCAATTCCTGTCCTACCAGAACATCAAAGTATTGAGGATTGTCTATCTCGCTACCTGCAACAGCAACCAGCCTATGCAAATCTACACGGCCAGTTTCAAAAAGTCGTCCAAAGAAAATTACAGCTGAAGGATCGACAGTCCAAACAACTTCGCCTTTATTTACAGGCAATATGTTATTAATATGCACACCTACATTTCCAGCAGGACAAGGACCGTCGAAAATATTAACCTCGACATTGCGGGCATTCAACAAAGCATCGGAAGTCTGGTTAATACCAATACCAAGATAGGTTTTTGCTATGCGCGACAAAGCCGTCAAGCCGATTTGGAAGGCAGACTCGTAACCTTCGAGTTCATACTCAAAATCAGCTGCCAGCGGCATATCTCTCAATGCACTTACAAAAATTGCCTTCGGCTTCGTGTCAGGAACTGTTGACACTGCGTATGGCAATTGGTTAATATAACCGAACAGCCCTGCTTCGAGCAGAAGTTTCTTGACTGAATCACCATCAGCCTTTTCAACATCGATTTTTCCAAAATTGGAAAACTGCTGAGTTCCGTCGGCCTTCACCTTTACGCATAGAAGCTTACGTCTGTCTCCACGAACTACGTCAGTAACCATTCCGCTGACAGGAGAAGCAAACCTCACCTCTGGACATTCTTTGTTGACAAATAAGGCATCCCCTACCTTCACCGTATCACCAACATGTACAACGACTTTAGGTTTCAGACCGACAAAATCGTCTGGCATGAGGGCATATTCACCATCAACAGGCACAGACTGCCGTTTTTTTTCGGCCTTGCCCTTTAGATTGATGCGCAACCCCTTTCGCAACTTTATTACATTTGTCATATTTAAATTTGTATGATTGTTTTCCACCTTATTCCATCTTTTGTTTTGACATTCCAAGAAATGCCAAAATGATATTTGTTTCAAAAATCTTACATTCGATTTGCATAAATTATCGTCTGAATTAAATTCTCTCGAAATTTAAGATTTATTATCAGGAACTGTCAATACCCAAGCTGTGTTTTAAGAAACAACAATACCAGCATAAAAACAGTTGCAAAATTAATAAAAACAAATGAAATAGACGAATAAGTAATTTTAAACTTTTACGAAATAGAATGACGTGGGTGCAGGAACATTGTATATGAGTTTCGTTTGATAACGTCTCCTGAATTAAAATCGGTAATCATACGTCGCATTATCACAGGGAATGGCGCATGAAAATCTGCCAAAGAAATAAATTCCACGGCACTTTCATCAATACTCCGTTAAAATTTAAGCTGCCTCAGCCGCAAATCCAAATAGGCTAAAGATTGTATCAGTATTAGACTGGGGAAAAGATAGGTATTTAATTTTTGATAAAACAAGCTAATTAACGTACCTTATAGAGCCTTTTCTATTAAAAAGGAATGTTTGTGCCTTTTTTTTCGTAACTTTGCAGTGTGCAATTCGTGCGAATGCACGAATTTTATAATGATTGCATAAGCATAAAAGTTGATATGGCAAAAATATTATTCATAAATCAGGAGATTACACCTTATGTCCCAAAAACTCATATTGCGGACATGGGGCGCGATTTACCTTTTAAAATGCAAGAGGCAGGCTTTGAGATACGTACTTTCATGCCCAAGTGGGGAAACATAAATGAACGTCGTGGGCAATTACATGAAGTAATACGTCTCTCAGGTATGAATATTATTATCGATGATACGGATCATCCTCTTATTATTAAGGTTGCGTCAATCCCTCAAACTCGGCTGCAGGTCTATTTTATTGATAATGATGATTTTTTCATGAAACGGCAGATGGCCGTAGATGAAAATGGAAAGGAGTACAGCGATAATGGAGAAAGAGCAATATTTTTTGCAAGAGGTGTTCTTGAAACTGCCAAAAAATTGAGATGGGTACCGGATGTAATTCATTGTCAGGGATGGATGGGTGCTATAGTTCCTCTATATATTAAAGAGGTGTACCATAACGAACCCGCTTTTGCCCACACTAAAGTGGTAACTTCATTGTTTAATCAGAAGTTGGACAGCCTTTCGGAAGCTAATTTTAAGGATTGTCTTGAATTTAAGGATGTCAATGCCAAGGTATTGACTGAATATAAAGACACGTTTGACTTTGCGGAACTGGAAAAACTCGCTATAGACTTCAGTGATGCCGTTATAGAGGCAGAGCCGGGTGTTGACAGCTTTTTGACTGATTATGCAAAATCAAAAGGTATTCCGTTCGTTCCTTATTCTGACGATGATGAAACAGCGAAATACAAGTCTTTGTATGATAATCTGATAGCCAAATAGCCAATACTGTCCAACTAAGGTATCCCATTATAATGAAATATAATCTTTTAGCATTGTTACTGCTTTCAGTATCAATTATGTCGTCTTGCGATGATAATACAGACGATTTGGGCTCTTCGCTTATCGACAATATGGATCACTTGGAGATAAAAGTGGATACATTTGAAATAAGTGGTGTCAAGTCAATTGCTGCAGATTCCGTACTTTCGAGAAGTACGGTTGGTTATCTTGGAAAAGTGCGTGATCCTGAGACAGGTGCTTACATAACCAGCGATTTTACTACCCAATTCCACTCTCTTGAGAATTATGAGTTTCCAGACAAGAAAGAAGTGCTTGCAGCAAGTAAAGATAAAAGAATTGAAGCCGACTCCTGCGAGATAAGATTGTACTATAATAACTATTATGGCGACTCTCTTGCAACGATGAAAGTTTCAGCAAACGAGCTTTCTACACCCATGTCGGAAGGTAAAAACTATTATTCGAACTACAACCCTTCAGAACTATTGAGGAAAACAGACCGTCTGACTTCAAGTAAAGTATTCACACTGAAGGATTTGACAGATGAATCTTCATCTTCGAATAATTATATGCCAAGCATACGTATACGTCTTGACAAAAAATACACAGACAAGAACGGAAAGACATACAAGAATTTTGGAACTTACATAATGCAAAAATATTATGAAGACTCAACTTTGTTTAAAAATGCTTACACATTTATACATAATGTAGTTCCTGGATTTAATATAAGAACTGAAAGTGGATTAGGGTCGATGGCTTATATTTCCATCACTCAGCTTCTTGTATATTACAAGATGCACACGACTTTTGACAAAGATACAACTATTAATGGTAACGATGTCACTATCAAGAAAGATACTATTGTTAACGTGTCTTCATCTTTTGCAGGTACCGAAGAAGTGGTTCAGCAAACCAGAGTACAGAATGATAAGGTGACATTGTCAAAATTGATTGAAGACAATACATGTGCCTATCTTAAAACTCCGGCTGGTATCTTTACAGAAATGACATTACCTGTAGATGAAGTTATGTCAGGACACGAAAGAGACACTCTTAACACTGCAAAAATAGTGCTTACAAGATTAAATAATAGAATTCAAAGTAAATATGTTTTAGGCATACCTAAAACGTTGCTTATAATACCGAAAGGAGAAATCTATTCATTCTTTGAGAAGCGCAAGATTGCAGACTATAAGACATCTTTTCTTGCTGCTTTCGACAGCAATAAGAATACCTATACATTTAACAATATAAGTTCGCTGATAAAGTACCTTTACACTAATAAAAGTAGTCTTGGTAAAGAATGGAATAAAGTTGTCATCATCCCTGTTACAGCAACCTATAACACAACTTCTTCGACCCAGGAACTGGTAAAGATAGAACATGATATGTCGATGTCTAGTACTCGTATTGTCGGTGGGGAGAATAATCCCAACGGAAAGGTTGTAATGAGTGTCATTTACAGTAAGTTCAAATAAAAAACACAATTTCATGGCTGACAATTTTATTGAACGCCATAGAGCTGAATACGAAAAGAAAAAGGGCGAGTGGCTTAAAAAGAAAAGCCATTCGCCTAAACATATCAGTTCTGCTGAAATTTGCAGACGGCGTATGACGCGTGAGTGCGATGATTAAGTGTTCTTCGTCTTCGTTTTTGTAAATAAAAAAGGAATTTATAAATTGAGGTTATGGGTTTTATCAATTAAACGCAAATATCGGTCATTAGAACGGTGATACCCAAACAAGTAAACTAAAATATATGCCAATTTGTATGAAGAAAATGACTGATGTCTAATGATAAATTTGGGTTAAACCTGATTACTTACAACATTCTTGTTCATATATATTATCAAAATATGTCCTAAGTCGTGATTCATCATTTATAATTGTACGTAACTCTTGAAGATATTTTTCGTTTGGTGAATTCGGAATCCATAACTTGATGTATCCATGTAATGAATATTTATTTTGCATGTGCATCAAGAAACGTTTCCACTGTTCGTTTCTGTTTTTTTCAGGATAATGATACAGTCCGTATTCAATACTACGACGGAATACGGTATGAGGCTCAAGTTCACGGTCGGCCTCTGCAACGATTTTTCCGTAAATGTTTCTTGGTACATGAGATGATGAAGCCCGGTGGTCTTCGACAGCTTCTTTCATTGTATTTATTTGTTCTTCGGTAAACCATTGTCTTAATCTCATGTCAGATTGTAGGATTTTTCCGCTGGTGATATGATGTATGGCTCGAGGACCTTCCAGACCGAGGTCATGGTATGCTGCAACTGTATAGGACATATCTGAATCTACGCCAATTGTGCGTGCAAGTGTTAGTGATTTTTTTATAACATTACTGACGTGTACAAGATTGTGTGCTTTATCAAACATCGCATATCTTGGAAGGATATTTTGTTCAATAAACCCCATCAAGTCGAGACTGACATGTGTCATATTCATTATTGTTGAAAACAAATTTTATTTGCAAATATAAGCTTTTATGCTTACTTTTGCAAGCAATTGAATGAAAATTTTTTGACATGGATTTTGATAACGTTGGAGTGAATTCATTTAAGGCTTGGTTTTTGGCTTCTCGTCCTAAAACACTTACTGGAGCGGCAGTTCCTGTCATGATTGGTTTTGCATTGGCTGTAGACCATTATGGAAGTATGGTAAGGGCTGTTCCTGCAATATTATGTGTTCTGTTTGCTTTTTTTATGCAAATTGACGCTAACTTTGTGAACGATTATTTCGATTATATAAAAGGTGTGGACGGAAAAGACCGACTTGGTCCGAAAC
>CALBJK010000138.1 GCA_937892695.1 uncultured Prevotella sp.
ACGTTCGGGCGAAAACGGATGTTCAACTTTTCGCTTGTCCTTTTCGGATTAGGTTCGCTTGTGGCCGGATGTGCCCAGTCGGCAGGCATGATGATTGGAGCGAGGTTTGTACAAGGCTTAGGTTCGGCTGTGCTTGCTCCGACATCGCTTGCACTGATTATGGACTATTTTGAGGGCGGAGAAAGAGTGAAGGCTGTGGCATGGTACGGCTCGATTTCAGGGTTGGGACTGTGTGTCGGTCTGGTCGCAGGTGGGGCGATAACGAGTTATGCCTCGTGGCGTGACGGTTTCTTTGTGAATGTTCCGATAATAGCTGTCATGCTTTTTCTTTCTGTAAGAACGCTTGACGGAAAGGCAGTCGGAATTTCACGGTTCGATACAGTCGGTACAGTCTTGGACAGGGGCTGGTTATGAGTCCGCTGACCAATATGGTATAGTCGGTGTCGGACACAGTGATTCGGGGGCGGCATCAGGGTTTGTCAATGTAGCCCATCATGTCGGTGGTGCATTCGGACTGTTGTTCATGGTCGCTGCTTATGATGGGCTGACAGATATGGCCGCCTGTTTCCATACAGGTATGACGGTAGCTTTGTGTTGCATCGTGGTAAATCCGGTTATTTCGTGTTGGCGTTTGGACGGTGTGCTGTGTGTCTTTTCTAAATGTGCTTGTAAATAAAAAATCCGTCAACAAGAACTTGATTGTCTTGCTGACGGATTTATCTTTTTACGTGATGCGGCAATTAGCCTTCTTTCATCTGGCGTAGCAAGTCTTTCTGGCGCTCAGTCAGGTTGGTCGGAAGTGTCACGTTGTAGGTTATTATTAAGTCACCTATCGTTCCGTCGCCACGGTCGTAGCCTTTTCCTCTCAAGCGTACACGAGTACCGTTCTGGGTCTCGGGTTTTACTTTCAGTTTTATCTTCGTTCCGTTGGCGAGCTGTATTATTATTTCTCCGCCCAGTAATGCCGTATACAAATCGATGTTCACGCTGGCGTGCATTTCGCCTGTGTTCTGGCGTGCCGAACTTCTTGCTGACCTTCCTCTGGCAGAACGTGCGCCAAACAAGTCTTGGAAGAAGTCGGAGAATCCGCCGCCTCCTTTTCCGAACGAGCTGAAGTCGAATCCTTCAAACGGACTGTCTGTTCCGCCGTTGCTGCTCCAATAGTATTGGCCGTTACCTCCGCCAGCACCGCCTCCGCCCGCTGCATTGTAGGCATCGGCTTCTCGCCAGTGTTCGCCGTATTCGTCGTATTTCTTACGCTTTTCAGGATTACTGATTACTTCGTAAGCCTCGTTCAATGCTTGGAATTTGGCTTTGGCCTTCGGGTCGTTCGGGTGAAGGTCGGGGTGGAACTGCTTTGCACGTTTGCGGTATGCCTCGCGTACTTGATCCTGCGGAATGTTTTTGTCAACACCGAGTATTTTATAATAATCTATGAATGCCATAATTTTTCTCCTTTTTTACTTTATAATAAGCAAATTATATGCCATTCGTTTCTTTGCATAGAATAAAATGCAGGTTTAATCAGACAAGGTCTCTACTATAGTCTTCACTCCCTTTATCTTCTCGCCGGTTGTCATCTTAAGCACGTTGTCTACTTTGGCGAAAGGTACTGCCACGTAAGTGTACCTGTCTTTTATGTCAATCCGGCCTATTTCGCTGGCTTTCAGTCCGCCTTTCTTGCAAAGAAAACCCACGACATCTCCCTTGCTTATCTTGCTTTGCTTACCTTTCCCGATATAGAGGGTTCCCATTTTGGGTTGGGCGATTTTTGTTGGTACGTCGTCTAAAGGAATTTCTGGCGTGTCCTTTTCTACGTAGTCGGGTAGCTGTTCGGACGGTCCAAGAAGGAAAAAATTGCGTCCGTCCGCATCCCATCTTGCCGTCCGTCCTACTCTGTGGATGTAGGCATCTTCGGTTTCGGGTAGGTGATAGTGTATTATGTTCTCGACAAGCGGTATGTCCAGACCTCTTGAGGCAAGGTCGGTGCTGACGAGAATGTTGGCTGATCCGTTTTCGAATCGGTACAGAGCCGACTCTCGTTCTTTCTGTTCCAGACCTCCGTGGTAGGCACTGAACGAGAAGCCTTCTTCTTTGAGGAAACCGCTTACTCTCTCTACACTTTCTCGATAGTTTACAAATACTATAGTGCTTCCGTCACCGCATAGGCGGAGCAATTGGTCGAGAGTATGGAGTTTGTCTTTTTCCGGACTCGTCACACGGTAGGTGCTTACGCGCTCTTTGACATTGTCTGCAGCCGAAAGATAGTCGAGTCGGACCATTCTTTCTGTGTTTACAAAGTCTGGTATGGCTTCGGCATCGGTTGCGGACAGCAGCACTTTCTTCTTCACGTTGTGTAGTTTCTGGATAAGTGCGCTCATTTCGTCGATAAATCCCATTTCCAGACATTTGTCAAATTCGTCGATAATAAGATACTTTATAGTCGATGCATCGATGTTGCCTTTGTCGATATGGTCGTTAAGACGACCTGGTGTGGCGAAGATTATCTGTGGTCGGATTTTTCGCATTGCTAGATGTTCTTCCATTGTCATACGCCCACCGTAACATGGCATAGAGCGCAGTCCGCAGCCCATGCCGCCCATTACTGTCGCCGACTGTAAGGCCAGTTCACGTCCAGGCACTATGACGACAGCTTGTACATTGTCGTCAGTGGGGGCTATCAGCTGTATGAGGGGCAGCAGGTAGGCCAGTGTCTTTCCTGTACCTGTCGGTGACAGTACAACGATGTCGTGGTTGTTGTCTAGCATGGTCTTGCCCACATTCACCTGCATTTCGCTAAGTGAAGCTATTCCTAATTTGGACAGTATTCTTTCTATATTCATTTTTCTTTCAGCAATTTGTCTATTTCGTCAAATTCTTTTCCCATGTTGAGGTTCAGATAGATAGTGTAAAGCGGCAATCCCCATTTGTTTTTCCCGTCTGGTACAAGTTCGCGGTATTTTTGAATGTAAGGCAGTGCACTTTTATAGAGATGTTTCAGTCTGTTTTGTTCTTTACGGGCTAAGAGGGTATTCTGTCCTAATTTCACAGCTTGATTATAATAAGCCAGCCCGGCAGTCAGATAGGCATCTGCCATGGTGTTATTTTTCTCAATAAGGTAGTCGCATATTTTTATGCATTCGTCATATTTACCTAAAGCAAACATGACGGTACTTTTAGCATATAAGAAAACTGCATTAGTGCTGTCGGCGGCAAGGGCTTTCTCACAGATTTCTAGCGAATGACTTATATCGCCTTTATTGAAATAATAGTCGAATATTCTTGGGAAAAAAAACATAGATTTAGGAAATCTGGCAAATCCTTCAGATATTGTAGCCAAATAATTTCCGGTGTCTTTCTCCTGACTGTACATCTCCGAGAAGTACTGGTAAAGATAATTGAGCCTTGACGTGTCGGTCTTTGCCAGTTCTGAATATTTCATTGTCTTGTTAAAATCCTTCAGTTTGAATCCGCAATAAACCGACATATAGGCAGCTCGTGGCAATCTGTGGTCGTTCTGGCCATAGTTGTAGTTTGAGAACAATGGCTGGTCTTTGCAGTCGATATAAGTGCTAAAGAAGTCGAATGCTTTGGCGTAATCTTTTTTCTTTACGAAGAACATGCCTCCATTGTATATGTTAGGACGATAGACATTGAGAAACTCTGAATGTTTGCGTCTGTATTTCAAGTTTATTCGTCCTTTCTTGTCGGGGCGGGTGGCAATAGAGTCAAATTCTTCCAGTACAGTGAACATTTTGCGTGCTGTGTTGAACAACTGTGCTGTGTCGTACTGTTGTTTCAGATATAGTTGCTCGTTGCCCTGTTCGTACTGTCCTTTGATTGCGTCGAAAAGCATCAGCCATATCTTTTCTTTTTCCCTGTTAATCGAGTCTTTTAGCAGGTTGCGCATCATTTCTTCGGCTTGTGGCAGATTGTTTCGACTTTTGACGAAAGACTTTGCTTGGGCTATTTCCTTGCGCTGCGCTTGTGAAGAAAGCATGGGTAAGAAAAGAAAAAATAAGAACAACAGTCTTCTTGTCATGTGTTTGCCTCCTGAATATTTCGATTGATTGTTAATAAACTCTGCTTGCAGTGTATGCCGCAATCGTATAGAAAATGCTAGATACGTCTCCTCCTACGGACTGCTTGTCCGAATGTGGATGACTGAAAAAGAGAAAGTATTTTAAATCGGAAGGTAGCAGCAAGCGACCCTCCGATTTATTGAAAAGATACCGTCTTACCCCTTCTTATAGGATTCCCTGTCAAGATTAATCCTTGAAGAGAATACGGTATTTATGTTTTTATTTAATAAGGGCTTCAATTTCCTTCGTACGGCTGTCTGTTGCGCCGTAGAGGGTGTAATAGCACTGGTAAAGAGGATAGCTCCAGTTGGCTTCCTTGCGGTCTGGGTCTAGGTTGCGGGCTTTCTCCAGATAGCCGAGTGATTCGGTGTAGAGCTTTTTCTGTTCAGCAGGTACGTTCAGTGCTGCAGCCTTTGAGTTGATGGAGAATCCCAGATAGGTCAGGATTATTACTTTCTTGTCGTCGATAGAAAGAGCCTTCTTGAAGTCAGCGATTGCTTCGTCCCATTTGTTCGAATTCATCTCGTTTTGTCCCTTCAAAGCCCATGCAGTGAAGTTATTTGGATCCTGTGCAATTTTTTCGTTGATAAGTTGCAGTTGCTTGTCCTTCATGTTGAGGTTGCCGTACATGTTCACGAGGTTGTTGAATATCTGCTCGTTCTTACTGTCTTTTTTGTACAGTTCTTCAAACTGTGTGAGACACTTCAGCGAATCCTCTTTTGTTTTGAGGGTTTGCTGCATGAGGTACATCTTCAGACTGAGTGCATCTTTGTAAGAGGCAGTGTCGCCGAGAGCTACGTCGCAGTATTTGTTAGCCAAATCCATGTTCTTGTTCTGGAATGCGAATACAGCGGCAACGCGAGCAACCTGGCCTAAATATTCGTCACGTGCATTTGCCTTTTCTGCATCGGCGAAAAGTGGAGCAGACGCACTCTCTACGTACATGCCGTAATAGTCGAAAGCTCCTTTGCTGTCGTTCTTGTTTCCGGCATCCTGCCCGGCATTGATGAAATGTACGCGCAACGGGAGCAGACGTGTCTGGTTGGCTTTGTGGAATTTAGGAGCGACCTTACCTTTTTCGTTAGGCATCTGGTCGTACTTGTCGCATTCCATAGCGTCTTTGAAAGCAGTGTAAAGAGCTTTGTACATGCCTAAAGTGTCAACAGGGTCTTTCTTGTTCTGTCCGAGTTGTGCAGACACGGCATTTGTATTTATTGTGTTGAGTTCCTTGTTGGCCTTTTCCAGAGAGAGGTCGACCAGCTTGTTGTATGCCTTTGCTTTTTGCGCAGGCGTAAGTGTTGAGAGGCTCGAATTTAGCAAGTTGGAAGCCTCCGTGTAATCCTTGGCTTTGAGGATGCTCTTCACTGCATCGTCTTTTGCCATAGCCGTGACAGTGGACATTGCTGCTATCAAGGCCATCATAATTAACTTTCTCATAATCATATACTTTTAAAAGAGTTTATTGATTCTGTTTGTTGTCATTGATGTTACCGTCAGCAGGCTCGTTGTCGGAACTCTGCTGTCCGCTTTCTTCGCCTGTGGTTGCCACCAAGTTGCCGGATGTCTTTTCGGCCTCCGACTCGTTGTCCACCGAGCCGTCCAGTTCGCTGCTCATTACTTTGCATACGCTTGCGATGACATCGTTCTTCTTTGTAAGGTTGATAAGGCGCACTCCTTGTGTCGCGCGTCCCATGACTCGGCAGTCGGCTACAGAAAGTCGGATTACGATACCGCTTTTGTTGATAATCATCAGGTCGTTCTTGTCCGTAACGTTCTTTATGGCAACAAGCCGGCCTGTCTTTTCGGTGATGCTGAGAGTTTTCACTCCTTTGCCTCCACGGTTGGTCTTACGGTAGTCTTCTACTTGAGAACGTTTCCCGTATCCGTTTTCGCTGACTACCATCACTGTTTCGGTAGATGCATCGTTCACGACAATCATTCCGATTGCTTCATCATCGTCACCGTCTAGACGCATTCCTCTTACACCTGTAGCGACGCGTCCCATAGTTCGTATTGACGATTCGTCAAAGCGTACTGCACGTCCGTTGCGGTTGGCCATAATCAGTTCGTTGTGGCCGTTTGTCAGACGTACGTCTACTACTTCGTCGTCTTCTGCTATGTTGATGGCTATGACACCGTTTGTACGTGGGCGGGAGTAGGCTTCAAGACACGTCTTCTTTACAGTTCCTTTCTTTGTTGCAAAGATTACGTAGTGTGACTTTATGAATTCTTCGTCGTTGAGTCCGCGCAGACGTAGTAATGCGTTCACCGAGTCATCTTTTTCGATGTTGAGCATGTTCTGTATGGCGCGTCCCTTGAAACTCTTGTCGCCTTCAGGAATTTCATAACATTTGAGCCAATAGCAACGGCCTTTTCTTGTGAAGAAGAGCATGGTCTGGTGCATCGTGGCCGGGTAGATGTATTCGGTGAAGTCTTGTTCGCGTGTACGTGTTCCCTTAGAACCCACGCCCCCGCGTGCCTGTTCACGGAATTCGCTTAGCGGTGTACGTTTTATGTATCCCAGATGACTCACTGTTATCACAACGGGGTCGTTGGGATAGAAGTCTTCGGCATTGAATTCATGCTCGTATGGCTTTATCTCAGTACGGCGTTCGTCGTTGTATTTGTTTTTGACCTCGATTAGTTCGTCCTTCATTACCCTTTTGCACAGTTCGGGGTCATCCAGAATGGATTGCAAGTATGCAATCTGTTTTTCAAGCTCCTCGTATTCTTCATGCAGCTGTTCCAACCGCAGTCCTGTGAGTTGCGACAGTCGCATGTCCACGATAGCTTTCGATTGCAATTCGTCTAGTTCGAATCGTTTCTCCAAGTTGCGCTGTGCTTCTGAAGGAGTCTTGCTGGCACGTATTATATGTACGACCTCGTCGATATTGTCGCAGGCTATGATAAGTCCTTCCAGAATATGTGCCCGTTCTTGTGCCTTTTTCAAGTCGAACTTAGTACGTCGTATAGTAACGTCGTGGCGGTGCTCAACGAAGTATTTCACGCAATCTTTCAGTGTAAGCAGACGCGGACGACCCTTTACAAGAGCTATGCAGTTGACTGAGAAAGAACTCTGCATGGCCGTCATCTTGTACAACTTATTGAGGATGACGTTTGCGTTGGCATCACGCTTTACATCTACGACAATGCGCATACCCTGACGTCCCGACTCGTCGTTGACGTTGGATATTCCGTCTATTTTGCCTTCCTTGACGAGGTCGGCAATGTTTTCGACGAGTTGCGCCTTATTCACACCGTACGGAATCTCCGTTATGACAATCTTGTCATGGGTGTTACCGCTTTCTATTTCCGACTTGGCTCGCAGCATGATACGTCCGCGTCCTGTCTCGTAAGCGTCCTTTACGCCTTGCAGACCGTAGATGTAGGCTCCTGTAGGGAAGTCGGGAGCTTTGATGTATTGCATCAGACCTTCTGTGTCAATATCAGGATTGTCGATATAGGCGCAGCATCCGTCTATTACCTCTCCAAGATTGTGGGTCGGAATGTTTGTTGCCATTCCGACAGCAATTCCGTTACCTCCGTTAACAAGCAGGTTGGGCACTTTAGTCGGCATGACAGTAGGCTCTATGAGAGTGTCGTCGAAGTTGTTTGTCATGTCGACAGTGTCTTTGTCAAGGTCGTCCATTATGTGTTCGCCCATTTTAGACAATCTGCACTCTGTGTAACGCATGGCTGCAGGTGAGTCGCCGTCTATCGAACCGAAGTTACCCTGTCCATCAACGAGCGTATAGCGCATGTTCCACTCCTGTCCCATACGCACGAGTGCTCCGTAAACAGAACTGTCGCCGTGTGGATGGTACTTACCGAGGACTTCTCCTACGACACGCGCACATTTCTTGTAAGGGTTGTTGCTTGTGTTGTTGATACCGAGCATACCGTACAGAATGCGTCTGTGCACCGGCTTGAATCCGTCGCGGACATCGGGGAGCGCACGTGCCACAATCACCGACATACTATAGTCGATGTATGACGACCGCATCTCTTCCTCGATGTTGATTTTCATAATTCTGTCGTGGTCTATTGTCTGATTTTCGTCCATCACTTGTTTCTTTCTTTTATTGTACCAATTATGCCACGCTTATAGATGGAAAAACTCCTCTAAAGCCGTTTCCTTTCATTCTAAGAGCATGGCATTATATTTTCAACGTGTAAAATTACGAAAAAAAGGCGAAACCATCGCAGGGCAGATAAGACTAAATGCGGTTTTTAAAAATTATTAGCGTTAATACAAACGGACTAAAGTGCTACCGCATAAGATTTGCGGTTTCTGATTCGGGAAGACTAAACGCGGAATACATATCTATGAAAAAAGACGTGTCGCAAAATTGTGACACGTCTTTACGTATTGCTTATAAAAAGAGTATTATTTCTTGAAGAAATCTTTCACAGCCTCGTTGGGTACCATGTGCTCATCGAAGATGTATGCGCCGGTTTTCGGGCTTCTGATCATCTTTATCACTTTCGTATATGCGCGACCATCCGTAGAACCTTCATGGAGGGTAGCGACCGCTTTCTTTGCCATAGTCTAAATATTTTTTACTTTATCTCTTTGTGGAGAGTCATCTTTTTCAAGATGGGATTGTACTTCATCAGTTCCATGCGGTCAGGAGTATTCTTGCGGTTTTTCGTCGTAACGTAACGGCTTGTACCCGGCATTCCGCTGTTTTTCATTTCGGTGCACTCGAGTATCACCTGTACTCTGTTGCCCTTTCCTTTCTTTGATGCCATTGTTTTTATTCTCCTATAACTTTAATGTCAGTCCAGTCGCAATATCCTTTCGATACGGCCTGCTTCAGAGCAGCATCAAGACCGACTTTATTGATGAGACGCAGTCCGGCTGCGCTGATTTTCAGACTAATCCAGCACTGCTCCTC
>CALBJK010000139.1 GCA_937892695.1 uncultured Prevotella sp.
GACAAACCGGCGTCTGTCCACTTCGCTTTCGGGCAAACCGCGAAACTCTACGGTGCGGTTCTCGTTGCCGTTTGCGTCAGGAGTACGATAAGTGGCGTATCCGCCGATGTGTATTGTCGTTGTCTTATTATTGACAGGTGTGATCACGGCACGTCCGGTAAAGGCGTAGCCGTCGCTGCCACGGTTGCGTTCTTTCTGTATGATGTCGGCTTGCGACCCGAACACACCGCCCGAAGCCCACCAGTGGTTGCCGTAGGCCGTGAGCGAGGCTCCCAGATGCCGTCCCGAAGCAAAGATGTCTACAGGCATAGGCCGTTCGGTGCTTTGCAGATATTTCGAGCTGGTGGTACTCTCTATGCTCATGGGTTCCTTAAACTGTCCGGCCTTAATCCACATGCGGTCGTTGAGCTTGTAGCCGATGTACATGTCCTTGATGTCCAACTCGTTGTAGGCGAAGTCGAGGTCGAATTCGGCAAACCACTTCTTGTACAGTGTCGCCTTTACTGCCATTCTCGCCCTGCGCACTATCACGCCGTTGCTGAATCTGAACTTGCCGTCGTCGCCTTCCAGGTCGTCGTTGGTCTTCGACCTCAGGTCGTCTACGCCCTTTGTCGGTACATATCCGGCTGCGTCGATGTAGATGCGGTTGTCGAGCCACCAGTGAAACTTCTTGTCCGAAGTGGCAAAGTGGAGTCGTCCGTTCTGTACGTAGCTTTTTACTTCTGTTTTCTTTTTTGTGGTTTCGTCTTCGATCTGTGCGCTGGTTCTTCCTGCAAGACAAAGAGCGGCCAGCAAGACCGTAGCCGACATTAATCTGTTTGCCATGTATCGTTATTTGTAAAACAGTGCAAATTAACTTCAATGTGTTGACAAAATTATTTCGTATGGATTACAATCGTGTTTCGGCACAGGTTGTAGCGTCTTTGTAATGCGTCGGAAACACCTTTGATATTTCCGTGGTTTAATTTTGTTCCAAATAATGTTATTCAAAAACAATACAATGGATCGTAAAACTTCTACACTCATTAAAAGCCTGCTGTTCATGGCTTTGTTTTCAACCGCATCGGCTGTCGCTGCCCAGGACAAGATTTTCTCTGAAGATTTCGGGACACCTTCATCTGAGAAGGACGAACTTATCGAGGATCATGTATGGAACGGCACGAACAAGTCGTTGCTTTCTTGGAATCTGCTGCTCGACGGAAGCAGTCTGAACGTGCGCAGCAACAACCCTTCCGACTATGACGGCGCTTCGGGCGACGGCAACCTCTATTTTAAAGGTTGTGCCTCGTTCACCATTGCCGGCATCGCTACCGATGGTTACGACAACCTTACGTTGTCGTTCGGTGCATTTGGCAAGAACAAAGGTGACGTGGTGAACATGAAAGTCGACTACAGCCTTGACGGAAGCGAAACGGAATTGCTGGCCGACTTCTCTGATTTTGGACTCAACACCGGAAAGAAAAAATGGACAAAGGTTCCATCAGTAAGCGTTATGTCGGGCAAAAGTCTCACATTGACTTTTACCAGTAACCTGACAGATCTCACAGCCGACGGCGGAATACGTCTTGACGACATTCTTCTGTCTGGCACGAAAACAGGCTCAGGAATATCAGATGTGCTGTCCGGCAATTCGGTAATAATGATTGCCGGTAATACTATCGTCAACAAGTCGAACAGTCAGGCTGCTTCGGTCTACAGTCTTGACGGATGCAAGGTGGCCGAAGTTGCAGCTGGAGAGACAAAAGTGCTTACTGTGTCTCAGGGTATTTATGTAGTTAAGTCGGGCAACCGTTCACTGAAAACTGTTGTCAGATAAGACAATGACGGCACACCTACATTTTTAGTTTGTATGTCTTTATAACAACCAAAGGCATCGTAAGCGATTGCAAGCTAATCGCGTATGATGCCTTTTCTTGTATTCTCGATGAAATTAAGACTTGATTCTTATTCTATCTTGTCGTAGTCAAAGTACTGGTGCTCTGCCTTTACAGCCTGTCCGCGTATGGGGAATATGCTGTAGAAGAGGTTTCTGTCCCTGAAGAACTGCTGTTCGCCGTGTTGCATTTCGACAAGGGACATCTCTCCCTTGTCGTTCTCGCAGTAAACATCGGACATTGCACTGCTGTCATATTCGGCTGTGCCCGGATGCTCCGTGTTGAGATATGTCACGTCCTTAATGTTCTCCTCTTCGTGTAGCAGCGCATTGAGGAAACTGGTGAGCAGTTCCTTGTTCAGCCCTATGCCGAACAGCTCCTTGAATCAGAAATCGGTGTACGGATGGGAAAGTGTGTTGTGGATTATGCATTTTATGATTGTGTCCTATTTTTGCCGTGTTATTAACACGGAAGAAAAATATGCTGATATTTGGCTGTTACGTTTGAATAGATTATCTTTGCGCCGAGATTAGTAAGACTGTATTATGGGATTAATCAAATTTGTAAAAGACTGGACTCTTCCAGTCTCGATAGGTTTCGGAGCTGTTGTGTATCTTATCTTCGCCTATACTCCTGAGCTTGATGGCGTGTCCAGAATGCTTGCCCCTACATTCGACACAATTCTGCCGCTTTTCATGTTTCTCGTGCTGTTTGTCACCTTTTGCAAGGTAGACTTCCGGAAACTACGTCCTAAGAAGTGGCATCTGTGGGTAAGCGTATTCCAGACAGTTATGGTGGCTTTTATCACAGCTGCCGTAATCGGTCTGAAGCTCCGGGGCGACAGTCTTGTGCTTATGGAGGCCATCCTCACGTGTATCATCGGACCATGTGCAGCTGCCGCTGCAGTGGTGACACAGAAGATAGGAGGCGGTCTGGAGGAAATGACAAGTTATACTTTCATATCCAACGTTGTGACAGCCTTGCTGATACCCCTGTGTTTCCCTTTGATAGACAAGAGCGCGGACATGTCGTTCTGGCAGGCGTTTGTCATCATATTATATAAGGTATGCGTTGTGCTTGTCGTGCCTATGGGGCTGGCTTACATCGTGAAACACTTTATGCACCGTTTCCACCGGTGGGTGACTGGTGTGAAGGATCTTTCTTACTATCTGTGGGGTTTGTCGCTGACGATAGTCTCCGGAACGACAGTGAAGAACATCGTCCATGCCGACACCACCATATGGTTCTTGCTCGTAATAGCCGTGCTGTCGCTTCTGCTCTGCATCAGCCAGTTTGCCATCGGGCGGTTCATCGGCCACTATTTCGACCGTGCCATAGATGCCGGTCAGGCACTGGGACAGAAGAACACGGCTTTCGCAATCTGGATTGCCTATACCTATCTGGCTCCGCTGTCGTCGGTAGGCCCAGGTTGCTACATTCTGTGGCAGAACATTATCAACAGTGTAGAGATATGGCATTGCCGCAAGAAGGGCGAGGAGCGTGCAGTATGATAGAGGTCGCTTCGGTTACAGAACATAAAGGTTAGAGGACGGAATCAGAATTACGATGTCTTCGAAATGCTCAACCCGACAGTGCCTGTCCGAACCTACGGATTGTTCCTTTTGTCGGTAATCAGACTGAAACCGACACATTAACAAAAAACAATGGATAAAAAACATGCGCAGCTCATTGCTGCAATGACCGAATACGACAAAGGCGATGCCCGTCGCATTCAGCATTTTATGAAAGTACACGACTATGCAGTCACCATTGCGACGCTTGAAGGTATGGACGAGTCCATTCTCTCCGTTCTGGAGACCACAGCCATCCTGCACGACATCGGCATACATGTTAGCGAACGCAAGTATGGTTCGTCTGCCGGCCACTACCAGGAACTGGAAGGTCCGGCCGAAGCCCGCAAGCTGCTCGACCGGCTCGGCGGATATACCGAAGCCGAAACCGACCGTGTGTGCTGGCTTATAGCCCATCACCATACTTACCGGGACATCAACGCTCTGGACTATCAGATACTGGTCGAAGCCGATTTTCTTGTCAATGCCTACGAGGACAGCATGTCGGTTGAGGCTATAAAGACTTTCCGCAACAAGATTTTCCGTACACCTTCGGGCATAAGTCTGCTCAACGATATGTTCGGACTCGACCCTGATGTTTCCAGACAGGCTTCTCCAGAGTAAACACTTCGAGCTTTTCTATCTCTACTTCACGTCCCCAGAAAGTGCATCCTTGGCGGGATGGCTCAGCAGTCTGACCGTACTGTCGGCCGCAGGGATGTTGCCGAACGTCTGGGCTGTGTAGCCGCTTCCGCCCATGTCCTGCTTCTTTAGAACCGTCGGTGCTGTATGCCATGCACTGACGCTGATATTCTGGACAGTCGGCAGTGCTGTTCATTGTTTTACGGCTTGTGCCTCACTGCGGAGTGTTGTACTTCTATTTGGAAATCGCGTAAACGGATACGTAAAGCCGTCCATTGCTAAAAAATGACAAAATAGGTTTAGGCTGTGTGTGGGACAGCCGTATGTGTTGGAATTGAAATAAATTTTTCGTAATTTTGCGACACTTAATTAAAAGTTAAAAACAATTATATTTAAGATGAAAAGAAACGTAAGAATCGCATTGGCCGTAGTGCTTTTTGCTCTCTTCGGCATTAACGCACAAGCCCAAAGCTGGAAAGACATCTTGTCGGGAGCAGTGAAGACTATTGTTGGCGACAAGGCTACAACCGCAAAGTCGATTTACGGTACATGGAAATATGAAGGTCCCGACTGTCAGTTTGAGAGTGATGATCTTCTTGCCAAAGCCGGCGGTCTGGCCGCATCGTCAAAGGTCGAGGAAGAGCTGGGCAACCTGATGAAGAAATATAAGCTCGAAGGCACATCCTACACTTTCAACGAAGACGGTACCTATACGGCCACAACGATGCGTGGCGGCAAGACTTCGGGCACATTCACCTTCGACGAGAAAGAAAAGACTATCACCATGACAACACGGCTGGGACTGAAAACCACAGCCCATGTGTCGGTAAACGGTTCGGAGATGAGTCTGCTCTTCAATGCTGACAAACTCATGTCGGGGCTGAAACTCGTAACAAGTCTCACCTCGAAACTCAACTCTACGGCTTCGCTCATCAACTCGCTTGCAGGCAAGTATGACGGCATGAAGCTGGGAATGAAACTGAAAAAAGCCGAGTAGACACTGGGTCTTACGCTGATATAGTCTTACAGCATTGTCTGAGAACGTAGTGCGCACTTATCTGCGCTATCTGAAGTTGGAGCGCAATTTCTCGCCCAACACCGTCGTGGCATACGCCCACGACCTCGATATCTTCATGGCCTATCTTGGCCGAGAAGGGCTGGATGTGGCAACGGTAAACCACGACAATCTCGAACACTTTGCTTCCACGCTTCATGAAATGGGTATAGGTCCGCGTTCTCAGGCGAGGGTACTCAGTGGCGTGAGGTCGTTTTTCAGGTATCTCATACTTGACGGATACGTCAAAGACGACCCCACCGAACTGATAGAATGGCCACGCAACGAGGTTCATCTGCCCGAATTCCTTACTACCGCCGAAGTGGACAGAATAAAAGATGCACTCAATCCGGACAAAGCCGAGACCCAGCGCAACCGCGCAATTATCGAGATCCTGTTCTCATGCGGGTTGCGCGTGTCTGAGCTTGTCAATCTTAAAATATCCAATCTCGACCTTTCCGAACGTTTCTTGAAGGTGTGCGGAAAGGGTAGGAAGGAACGTTTGGTACCTATGTCGCCATGCTCGGTAAACGAACTGGAAAGCTGGTTTACCGACCGTTCGCGACTCGACATCAAGAAAGGTGAGGAAGATTACGTTTTTCTCAACCGCCGGGGACATCATCTCACCCGTACTATGGTGCTTATAATGATAAAGAAGGCGGCTGCCGATGCCGGTATAAAGAAGACCATTTCGCCCCACACCTTCCGCCATTCTTTCGCTACGGCTCTGCTCAAAGGAGGTGCCGACCTGCGCATCATACAGGAGTTGCTCGGCCATGAAGACATTTCCACCACCGAAATCTACACCCATATTGATGACGACGACCTGCGCAAGGCCATATTGGAACATCATCCACGTAATATGAAAGTATAAAATCAATAGTTGAAAAATCAATGAAACATTATATTTTGGCATTTCTGTCCGGACTGTCGGTTTGTGTTCCGTCTTTAGTCAAGGCCAGTTCTGTCGGTTTTGACGTTAAAAACGGCCAGACCGTCACAGTAGTGTGCGACTCGGCGACCGAAGCTCCAGTGGTCCGCACCGCCCTTCTGATAAGCAAGAAAGACTTCGGCCGGGTGCTTGGCTCTCGTTTCGAGGTTCGTCCTTCGGGGCGTGGTGACATCATCGCCGCCACTCGAGGTTCGTCTCTTGCTGCCGGACTGAAAGGTATAAACCTAAAGAAGCTCGACGGCCGGCGCGAGGCTTTCCTGCTGGCTGTGACACGTGACGGCCGACTTGCAGTGATCGGCAGCGATGCCCACGGCACGGCCTACGGTCTGTTAGAACTTTCACGTCGTATCGGTGTCTCTCCTTGGGAGTGGTGGGCTGACGTAACACCGCGCCGACTCGACCGGTTCAGTCTTCCGGCGGGCTTCAGCGACTTTCAGGCTCCAGATGTCGATTACCGAGGAATCTTCCTCAACGACGAAGACTGGGGCATACGACCTTGGAGCAGTCTGCATTATGAGCCGTGGTACAAGGACGGACGAATAGGACCACGAACCCACGAGCGCATCTTCGAACTGCTGCTCCGTCTGCGGGCCAATACCTTCTGGCCTGCCATGCACGAAGGTACCGAACCTTTCTTCCTCACGCCAGGCAACCGCGAAGTGGCACGGCGTTACGGCATATACGTCGGCTCTTCTCATTGCGAACCGATGGCTTCGAGTACGCCTATGGAATGGCCGAGACGTGGCAAGGGCGAGTACGACTACGTAAACAATGCCGCCCAGGTGCGCCGTTTCTGGACCGACCGGATAAAGGAAGTGGCCGGACAGGATATGCTCTACACCATAGGTATGCGCGGAGTGCACGACGGACAGATGAACGGAGCCAAGACCATAGACGAGCAGAGGGCTGTCTTGCAACGTGTGCTTGCCGACCAGCGTCAGATTCTGGCCGACAATGTAGACAGCGATGTGACCCGTGTGCCCCAAGTGTTCATACCTTATAAGGAGGTGGAAGATGTCTACAATTCGGGACTAAAAGTGCCAGACGACGTTTGTCTGGTGTGGTGTGATGACAACTACGGCTACATCCGCCATTTTCCAACGGCTGCGGAGCGTGCCCGTCAGGGTGGCAATGGCATCTACTACCATGTGTCTTACTGGGGACGGCCTCACGATTATCTTTGGCTCGGAACGTTCAGCCCGTATCTTCTCTTTCAACAGATGAAGGAGGGATACGACCGTGGCATACGTAGGTTCTGGATGCTCAACGTAGGCGATATCAAGCCTATAGAATACCAGACAGAGCTGTTCCTCGACATGGCATGGGACATAGATAAGGTCGCCCGCGAAGGTGTCACCCGGCACATGAGAAATTTCTATACCAGGGAATTCGGGGCGGAAATGTCTGACAAGATAGTTCCGGCCATGACCGAAGCCTATCGTCTGGCCTACATACACAAGCCGGAGTTCATGGGCAACACCCGTGCTGAGGAGTACGACACCAACCGCTGGAACATCGTCACTGACCTGCCGTGGAGCGAAAAACGGTTTACCGACCGGCTCTCTGCTTACGATAAAATAGCCCGTAACGTCAAGTTGATGTCTGGTAGTGTAGTCTCAGACCGCCGTGATGCCTTCTACGAACTGGTCGAATACCCAGTTCTGGCTGCCGACCAGATGAACAAAAAGCTCATCTATGCCCAGTTTGCGCGCCACGGCAAGATGGGCTGGGAGCGTAGCGACGCTGCTTTCGACAGCATCTGTGCCTTGACTGCCACCTACAATGTCGGAATATCAAACGGCGGCAAGTGGCACCGCATGATGGATTGCCAACCCCGACGGTTGCCTGTCTTTGAGCCTGTCGACCGGTCTGCGGTATCAGCTCCGATGGTTGCAGAACGCGACACACTCGCAAGATTCAATGCTGTCGATGCCGTGAAAGGCAAAGTAGAACCTTGCGAAGGCTTGGGCTATGAGGGCGGTGCGGCTCTGATACCGTCTGGGCATGCGGCCTCCTATACTTTCGCTTTGCCCCAGACGTTTGCCTCCGACTCGGTAGAAGTGGAAGTCAGGCTCTTTCCCCGCCATCCGGTAGAACCCAAAGGACAGCTCCGCTTCCAGATTTACTTCGACGGAAAGCCCTGTCCTGTCACGGACTATCAGACCGAAGGACGCAACGAGGAGTGGAAACAGAATGTGCTTTACAATGTCAGCATCCGACGTTTCCGTGTTCCTGTAACTAAGAAGACAGGTCGCCACACTGTAGAGTTCAAGGCTCTCGACGACGGAGTGATACTCGATCAGATATACGTTTTCTGAACATTCATGGGTTTCTGGTGCTGCGTTTTCAGTATTGAACCATGTTTCCGACATCCGGCCCTCAGTTATAAAGACGCTACAAAAAGGCTTTTTTGTAACTGAGGGCTGTTTATATTGCAAAATATCATCTTTTGTTTTTAGCTGCACTGCCATGCGATAACACATCTTTAAATCCTTTGTAATACGATTGACATCCATCGACAGTACCTTTGCATCCGGATTTAAATACTTGCATTTATTACAATTATATATAAGATAAGCTGCACTCTGACAATTAAAAGCAAGCTCTGTTGTCGCTCGTGTGTATTATCTTTGTTCAGGATAAAAACTAAAGTAAATGATTATGATTTTTAATGAAAAAAGACTTCATAATTCTGTTAGAAGTCTGTTTGTGGCAGTACTCGTGTCAGTGTTGACAAGTACAGGTGTAATGCGTTTGTCGGCACAGTCGCCGGCCGAATGGAGCAAGATGAAGTCGGATATTACCATGTACATGGCCAACGACCTTGGGCGCAACGGTTATTATGACCAGAAGAAAATAGCCGAACTTATGGGCAATATGGCAGGAACTGTCAATCCCGAATGTGTGCTTGCAGTGGGCGACATCCATCATTTCAATGGTGTCGCATCGACTTGCGACCCATTGTGGATGACCAACTATGAGCTGGTTTATTCGCATCCCGACCTAATGCTCGACTGGTTTCCGGTTCTAGGAAACCACGAATACAGGGGCAACACCCAAGCCGTGCTCGACTACGGCAAAGTGAGCCGCCGCTGGATGATGCCCGCCCGCTATTATACAAAGGTGTTCAACCATAAAGGTACGACCCTGCGTGTCGTCTTTCTCGACACCACACCACTCATCGACAAATACCGTAACGACAGCCAGACCTATCCCGATGCCTGTCGTCAGGACATGCAGGCACAGCTCTCATGGCTCGACAAGACCCTTTCCGACGCTAAGGAAGACTGGGTTGTCGTCGTAGGCCATCACCCCATATACGCCGACACGCCCAAGAGCGGCGAGGAACGTCTCGACATGCAGAAACGAGTTCTGCCCATATTGCAGAAACACAAGAACGTGGCCATATACGCTTGCGGCCACATACACAATTTCCAGCACATAAAGAAGCAGGGCGATTCCGTCGACTATGTGGTCAACACATCGGCTTCGCTTTCGCGTTCGGTAAATCCGACAGACGGTACGGTCTACTGTAGTCCGGCCGACGGTTTCTCTGTCATTTCGGCAAGCAAGGACAAACTTTGCATGTACATGATTGACAATGCGGGAAAAATAATCCACACTGTCACAAAAAACAAATAGAATAACCCAATCAACGCTTTAAGGATGAAAAGATTACTGACAACTGTGGCTGTGCTCGTCGCCGCATCTGCGATGGCCCATGCACACACGTTGGAAGGTGTGGTCAAGGACAACAAGACTGGCGAACCTCTTATCGGAACAACCATTGAAGTGAAAGGAATGGCCACGGTCAAAACCACTTCTGGGCTTGACGGTTCGTTCAAACTTAGCGGTTTACCCGACAAGGGTAGCTGCACCCTCATAGTAAGATACCTTTCTTACAAGACCAAGGAGATAACCGTCGACGTTTCGTCGGATGGCATACTTACCATTCCGATGGACGAGGAGGCTACGGCTCTGAACGAAGTCGTCATAAGCGGACATCGTGACAACCGTACCGACCGCAGTGCCGTGGCTACAGTGAAGAATGCTGGTAACGTGCTCAACGTCATGAGCGCGCAGAGTATTCAGCTTGCTCCTGATGTCGATGTGGCCGGAGTGCTGCAGCGTGTGTCTGGAGTGACCATGGAGAAGGATGCTTCGGGTGAAGCCTCATACGCCATACTGCGCGGAATGGATAAACGCTACAACTACACCCTGGTGAACGGTGTGAAGATTCCAAGTCCGGACGACAAGAACCGCTACATACCGCTAAATATTTTTCCCAGCGACTTGATGGACCGTCTGGTCGTGTCAAAGACACTGACCGCAGACATGGAAGGCGATGCAGCCGGTGGCGTGGTCGACATGGTGATGCGCGACGCTCCTTCGCGTTTCCAGATACAGGCCAACGGTGCAGTAGGTTACAGCGACTATTTCCTGCGTGACGGACGCGACTATCTGTCGTCTGACCGTGGCAACACTACAGCCAAAGCCCCCTACGAAGCCTTCGGGCCCGACTATAAGGCTTCGACTGCCGACTTCAAAAACGGCGGAACCGACATAACCAGCCACTCTGCCCCGGCTCCCAATTTCGTTGGCGGGTTGTCTGTTGGCGGACGCTTCTGGCAGGACCGCATCGGTGTGATAGTGGCCGGAAGTCTGCAAAACATCTTTCGCGGAACCCAGCGCACATACAATACGGCCCAGATGGCGCACGGCGAACAGGCCATGTACATATCCAAACTGCAACAACGACAATACTCCATACATGACCTTAACGCCGGAGTACATGCCAAGATTGACTTCCAGTTAGGAGGAGGACACAAGATTGAGTGGTACAACATGTACATCAACTCTACTTCGAACAGCGTACGCTACAACCAGTCGATAGGAACAGTGTTCGGGTATGACCAGGAAAAAGGCGACTATACCCTCGAAGACGAAACCCGCTCTATGTCGCAGACCCAGAGCGTACTGGCCTCACATCTCAAAGGCACCCACCATCTGACCGACCGCTTCACCGTCGACTGGTCGGGCATATTTTCTCAGGCCAAGGAGAAAGATCCCGACCGTGTATACGTAGGACTGTCCAGCAACGTCGAGGGTAATAAAATCACACGCACCCAACCCGGCAGCATGGAACGCCGCTTCCAGCACAACGACGACAAGGATTTGGCCGGTTATGTCAATCTTTCTTACCGCACCGACTTCTCTTTTGCCGAAGCCAGATGGAAGGCCGGAGCGCAGTACCGGCGTAAGGAGCGCACCAACCGTTATTACTCCTACATCTTCGGCCCCGATGACATATCCCAAAATCTGGAAGGGAACGGTTTCGACCAGTATTCTTCGATAGCGTGGACTATAAAGACCCCATACGCCCAGGCATCCCAGCTCAACTACGACTCAAAGGAACACATCGGCGGAACCTACGCCATGGTCACTCTGGCCAACAAACTCGGCGAACTGAACCTCGGTTTTCGGGCCGAGCACACCAACCAGATTTACACCATGCTTCAGCACTTCGAGGGTATGGGACAGGTAGGCGAACAGAGCTATTGGGACTATCTGCCTTCGGCTTCGCTGAAGTGGACTCTCCGTCCCGACATGAACATACGTCTGTCCTACTATCGTTCCATCAATCGTCCGGGCTTCTATGAGATTGTCCCATATCAGGTGATGGGCGAGGAATATGTCGAAAAAGGCAATCCTACGCTGAAACGTGCCCGTATCGACAACTTCGACTTCCGTTGGGAGTGGTTCCCGTCTGCCAACGAACAAGTGCTGTTCGGTGTGTTCTATAAATACCTGCAAGACCCTATCGAGCAAGTCTACACCGCATCCGACGGCAAGGTTGGAGCCGGAAACGACTTCTACATGCCCGACAATCTGGGCAACGCCCACAACTACGGTCTTGAGATAGACTTGGTTAAGTATATCCGCCATTTCGGAGTGAAGGCCAACTACACATACACCCATTCGTCGATAACCACGCCCAAGAAACAGTACAAGCTGGGCAGCTCTGAGATGGAAACCGTCGACCAGACTCGTCCGCTCGTCAACCAGGCACCTCACACGGCCAACATCTCGCTGCTCTACAAAGACACCAAGCACGGATGGAACGCCCAACTGGCTGCTTCGTATACGGGCAAGAAACTCGCACTGGTGTCGCCCTATAAGGATGCCGACCAGTGGGACAAGGATATTGTCAGTCTTGACTTCAGTGCCGAAAAGCAGTTCGGCAACGGACTGTCAGTGTTCCTCAAAGCCAACAACCTGACCGATGCGCGCCGAGAACGCTATCTCAAGACTGTCAACGAGGACAATCTGAAATACAGCGGACAGCCTAAGGACCGTACCGTCGTAGGTACCTACAAGTACGGCCGTACCTTCCTTCTTGGCATAAGATACACATTATAGAGACAACAGACAAGTAAACAACAATGAAACAGATAAAACCGTTTGCCATCGCACTCGCTTCCGTAGCTGTGGCAGTGTTCTCATCGTGCGAGAACGACAACATCAACCCTTACGACTATACCGGCAATGTCGGAAGTTCAGAAAACGAGGGGTCGAAGGACGTTATAAAGACCGCTCTGGCCGAATATCCCATAGGGTCGATAGTCTGGACCCACGACACCACTCTCAACGAGTCGGTAGAAGTGCCGGAGGGCGTTTCGCTCTACATCGAACAGGGCGTGACCGTCACGTGCAGCTCGTCGGCCAAAGTACCTGTCGAAATTGTCGTCCTGGGCAACCTCTACTGTATGGGTACAGCCGACAAGCCGGTCGTCATAACTTCGGACACTAAGAAACCCGCCGACTGGGGCGGAATCATCTGCGGCTACAAGTCGGAGGAAGTAGTGCTCGACCATGTCGAACTGGCCTACGGAGGCGCAACGCCAACAGAGTCGTCGCTGTCATTCCAAAACAAGCTGTTCAAGACCGAAATTGACGGTGGTGTGCCCGCATTCCATTTCTGCAACGTCAGCGGCAAGTTTGCTATGACCAACAGCTTCCTGCACGACAACTACAACGACCATACCTACTTCACCGGAGGTACAGGCCTTATTTACAACAACATCTTTGCCGACAATGGCAACTCTGCCGATGGTGGTGAGGCCATCAACGTGAAGTCGGGATGCAAGCTCGATGTGGCCTACAACCTGATATACAACGCCTGTACAAACGCCTTCAAACTCTCCAACTCGGGCAACAGCGAGACCATACCGCTCACAACAATGAACGCTTACAACAACACCATCGTAGATTGCGGATGGCGCAGGGCAAAGAACAAGAAGGGCGGTTCGGTATGGGTGGAAAAAGCCGCAGCTCCGACCTTCGTCAACAATATAATCTACGACTCGCGCTATGGCATGAAGCAACCCGACAAGGACGGTGCCGACTTGAAACACAGCCGTCTCACCCCCAACTACTACTATGCTTCGACAGCAGAAGGCGTGAAGCAGATGAGCAAGGAGCAGAGCGGAGTGATGGTGTTCGACACAGACGTGAAGAGCACTGCTGCGGGCGACAAGAATCCCTTGTTCGTAAAATTCAGTCAGAACGACAAGATGAACATCAACTGCGAGGTAGACGATGTAGACAAAGGTGCACCTCTGCCCTTCGACAAGAGCTGGGACTTCAATCTCCAGAACGGCAGCCCTGCCTTGTCTGGAGGCGTTACCGACTTTACTCTCATCATGCCTCAGGGTGTGCCTTTCTTCGGCATGAAGAAAGTAAGTTTCATCGACAAGTCCCTCGACCAGAATTATTATTTCATGGCTCCTGCTCCTTCTGCGAAGTTCGGTGCCAGATAACGGTCTTGCTTACAATTTGTAACCATCTCGTCCGAAAATCCCATTCCGGAGACTGACAAAACCAGTTAATTTCCAAAACGCCCGTTTCAAAATGCAGAAACGGGCGTTTTGCGTCTTTATATGCCGCATATCAGAAGCTGAAACGGAGCATATCGGAACGCTGGAAAAGGCCGTTCTGCAATCTTCAGACAACCAAGGCGGTTGCACGACCGTGCCTGACTGGCAGTCTTGTAAGTTACAATTTGGAACTTCAGATTCGCTTAGTTTCACTTTTCTTTGCATAATGTTGGCGGTTAGAAAAATATTATGTACTTTTGTAAAGTCATATTGCTTAATGTAAACACATATAAGAATCATCTAATCAGATAATATTTATGAAACTAAGAAATTTGATTCTGGCGGTCTTTGTATCCCTTACAGGACTAGCCCAAGCCCAAATGCAGATGCCAACCATCCCTGTGGACAAGGATGTGAGGATAGGTAAGCTCGACAACGGACTTACCTACTACATCAGGCACAACAACTGGCCGGAGCATCGGGCCGAGTTCTATATCGCCCAGAAGGTTGGCGCGATACAGGAAGAGGAGAGCCAGCGCGGTTTGGCCCACTTCCTTGAACACATGTGTTTCAACGGCTCCACCCACTTCCCCGGCAATCAGGTGATGCGATGGTGCGAATCGGTAGGTGTGAAGTTCGGACGCGACCTCAACGCCTATACCGGTATCGACCAGACTGTGTACAACATCTCCAACGTGCCCACCGAGCGGCAGTCGGCTCTCGACTCGTGTCTGCTCATTCTGAGCGACTGGGCCGGTGACCTCACGCTCGACCAGAAGGAAATCGACGAGGAGCGCGGCGTTATACACGAGGAGTGGCGTATGCGCACCAGTGCCATGAGCCGTATGTTCGAGCGCAACCTTCCCAAGCTGTATCCGGGTTCTAAATACGGCGTGCGCTATCCGATAGGACTGATGTCGGTTGTTGATAATTTCAAGCGCAAAGAGCTTGTCGACTTATAAGAAGTGGTATCATCCAAGCAATCAGGCCATAATCGTCATCGGTGATGTCGATGTCGATCATGTCGAGGCCGAGATAAAGAAGCTTTTCGCTTCGCGCAAGAATCCGGCCAACCAGGCTCCTGTCGTAGCCGAGCCGGTGCCCGACAATGCCGAGCCTATCATCGTTGTCGACAAGGACAAGGAGCAGGCCTTCAACATAGCCCAGATATACATCAAGCACGATGTGTTCCCCGACTCTCTGAAGAACACAATGGCTTATCTGGTGTATCAGTTCGCACAGACTGGTGCCATGAAGATGCTTAACGACCGTCTTACTGAGATATCCCAGAATGCCGACTGTCCTTTTGTACAGGCAGGAGCCGAAGACGGCAACTACATATTCGCCCGCACAAAGGGTTCTTTCGACCTTTCTGTCGTGCCTAAAGACATGAGCAAGACAGCCGATGCCGTCAAGGTGGCGTTCGCTGAGGCTCGCCGCGCGGCCGAGTTCGGCTTTACCGCTACAGAGTATGAACGCATGAAGGAGGACTTCCTCAGCCAGCTCGACAAGCAGTACACCAACCGCGACAAGCGGCCTAACTCTCAGTTTGCCGATGAATACAAGGAACACTTCCTCGACAACGAGCCTATTCCTTCTATCGAGGACTATTACCAGACGATGAAGCAGCTCGTGCCGATGCTGCCGGTCGATGTAGTCAACGAGACTATGAAGGAGCTTGTGCCAGAGAACGACAGCAATATCGTTGTCGTAAGCTTCAACAACGAGAAGGAAGGCAATGTCTATCCTACCGAAGCCGGACTGCTTGCCGCCATCAAGGCTGCCAAGGCTGAAAAGCTCACAGCATACGTAGACAACGTGAAGAACGAGCCTCTCATCACCGAGAAACCAAAGGCCGGAACTATCGTCAGCGAGAAGAACGATCCGAAACTCGGTTTCACAACGCTCAAACTGTCTAACGGCGCGACTGTAGTGCTGAAGAAGACCGACTACAAGAAAGACCAAGTGCTGCTTTCAGGCGAAGGCTACGGCGCCAAGTCGCTCTACGGCAAGAAAGACTATGAGAACCTCGACGCTTTCGACGATGTTATCGGCATGAGCGGACTGGGCGACTTCTCTTCTACCGAACTGCAGAAGGCTCTGGCCGGAAAGGTTGCCAATGTCAACCTCGGAATGGGACAGATTTACACTACAGTTGACGGTTCGTCGACACCTAAGGACATGGAAACCATGTTCCAGATGCTCTATCTATATTTCACCCACATCAACAAAGACCAGAAGGCATACGACAATCTGATCAGCCAATACAAGATGATGCTCAAGAACCGTGCAGTCAATCCCGACATAGCCCTTAGCGACTCGCTCAAGGCTACGCTCTACGGACACAATCCGCGCATGAAGGGCATCACAACGGAGGCCCAACTTGCCAATGTCAACTACGACCGCATACTCCAGATTGCCAAGGAGCGCACAGCAAATGCCGCTGCATGGACGTTCACCTTCGTGGGCAACTTCGAAAACGACTCCATCCGTCCGCTTATCTGTCAGTACATAGCTTCGCTTCCTTCCGGCGGCAAGATTGTCAAGGGCAAGCGTTACGGTTTCTATCAGAACGGTGATGTGAACAACACCTTCAAGCGCAAACAGGACACTCCTAAGGCTACCGCCTACATGCTCTGGCATAACGACAAGATGAAGTACACCCTCGAAAATGCAGTTCGAGCCGATATGGCCGGACAGGTGCTCTCTATGATTTATCTCGACAAGATACGAGAAAAGGCGAGTGCCGCCTACAGTGTCGGAGCACAGGGAAGCTCGACCATTTCTGACGACGGCTTCCGCGAGTTTTCTATCTTCGCCTACTGCCCGATGAAACCCGAGAAGAAGGATGTAGCTCTGAAGATAATGAACGAGGAGGTGAAGAACCTTGCCGTGACCTGCGATGCTGACATGCTCAGGAAGGTGAAGGAGTTCATGCTCAAGAAAGCCGACGATGAGGCCAAGACCAACAAGTACTGGGACGGTGTACTCTACGACTACCGCAAGTACGGAATCGATTCTTACACCGACTATAAGAAGGTGATAGAGGCTCAGACTCCGCAGACTGTCGTGGCATTTATGAAGGAGTTCCTCAAGCCTGGCAACCATATCTCTGTCGTTATGTTGCCAGAATAAGACTTCTTACGGACCTTTCGGCGACCGTCTCCTTACGGTTTAGCCGGAACTGTTACAGGATATTCTAATCGTAAAGCCATGCTTGCTGGTTTAACGGCAGGCGTGGCTTCGATTTTTCTAAAGCATACAAACTAATTGAACACAAAAGATTATGAAAAAACATCTACTCATTTTGCTCGGACTGTTGCCTCTCGTGGTGTCGGCCGACGACCTTAAAGCCGCGTTTGTGGCCGACAAGGCTTACACCACTTACTATTCTGAAGGCTTCGATTCAGAAGAAGACTTCGCTTCGTGGACGGTAAAGCCGACCAATAAAGACTATACCTGGCATCTCACGTCTGACTATAACGACAACGACTTCGCGTCGATTGACGGCGCAAGCAAGATGTCTCTGGCTATTGACTACGCCCGTGGCGACGTTCAGGACGAGACAGTCACCTCGCCCGAAGTGGCGGTGAAGAAAGGCAGCACTGTCGAGTTCTACAACTGGTTCAACCCGGTCTGGCTCTACGAAGCATCGTGGACGTTCAGCGTTACTGATGTGGCTACGGGCGAAACCGAAGATCTCCTCAATCAGTTTAAGTGGGCAAACACTGTCGGATACGACGAAACCAAATGGACACGCTTCGCCTTTCCTCTCGACAAGTATGAGGGAAAGACCGTCAAGTTTGCATTCCGTTACAAGGGCAACGGCGGCGATTCGCAGCTCATCGACGGTTTCCGTGTGATGTCGTTGGATGATAATGCGACAGCGAAAGTGAACATCTTGGAGGGTGAAACCATCAATTTCATCGACCAGTCTGAAGGCAGTCCAGAGACATATAAATGGGAGTTTGACGGCGGAACGCCAGCTGTCTCTACCTTGTCGTCGCCGTCTGTAACCTACGACAAGGCCGGAACCTACAGTGTGAAGCTGACTGTCAGTCGTGGCGAAGAGTCGTCGTCGGCCGTGCGTGAGGGCTATGTCGTCGTGCGTCAGGACAAACCTAACGCTCTTATAGGAATGCCATTGGAGGGTTATCTCTCGCCTTACGTGGCTTCGTTTGTGCCGACCGGAGTTCCGGTAAAGTTCCGCGACCTGTCTACGGGCAAGCCTTCGGCGTGGAAATGGACCTTTAAGGGCGGCACGCCTGAAACAAGTGAGGAGCAGAACCCCGAGGTTGTCTACAATAAGAAAGGCACATACAGTCTTTCGCTCGAAGCCTCGAACGAGGCCGGAACCGACACCGACATGATGCTCTACGCCCTTCAGGCCGGTGGCGCACAGTATGTCTGGAACCTCGAAGTGGGTGAGAGCGACCTGTTGCAGAAAGTAAGTCTCGGCTGGTACGGCAACTATGCAGGAACCAACTGGCTCGGCATAACGGCCTTTGCCGAGAAGTTTGGCAAGCCGCTGGCAACGGCGACAGTCGACAGTGTGGATGTCTTCTTCGCTTCGAACACCACTGTCACCCCCGATGCCGATATCACTCTGAGCCTACGCAGTGTGGGTGCTGACGGCAAACCCGATGCTGTTCTGGCTTCGACAAGCGTAAAGGCAGCCGACATAAAGTACACTGACGAGACATGGGAGGCTACAAGGTTCAAGTTTGACACACCGGCACAAATCGACGGCGAGTTTTTTGTCGTGGTGGAAGGATTCCCAAACAACACCGATGAAGAGACCAATGCAACCGACGACTTGGCCATAGCATGTGTGCGGCGCGAGCCGGGTCAGAAAACTACTACGTGGCAACTGGTCGAAGACCAGGACGAAGACGGCAATCCGCTCGGTACGAGCCGGTGGTTCGAGAACACAGACGACCCTGTCTCTATGGCCGTTTGTCCGGTTGTGACATACGACAAGCCCGATGTCTCTGACGGCGTTCAGACACTTGAAAAACAACCTGAACAGCTCCGTGATGGCCGGATATACAATCTACAGGGCATAAGAGTAAAAGCCTTGGAGAAGGGAAGCGTCTACATAAAGAGCGGAAAGAAGTTTATCGCCAAGTAGCGATAACAGGATAAAACTATTATAACACAAAGCGGGCTGCACCCTAATTGAGGTGCAGCCCGCTTTGTGTTAGCATACGGTTTCGCTATTTTCTTTTTGTAATAAGGTTGTCACCATCCGGTAGAGACGCCACTCTGGCGCGTCTCCCAAAACGGTTTTACATATCATATAAAAATCCGTCAAGCCTGTCAACCCCTATTCGGTGCGGCCAAGAGCGCGGAGAGCTGACGCAAGCCATACCTCCATTTTGCCCGGACCGCGATGATCCCATGCATAGTAAGGAATAAGGGTTATGCGGGTATCCTTTACGGTGACGTGTCCGTTGCTGTCCTCGTTGATAGCTTCACCTGCTGCGCTTATCTCCTTGATGCCGTTCAGCAGCGATGGGTGGTCGGTTACTTCAAACTTCGGATTCTTGGCCATCACGAAGTTGAAGACATCAAAATCGTTGTCTTTCCATTCTGCGCAGTAAACCAGCGGACCGCGTTCTACGGCCGCACGTCCTATGTCTTCTTTCACCTTGGCGTTGGCTACAACAGTGCGCGGAGTCATGTCGAAGTGGATGCGTACCACGTCGCCTTTCTTCCACTGGCGGTCTATCACGGCGTAGCCCTTCTCCAGAGTGCCTGTATTGACAACCTTACCGTTGACGGTGATGGTGTATCCGGTCTTAACATTGTCGCTATAACGATACAAGTCGCTGGGCACAACTTCGCCCTGAAGCCATCCCGGAATGCGTACCATCAGACGGAAATCGCGTGCCGAAACCTTGGCCATGCGTATCTTTATGTCGCCGTCCCAAGGATACTGAGTCGTTGTCTCCATCACGACTGGTTTGCCTTCGACATTGATAGTCGAGGTGTTGCCGGCAAAGAGATTGACATACACGTCGCGGTTCTTCACGGCGTACATGTAGCCCGGCACCGAGGGGATGAACCGGCAGAGATTGCTCGGACAGCAGGCGCATCCGAACCACGGCTGACGCTCGATGGTGTTGTCGGCATTGAACCGGTACACACCGTCACATGCCAGTGGGTTAGGGTAGAAGAAACGTCCGCCGTCGATGCTCATACCGCTTATCACGCCGTTGTAGAGCGACCGTTCGAGACAGTCGATATACTTGGAGTCGCCGTGGAGCAGGAACATGCGGTAGTTGAGATACACTTGGGCTATGGCGGCGCAAGTTTCGTTGTAGGCCGTCAGGTTGGGCAGTTCATAGTTCTTGCCGAAGGCTTCGCCCCAGTGGAGTGCGCCCACGCCGCCGGTGAGGTAGTACTTCTTCGATACGATGTTGTCCCATATCCGTCCGATAGCATTGATGTAGGCGGTGTCGCCGGTAAGGGCTGCCACGTCGGCCATTCCGGCATACATGTAGCCGGCGCGCACGGCATGGCCTACGGCTTCGCTCTGTTCTACGACAGGTTTCCAGCTCTGGCTGTACTCCTGCTTGATTTTTGTCTTGCCGCGATAGTCGAGGAAGAACTTGGCCTGGTCGAGATACTTCTTCTCGCCGGTGAGCACATAGAGACGTGCCAGAGCCATTTCGGCTATCTGATGGCCAGGTACCACACATGCCTGTCCGGGCTTCGGACCTACCTCTTTTATAACGCAGTCGGCATAGCGTTCGGCTATGTTGAGGAATTTCTTCGAGCCTGTAGCCTGATAGTGGGCGCAAGCCGCGTCTACCAGGTGGCCGAGATTGTAAAGCTCATGGCTGAGATCTTCCTCCTTCGACCACCGTGTCGGTCCAGACCAAGGATGCGGATGCTTGGGGTTCATCGTACGGGCTGTGTAGAGATAGCCGTCGGGTTCCTGAGCTGCTGCCACGATGTTGAGCACTGAGTCGATATAGGCTTCGAGCTTTTTGTCAGGATAGGTCTGGAGCAGATAGCTCGCTCCTTCAATAGTCTTGTAGACATCTGTGTCGTCGAATGGCAGCGGTTCGAGCTTCTCCACGTTGTAGCTGTCGCTAGGGTGGGCTGCTCTGACAAAATTCTCGTAGCGTCCCTGGCTCTGGCATTTGCTGAAAGCCAGAGGCACAGTCACCTCACGGGCGGCCTTGATGCGCTGTCCCCAGAAAGTGTTGGGGCTAATCTTGACTGATGTAAACGGCACTTGTGACACGGGATAACCCGTTTGTCCTGTTTTCTGCTTGGCCTGTAGCGGCAACGCCACTGCTGCGGCTAAGGCCATCATAATAAACGATTGTTTCATATTTAGGATTGATGAATCTGTTATTTCTTGTATTTCTCCGATTGCTGGCGTATCAGCTCGGCATCGTCGAAGTAGTCGATGCGCATGGCATGGCGCACTTCGTGCATGGTCTGTGCGGCCACTTCGCGGGCCTGCTCGGTGCCCCGGCGCAGGATGTTGTATATCTCGGGAATGTCCTGTTCAAGCTCGTGACGACGCTGGCGCATCGGTTCGAGTATATTATTGAGCACAGTATTGAGGAATTTCTTACACTTCATGTCGCCCAGTCCGCCCCGGCGGTAATGGTCTTTCAGCTCGTCGAGGTTTTTGTACTCTGGCCAGTAGTCGGCAAAGTCCTTCTCTGTAGAGAATGCGTCGAGGTAGGTGAAGACAGTGTTGCCCTCTATCTTACCCGGGTCGTCGACGCGCAGATGGTCGGGATCTGTGTACATAGAGCGCACTTTCTGCCACACTTCGTCGGCCGAGTCGGACAGATATATGCAGTTGCCCAGACTCTTGCTCATCTTCTCCTTGCCGTCGGTGCCTGGCAGACGGCGGGCTGTGGCATTCTCGGGCAGCATTATTTCAGGCTCTACGAGTACGTCGCAGTAGACAGAATTGAAGCGGCGCACCAGCTCGCGAGTCACCTCGATCATAGGTTCCTGGTCCTCGCCGGCTGGCACGGTCGTAGCTTTGAACAGCGTGATGTCGGCTGCTTGGCTCACGGGGTAGCAGAAGAAGCCGAGCGGAATGTTGGCCTCAAAGTTGCGCAGCTTTATTTCGGTTTTCACCGTCGGGTTGCGCTGTACGCGCGACACGGTGATGAGGTTCATCAGATAGGTTGTCAGTTCGGCCAGTTCGGGTATCTGACTCTGTATGAAGAGAGTGCATTTCTGCGGGTCGAGTCCGGCAGCGAGGTAGTCGAGAGCCACTTCGAGAATGTTCTGTCGTATCTTCTCAGGGTTGTCGGCGTTGTCGGTCAGAGCCTGTACGTCGGCCATGAATACGAACATGCGGTCGTAGTTGCCTTCGTTCTGCAATTCTACGCGGCGGCGCAGCGACCCTACGTAGTGACCCAGATGTAGCTTACCGGTAGGACGGTCGCCCGTCAGTATGATTTTTCCCATATTTTTCTTGCTTTTATGTTTATTTTGTTTGTTATTCAGTTCGGAGTACAAAAATAAGCAAATTTGTCGGTACAGCCAAAATAATGGGAAAGGATTGGATTTTTGCAGCCACATTCGGACACATCTTTTTGTGAGACACACCGGAGTGTCTCTACGCTGGATGCCCGGGGGTGCGAATATGAAACAAACTATATTTGTAAGCGTAATGCCACCCTCCTAGTAGAGACGTCACTCCGGTGCGTCTCCCAAACAGAATGCCATCCAAACGTAGAATTGCTTGTACTCATTTTCTTGGGAGACGCACCGGAGTGGCGTCTCTACCGGAGGGCGGCATTACGCTTACAAATATAATTATCGATTCCGTACCATGCTTACAATCTGAAACTATGAAAACAGGCTCTGTTTTGGTAAAAAGTTTTGATAATATGAAATTACGAAATAGAGGTTGACAAATGTAAAAATACGAATTTTGTAACCGTTTCATGGCTTCAATTTTCTGAAATGCGGCATATCAGAATGCAATATGCCCCGTTTTAGAACATGAAATGAGGCATATAGCAGCTCGAAGTGCCTTGCTTTTTCGTGTGAAAAAACTCTATTTGGGGCTGTTTTCTGCATATTTTTCTACTGTTTATGCAGCGTAAATTCTTTCTGATCGCGTAAGTTCTTGACTGTCAATCTGTTCTATTTTAGGATCCAAATCGTCATATTTGGCGTATTTCGTGTTCGATTCTTGTTCCTTGATTTTCGCGCGAGTTATGACGGGTTGGCGTTCTCTTTCCATCACTCGTGATAGTCTGTTTTCCCGGTGTTTTTCAGAAAAACGGTTACAATTTGTAAGTTAAGTTCTGGATTCCGATTTTCGCTCCTGCTAATATATTATCATTTGTGTTCGATCAGAGTGAAAATCATTTTCTATAAGTTTGTATTTGAAATTCGTGTATGGAAATAGAATTTCGTATATTTGCATTGTTAATTGTAACAGGTCTGTGCAATCCTGTACAACGTAGCAGATGTTCTGTAAGCCGATTCCACTACTTATTAGTTGACAAACCCAGTTGATGAAGAAATAATGAAAGAAGAAAACCGCAATCTGCAGACCGTAGTTCAAGAGAACTACCGCTCAATACTGCGACAGGCCGTCGCAGTAATTGAAGATGCACGCACATCCATAGCAAAGCATGTCAACGGATGTGTCTCGTCGGCCTATTGGCAGATAGGCAAGTTGCTCTATGAGCGCAAAATCGAAAGTGGGTATGGTGACAGCGTGTTCAAACAGCTGTCCGTCGACTTGAAACAACGCTTCACGAAAATGGGAGTCTCGACACGTCAGCTATGGAATATGAGGAACTTTTATCTTCGGTATAAGGATAGCAATGAAAAAGTGCTACGGAGCGTAGCACTTTTGCCGTGGTCGCACAATGTCTATCTTCTTAGCAAGAATTTGGACGATGCTGCCGTGCTCTATTATGCTCAAGAAACGATTGCAAAAGGATAGATTAAAAATATGCAAGTAGTCATTGCCATAAACGTGGAAGTATAAATAACAGGTTGTAATTATCGAACGACATGAAGAGTTTAAAAGAAAAATCAGCTACCAACACTATTCAAACCATATCGCTCTTTTCTGGAGCTGGTGGCTTGGATATTGGTGCTATTTATGCAGGTGCTCAAATTCTTTGGGCTAATGACATGAAAAAAGATGCATGTGAGTCTTATGCCCAAAACATCGGAAATCACATTCATCAGGGTGATATAAATTCATTACTTCCATCTCTTTCAGATTTTAGTGATATAGACCTCCTAATTGGAGGTCCACCCTGTCAAGGCTTTTCAGTTGCTGGCAAAATGGATGTTAATGACGAACGAAGCCAGTTAGTATGGAGTTATGCTAAAGCAATAGAGCTGGTTCACCCCAAAGCATTCGTCATGGAAAATGTAAAAGCTTTGGCGACTCTTGGAAAATGGGCAAATATTAGAACCGAACTGTTGCGTAGATTCCAACAATTAGGATATTCAGTGAATTTTATAGTTCTTAATGCTTCCGATTTTGATGTTCCCCAAGCGAGAGAACGAGTCTTTTTCATAGGGTTCAGGAATGGATTAAAATCTCTTCTGGATTTGGAAAATATGATGCGACCTTATAAGGTAAAGGCAAAAACTGTAAGAGAAGCATTATCTGTTTTAGATAGAGCAGGAGAAGGTAATAACACAAATACGTGTAATGCACGCATAACATTGGCACCAAACCCAGTACTCCGTAAGTCCGCATATGCAGGAATGCTTT